>CAXTZL010000021.1:0-23623 GCA_964248555.1 uncultured Bryocella sp.
TGCCATGGTCTATTGTGGCAAGCTGGCGGGTTTGGCGTAGGAGAGCAGAGGCCAGGAGGGCGCGGCGAGACCGATAACCTCGACAAAAACACCGAGGCCGGCATCGGCGCCCAGCCACACATTGCCGGCGCTGTCGACGGCCATACCGCGCAGGTAGGAGCCGCCCAGGTTGGTCCCCGAGAGGCAGCTGTAACCCGATCCATCCGGGACCGGGTAGCAGGGCAGGAAGGAAACCGAGGTGCCGGCGGTCGTGAACGGATTGCTCGACGGGGTATAGATCCACAGCAGCCCACTGGATTCCAGATCGGTCCACAGAATGTTGCCGGTCCCGTCCATGGCGGTGCGGTTTGGAGCGGCCGACCCGGTAGTCGTCGCCGTGGGTCCCTGGTAGAGCTGGTTGGAGTTCGAGTAGTAGGTTCCTGAGCTGTCCAGCTGCCCGTTGAGCGGGAAGTAGCCGCCGGCGATGCTGGTAGAGACCGGTACCAGCGAGACGGAGAAGCCTCCGCCCGCGGAGAGGCCATAGGTGTTGTAGCCCGTCGCGCTGTAGCTCGGTGCGTTGACCGAGCCGCTGTTGTAGACGTTCACCGAGCTTGAGTTGGCGCCCGTCACGTTCTTTACGCCCCAGATACCGCCGAGGCCGTCGATGGCGAGGCTGGGAACGTTGCCGATCACCCCGGTCGCGAAGTCGGCTTTGGCGGTGCCGGTCGCGGCGTGGATTGTGGCGTACTTGAACTCGTTCACGGTGGCGGTTGCCGTGTTGGCAGCGGAGATCCAGAGATTGTTGCTTGTATCGGTTGCCACGCCGGAGGCATTGGTCAACTGTGCCACCGCGGTCAGGGCGCTTCCTGATTGCGTATGCAGGACTGCCCCCGTGGTGGTGTCGTTGTTGGTCGTATACACGTTGTTCAGGGCGTCGATGGCGATCTGGCTGGGGTAGCCGTAGCTGGCGTTTGTCAACGGGCCGGCAGCCGTAGCACCAGAGGCGTACAGCTCGGTGACGGCGGTGGCCGTTTTTGCGCTGGGTGAGGCGCTGCCGTAGAGCAGATACACATTATCGGCCGCATCGAGCGCGAGGTCCACGGGATAGGGAAACGACGTCGCGGTTCCGGCAGTGTTGATGCCGTAGAAGATGCTTACGGTGAAGGAGGTGGGGGCGGCATCGAGATCGGGCGTGAAATAGGGAGTCCGGGACTGCAGGCCGAACAGGTTGCTGATGTTGTTGGTCGGGTACTTGGCCATGTCCATGGCAGCCTGGAGTGTGTTGGTCGGCGCCGTTCCGTTTGGTGGGGTCGCGTAGTTGAACAGAGTGGTGCAGTAGCTGCTGGTGCTCAGGGAATCCACGCAGTTTTGCAGGATGTTCGCAAGGGTGTTGATCATCTGCTGCGCAACGGCGCCGGGAACCGTTGTCGCAGAGGGATTACTGGAACGTGCGGCACCGGTGGGCAGGGTGTTGCCGGTGAAGGAGACCTGATCGACGAGGTTGTACGCCGTTTGGAAGGCGTGGCCGAGGCCCCCAGCGGTGCACGTCATGGACGATCCTGTGCCGGTGCATGCGGGTGAGACTGCCGCATTGTTTGCGGGAGCGCCGATGTTCACAATCTGTGTGCCGGCGGCCGTCGAACTGTTGCCGTTGTTGTTGTTGACGGCGATGAAGTTGCCGAGAGCGTAGGCTGCTGCGACCGTGCTGGCCTCACTGACGTAGAGATTGATGGTGGCGTAGTCAGCGGCCAGCGTCGCGCAGGTGCCGATGACCCCCACCTGAATAATGGAGCCGTTGGCTGTGCTTCCGGTCAGGTTCGAGCTATGTCCGCCGGTTACCGTGATGTAGGCGTATTCCTTCGAGGAAGAGCAGGTGTACGTCTGATTAAAGGTGAAGTTACCGTTGGCGTCCGTGGTCGTGGTGCCCAGCGTCGCGGCGGAGCTGCCATAACTTCCGGGGCTGCCTGTCTGCGTCTGCATCAACCGCACGGTGGCGTTTTGGATGGGGTAGACGCCACCATGGGCAACACCTGCGATGGTTCTAGTAGAAACGATGGGGCCCTCGGTGGCGGCATCCTGAAGACTGGCGCCGCAGCCCGCCAGAGCGAGGCTGCCGGCAAGGGTAGCCGAGGCGACGGCAACGATACGTAACGGAAAAGATCTGCTGATTTCGTAGTTTCCCTGATCGCCGAGGAGCTCCGGCGAATGAAGCGCTGAGCGCTTGAGAAGGAGGGAGACGAGACGTGGGATACGCATCTTGTAGTTATGCGCTGTTCGATTATGTGACAGCAATGCCCGGAAAGCGCCAGCAATGGCCTGAAAGAAGCATTTCAGAACGCAAGCGGGGCACGCAGGGACGAAATCTCCAATCAGAAGATACGGAGCGCTCAGGCTGCGAAACTCTGGTTTGCCTGCGGCGGAGATGGGGTGCTTTGCCACGTAGCGGCGCGCCTGAAGTTCGCGCTTCCATCGAAGCCTGTACGGTGGGACAACACCTGCTGTGAGGGTCGCACTTCACGGCCATGAAGGCGGTGTTGTTGGGTGGTGCTGATGCGAAAAGCAGGGCAGCGGAGATCCAAGCGCGGTAGGACACGCACAAGTTCTGAACTGATTGCCTTCTTATCGACAGATCAGGCCACGTAAGGCTGGCGACGGGATGATCTCCGATGCCTGGGCGTTGAGACTGTAGCATTTCGAGACAGTGCTCATGTTCGCCTTTTATTTGCCGTTACACGGTGCATGAGTCACGGGATGCGCCGTTGTTTCGATTTCATTGTTTTGATATTGGTCCTGGGCTGTACGGGTTGTGGAACGACGGTCTCGGTTCCGACGTCATCGAGCACAGGGGCAAATGCAACGGCGAGTTCTGGAGCGCCTGCCTCTAGTTCGCAGGCGCCTGTGACGCAGGCCGGCGGCTCCCCAACAGCGAGCGGGGCGACGGGGGCGACGGAGATCACCGCTGTTCCCGGTGGTTCCGCAGGCGCCACTGGGACTACGGGAGCGACTACGGGAGGGACCGAAGTGACCGAGACATCTGGGGCTACTGGGTCCGTCGCTTCCACCGGCAATACCTCCGCCACGGGCGGAGGGCACGGATTGTCGGGGATCACTGGCGAGCCGGGCACCACCGCGGGCAGCACGGTGGCGAGCACGGTGGCGGCGTCCAGCGTCCCAGCGAGTTCAGCGGCGTCGGCGAGGCTTTTGGATCAGGCTACATTTGGTCCGACGGCGAGCGACATCGCGGCTGTGCAGGGCCAGGGGCTTTCAAACTGGATTAATCAGCAACTTGCGCTGCCCGCCACATACCTGCCGGCGATTCCTGATCCGCTGCCGCCGCAGTATGTGGCGGAGGACGCCAGTCTTTCGCAGGACAGCACCTGGGGCAGTGAATGGTGGGGTGCGGCGCTGACCGCTCCTGACCAGCTTCGGCAACGGGTCGCCTTCGCGTTGAGCCATGTCTATGTCATCAGCAACGATTCGCTTGGCGGGCGCGCGACCACGTTTTACTACAACCTTCTGGTGAAGAACGCATTCGGCAACTGGCGGCAGTTGATGGAGGACGTGACGCTCTCCCCGGGTATGGGCGACTTTCTGAACATGGCCAACAGCGGCAAAGCCCCGGCGGGTCAGATCGCCAATGAGAACTTTGCCCGGGAAAACATGCAGCTGTTCAGCCTCGGGCCCAACCTGCTGAATCCGGATGGATCCTTGCAGACGGATGCCAGCGGAAACTCTCTTCCCACCTTTACACAAGCGCAGGTCCAGGCGTTTGCCCGGGCTTTCACGGGCTGGACTTATGTTCCGGGGCCGGGTCAGCCTCCTCTCAGCTTTCCCGTGTACCAGGGACGCATGGACCTGCCTATGGCTGCCGTGGAGGAGCAGCATGACACTTCCGCGAAAGGTCTGCTGAATGGAACGGTTCTTCCCGCGGGGCAGACAGCCCAAGAGGACGTGGATGCCGCCTTGGATAACATTTTTGCTCATCCGAATCTTCCCCCTTTTGTCTCGCGGCAGTTGATTCAACACCTGGTCACCAGTCAGCCCAGCCCGGCTTACGTGGCTCGTGTTACAGCTGTTTTCATCGACAATGGCGCGGGGGTGAGAGGTGATATGAAGGCGGTTCTCCGGGCCATTCTGCTGGATCCTGAGGCACGCGCCGGAGACACGGATCCGGAATTTGACGGAGGCCACCTGCGTGAACCGCTCCTGTATGGGGCTTCGGTGCTGCGTGCCATCGGATTGACGCCTACCCCGGCCGACCCAACCGAGCCATGGCCTTACACTTTGCTGCTATGGCAGGCCAACACCATGGGGCAGTTTCCTATGAATGCGCCAAGTGTGTTTGGCTTTTTTCCGCCGGGGTACGTGATTCCACAGACGACGATGAATGCGCCGGAGTTCGGCATTGAAAATACGGCCTCCGTTGCCGCGCGGATGAGCTTTGCGGACACGGTCGTCTCCAACGGTCTATGGCAGATCTCACTTCACCTGGGTGCGTCGAGCCCGCTTGGTCTGGCGTCGGCGAAGTCTCCAGAGGCCCTTGTCGATCTGCTCGGTTCCATGTTTCTGCATGGGCAGATGCCGGCTGCGATGCGGACCTCGCTGCTCAGTGCGGTAGCTCCCATCAGCGATGTACAGCAGCGGCTTCAGTTCGCGCTTTATCTCGTGATCACCTCGGCGCAGTACAAGATTTGTCATTAGAAAGATCAGGGACTTCGATGCATTTTGACCGCCGCACCTTTATCCGCTCCGCGGCACTGCTGGCTGCCGGCAACGCTGCCGGGCTCGGGCCCATGGGTATGCTGAACGCCGCGGCCCAGAGTACGGCTTCGTCCGATTACAAGGCGCTGGTATGCATTTTCCTAAGCGGTGGCAATGATGCTAATAACCTGCTGATTCCGTTCGATACGGCAGGCTACGCCAATTATGCGGCGCTGCGCGGTCCTATGGCGCTTGCGCAGAATGCCGTCCTGCCCTCCAGCAGTCTTCCGGGTTTTGCGCTTCACCCTAGTCTGGGGGGGACGCGCGCGATGATCGACAGCGGCTCTGCGGCACTTGTGGCAAACGTGGGCACGCTGACGCAACCGCTCACGCGAGCTCAATACCTCTCGGGCGGAGCGGCGCCATGGAATCTCTTTTCCCACCTGGACCAGACGCAGGAGTGGCAGAATGCGAACCTCAGTGCAGAGTTGCACAGCGGCTGGGCCGGCCGCATCGCTGATGGCCTGAGCACGAGGTACAACCCGAACGCCACTGTTCCCATGGTGACGTCGGTGAGTGGAGATGCGCTCCTGTGCGATGGCGCCCATACCAGTGCGCTTACGGTAACGCCGGGGCAGCTGGGCATGGGCACGTGTTCTGCGGGAGATCTTTGCAGTGCACGGGCGTCCGCGCAGCAGGCTCTCGTCGGGCTGAACAGCGGGGTTTCTCTGGTGCAGGCAGACAATGGCATCACGTCCAACGCCTTTCGTTACGCGTCAGCCCTGGCTGCGGCGGCACAATCCGTGCAACCGCTTCAAACGGTGTTTCCCACCGGAAATGGTCTTGCCACCCAATTGCAGCAGGTGGCGCAAATCATGCAAATTCGATCGGCTTTGGGTATCAATCGCCAGATTTTCTTCTGCAATCTTGGCAATTTCGATACGCATGGCTCGCAACATGCCGTGCATGCGGCGCTGCTGAGTGCGCTTGATGGCGCTCTGGTGAGCTTTAACCAGGCCACCATCGAGCTCGGCCTGGCAAAGCAGGTCACAACATTCACGATGAGTGAGTTCAGCCGGACCCTGCAGCCGAACTCAAGTGATGGAACTGACCACGCCTGGGGTTCGCACCACCTGGTGATGGGAGGAGCCGTAAAAGGTGGGGCGGTGTATGGAACGTTTCCTACCCTTGCGCTGAATGGGCCGGACGACTCGGGAAGCAATGGCCGTTGGATCCCGACGACCGCCGCAAGCCAGTACGGCGCCACGCTGGCCCGGTGGTTCGGCGTCAGTGAGACGCTCATGCCGGCCGTTTTCCCCACGCTCTCAGGTTTTTCTACATCGGATTTGGGATTCTTTGCTTAAGTTGCGAGGAGTAACTTCGCGGCGAGGACTACTTCATGATAGTTGACCGAACGACGAGACAGGAAGAGGGAGACAACCCGCTGGTATCCATCCTGCTTGTCTCCTACAACTCGAAGCGCTATCTGGACGACTGCCTGCAGGCCGTCGCAAAGCACGTGAGCGTGCCCCATGAGATCGTGCTGGTAGACAACGGATCGGGGGATGGAACCCCGGACTACGTGCGCATGCATTACCCCGCCGTACGGTTGATTGAGAGTGAAGCCAATCTAGGATTTACCGGTGGGAATAACCTGGCTGCGCGACAAGCTCGTGGCACCTTTCTGCTATTGCTAAACTGCGACACCGTTCTGCTAACAGATATCACTGCCGGTCTTCGTATCCTGACAGAGGACGCGCGGGTGGGCGTTGTGGGGGCCAGAATGTATGGCCGGAACGGGGAGTTGCGTGCCAACACCGGACATTTTCCCAAACCCTGGCGGATGTGGAAGTTCACCTCGCAGTGGAGCAAGCCTTTGCGGCATCCGTTCGGGGAACCGGCGCATGCGGCCTTCCGTCATGACTGGGTGGAGGGCTCGTTTCTGCTCACGCGGCGCAGCAACTGGGAAGGTGTCGGCGGCATGGACGAGAGCGGTTTCATGTACACCGAAGACGTAGAGTTCTGTGCGCATACGCTGCAACGGGGACTGCGCACCGTGCAGTGTTCGCAATTGATGTACCTGCATTTCGGCGGCTACAGCGTGGAACGCATGAGCTATCTATATGCCGGCTATCGCCGTTTCCACGCCTCGTGTTCGACTCCGGCGATGCGGCAACGGGCTGAGCTTGTTCTTCTGCTTGGATTGGTGCCACGGCTCGTTGTCTTTGGTCTCCTGGCTCTTTTCACGCGCAAGCCGGCGTTTCGGAAGAAGTTTTGGAGGTTTGCTGACGTTTTGAGGAGCTGGAAGAGTCTGGCGCCTCGTCCCAGTACGCGTCAGCCGCTTCCGCTTGCCAGCGAGGGCGCGAGCGGGCTGCTTCTGGGAAGAGTTTGATTTGGCTGGTGACAGAGTGAAGGAGTGAAGGAGTGAAGGAGTGAAGGAGTGACAGAGTGAAGAGTGAAGAAACTTGTTCCGCGCTCTTCTTACTTCCTTCTTTCACTTCATCTCTCTGCCACAGTTTGCACTCTGAGGGGAGTGCCGTGAGCGGTGAAACATTGCAGAGGTTCTTCAACTGATGGGTGATTTCTAATCTTTGAAAAAGACGCAAGACTGGTGATGTTCTTGGGTCAGTTCTCTCGGTTTGCTGCCGACGAACAAACCTGAGCGTGTTTCCACCCGCAATGGTCTGCCTCGGGTGGTCGGAGTTCAAGCTTCTGATGTCACTTCTTTCCACGCCGCAGCCACCGTTGCCCTGGGTCGACACACCGGCGCTCGCCGGGGCGGAACCTGACGACATCAGCCTGCTTTCGATCTGGCGCATCCTGCTGCGGAGGAGGCTGCTGGTTTTGGCGGTTCTGCTGTGCGCTTTGCTGGCGGGTCTGGCTATGGCCCATCGCAAGCGGGTTTACATGGCCACAGGATCCTTGCAGGTACGTTCCGGATCTTCGAACCGCTTCCGGTTTGGGGCCGGCAGCCTGGCCGGTGGGGATCTCGATATGGATGACCGTATCGAGTCGGAAGTCTCTGTTTTGGAAAGCAAATCGCTGTACCTGCGCGTGGCCGAGCAACTGCATCTGGCCAGCAATCCTGCCATTCTTGGCAAGGCCGCAAGCAGCCACGCTTCCATGACCGATCCAGTGGTACAGGCGCGTGTGCTTGGTGCACTCGAGGGCATGATCAAGATCGAGCGGATACCCAAAACCGACACGATCATGATCAGCTGCACGACGACATCTCCCATGCTTTCCACGCAGATCGTCAGCACGCTGATGAACCAGTATGTAGAGAGGATTTTTGAGACGCAGTTCAGTTCCACCCAGCGCGCCTCGAAATTCTTGTCTGCGCAGCTGAACGACCTCAAAAACCAGGTGCTCGGCGATCAGCAAAAGCTGGTGGATCTGCAGGGCAAGCTGGGCGTGATCGGCTTCGACGACACGCATAATCTGGTGACCTCGCAGCTGGAGGACCTGGCACGCGCCAATGAACAGGCTGACATTTCGCGCATCACCGCCGAGGCGCGGTATCGCATTCTGCAGGATGAGCGGCCGGATCTGGTGGAGGGTGGTCCTCCGCTGCTCTCCTCAGCGGCGCAGCCTACGTCAGGGTCGCTGCTGCAGACCCTGCGTAGTTCTGAAGCGCAGTTGCGGACGCAGTATGCCAACGTCAGTGAACAGTTCGGGCAGAGCTACCCGGAGACAAAGCGCCTGAAGGCGGAACTGGCCGAGGCCGGCGCTTCTGTGCAGAAGGAACAGGCGCGGGTGCTGGAGCAGGCCAAAATTTCGTTCGATGCCGCGGCAAGCAACAAGCGCATGACCGAAAGCGCTTTGGCACAGGCCGAGAGCTCGGCCCTGGGCAAGCGGAACGATATGGTGCAGTACGAAATTCTGCTGCACGACTACCAATCAAGCCGCACGCTCTACGAAGGCCTGATGCAGCGTCTGCGAGAGGCGGGCGTGGTTTCCGGGCTTGAGTCGGCAGAGATTGAACTGATCGATCTTCCCATGCTGCCCGTGGCGCCGAGCGGTCACGGGCCATTGGTGCTCCTGGCCATCTCGTTAGCGATTGGCTTGGTCGTGGCCTTTGTCGTGGCCATGCTGGCGGAGGCTGCTGACACTTCCGTTCACAGTGTGGATGATCTGGAGCGTTACCTGGGTCTGCCGTCGTTCGCCGTGCTGCCGCGATTCACTTCCAGGGAGAGGAAATGGAAACGCAAGCAGGGTCGCGGCGAAGATCTTGGTGGTCGAGCTTCGGGGAAAGATGTACCGAAGCCGCCGGTGGAGGTGTTGCAGACGCCGCTCTCGCCCTTCGCGGAGGGAATCCGCCTGCTGCGCTCCGGCCTGTTGCTTTCGCGTGCGGAGCACCCGCCGAAGTCATTCCTGTTCACGAGCGCCCTTCCGCGTGAAGGCAAGAGTACAGTTTCAAGCAACCTGGCATGTGTGCTGGCGCAGAATGGCGCGCGTGTGCTGCTGGTGGATGTGGATCTTCGACGTCCGAGCGTGCAGGAACAATTTGAGCTGTCAAACCACCAGGGCCTGAGTACGGTATTAAGCGGCGCCGGCACGTTGGGGGCCTGCGCCCAGACCATTGCCGCCCTACCGTCGCTGCAGGTGCTGACCAGTGGACCGGCGGTGCCTTCCCCGGCGTTGCTGCTGGGTTCGGAGGCCATGCGCGCTCTGCTGAAAGAGGCGAGGGATCATTTCGATTACGTTGTACTGGACACACCGCCCGGTCTGGCGATCGCCGATGCCAGCATGCTCGCGGCGAGTGTGGACCTGGTGCTGCTGGTGGTGCGGGACGGCGTGGCGAACCGCAAGATGATCCGGCGCGCCGCAACCCAGATGTTGCGCGTGGGGGCACGTCTCCATGGCTTTGTATTCAACGGCATGACGAAGAACTCGGTTGAGTATTACGAGTACAAGGGGCGTGATGGCTACTACGGCTACGGCGATTATGCCGGGGCGGCGAGGGAAGCAGATGCGAACTGAGGGTCCTCTCGGTAGTCTTCGTCGTGGCGCCCTCGAGATGACGTTGTTGCTGCTCTGCCTGGCGACCAGCGTGCGTGCACAGTACCTTGGGGCGTCTCCCGTGCATGAGCCTGCACTGCGGCCGGGGCTGCCCGCAACCGCTGAAACGGTCACGGCTCTGCTGCAGGCGAAACGGCCAGACCTGGTCCTGGCTTCCGGCGATGAGATCTCGATTTCTATCTTTGAGATCGAACACTACGACTACAAGACACGAGTCAATACGGACGGCACGGTGGGTATGCCCTTGCTGAAGTCCATCACGTTGCGGGGCATGACAGCGGAGGGAGCGGAGGCTGCTATCGCCCAGAAGCTCCAGTCTGATGCGATGGTGAACGATCCTCATGTGCATGTCACGGTGATCGAGCGGCCCTCGCAGGTGGTTACGGTGGCGGGAGAGGTGATGAAGCCTGGAAACTATTCAGCCTTTGGGACCCCGACGGTGATCAGTGTATTGTCGCAGGCGGAAGGGCTGAAGGAACTGGCAAGTCGTTCGGTGACCCTGATCCGTCCTAACGCGACCGGTGCTGGGGAAACGTCCTACACATTGAATCTCGGTAGCGACCCGGGACTCTCCCCGGTGGGATCGATTCCGGTCTTTCCCGGCGACACGGTCGCGGTGGGCACCGTTGGCGTGGTGTACGTGGTGGGTGCTGTGAAGACTTCGGGCGTGTACAAGCTGAAGACGGCCACGCCAACCACGGCGGCCGAAGCCATCACGCTGGCAGGCGGCGCAGGCTTTGAGGGTATTACGAACAAGGCGGAGATTGTACGCACCCTCGATGGCAAGCGGACGGAGATTGCCTTCAACTACAACGCTGCGCTGCAGCATGCCGGGCCCGACCCGGTGTTGATGGCTGACGATATTGTCTTCATCCCAACCGACAAGATGCGGGCGGCGCTGAAGGGCGGCGGCCTTGGCATTGCTGTGGCTCTGGCGTCGGCCTTTCTGTACCACTACTGAGCTGCCGGAGGGCAAAGTGTTCTTGCTGCTGCTGGTCGGCCTGGCTCTTTCGCTCAGCTCCTTACCCTCGCTGGAGATGGGCGCTTATGGCCTGGCACTGTTGGTCAGCCTGGCGCTGCTATGGTTGCGGTCGCGCGAGCTTGCGCTGCCCCGTGGTCTGGTGACCCTGCTGATCTTTCCGCTGCTGCTGCTTTGCGTGACGCTCCACGGCGCCTACAACCACCCTGCCTCCGACTTCTTCAAGGACCTGTGGTATTTCACATTGCCGATTGTGTATCTCAGCTTTGGCTACCTGGTGTTTGAGCGCGTGGGGCAGTGGCAGCGTTTTGTGCAGCCATTGTTGGTGGCAGGTGGGGGAATCGCCGTGTTCTCGCTTGTGAATGCGGCCGTGCATCGTGACAGCCTGGCTTCGGCGTCCTCGGTGGACGCCTACCGCGAGGTGACGGGCACGGGCACCTTTATTCCCATGCTGCCCCTGATCGTGGTGCTTCTGTTGCGCAGGGCGCAGCTGCCGGCCAAGGGACTGGAGCGGTGGAAGACGCTGCGAGCGTTTTTTTACCTCACCTCTACCGCGGCCATTCTGATCACGTTTTCACGTACGCACATTCTGATGCTGGCCGCGGGCGCGCTTTGTACCCTGCAGCCACGGGCGGTCATTCGCCGCATGGTGGGCGGCGGGGGCATGGGCCTGCTGGTTTTGCTCGCGGGGATGGGAGCCGGTGGCTATTACGTTGCCCATGCCAGCTCGGGCCCGCTCGGCCTGTTCATGAACAAGGTGGTGAATTCCAGCTCCGAGGTGAAGGTGCGGGCCTATGAGACCTTCGCCGACATCAATAATCATTGGCGCGGCTTTGAGGCCTACAGAGCGGAAAAAACCTATGCGGCTTATCCCACGGGCGACAAAATTTTCGGTGGTGGAGGCGGTGCCCTGGTAGACCTGGGTATCGCCATGCAACTCAGCTCAACGCAGTCGTTCAAGTACATTCCCATCACGCATAACGGGTATATGTATTTGCTTGTAAAGACTGGAATCTGCGGTCTTTGCCTGTTCGCATTTTTTATACTGCAGTTGCTGGCGACGGCATGGAAGGCGCTTCGTCTTCGATTTCCTGAGGCGACCATGGCGGGGCTGGCGCTGCTGTGGACGCCCCTGGTGATTGCCGCGACGCAGGGAGTCATCACGGGTATTTTCAACAAGGGGGAGCTGATGCCGGTTCTTTTTTTGACTGGAGCCGCCGTGGCCGGCTACACACAGCAACACCAGAGGGTAGCCTACCCTGGGGTTTTTGGGTTACTCTTGCGCCATAACGGGGAGACAAACGGGTTACGAGAGGAATCCAGCCCGTTGTGTCGCCGTCCTGACCCCCCTCCTGTGCTAGGCTGCCCTCATGGGAGAGCGCACGGCGCATGTACATCTTAAGCACGGCCTGGATGTAGCGCGCTACCGGCAGAAGTCGCTTCGTGGCGAGGTTCCTGACGTGACTCCGTATGGGTTCCACCATGCGGAGTCGATGGGTTGGCGTCTCACCTACTCGGTAGACAAGCCGGAGTCGTTTTTCAGCAATTTCGTTCGCAGAGCCCTTACCCGCCTGCTCGGGTTCGATATTCTTCACGCCTATCGCAATCGAAAACTGATCACCTCCGCCGATATTGTCTGGACGATGGAGGAGGTGCAGTTTCTCGCGGTGTGCGCTTTACCCGTGCTGATTCCCGGCACCAAGCGCATCCGGCTCATCGCGCAGACGGTCTGGCTCTTCAACAAGTGGAACACTTTCTCTTCCCTGCGTTGCGCGATGCTGCGGAAACTTCTGCTCCGCGCCGATGCGCTGACATTCCATTCCAGGCAGTATCTGGATATTGTGCGACGACTGGTTCCGGGTAGCCAGCCCATGCTGCTTCCGTTTGGAATCTCGCTTGACTCCTTTCCGTGGAGTGAGCCGGCGGTCGCCCTTCACATGCCGCGTCGCATCCTCTCCATGGGGTCTGATCCTACGCGTGATTGGAAGACACTGCTGGAGGCGTTCGGCAATGATGATCGCTTCGAGGTCGTCATCATCTGTGGCTGGCTTACGGACGCTACAGCGGCCCAATACAAGAACCTGCGCGTGCCTCGCAATCCGAGTATGCAGGAGTTTCGCGAGTTGTACCGGTGGGCGGACGTGGTGGTGGTGCCGATGGTGACGAACCTTTATTCCGGTATTACGGTTGCGCTCGAAGCCACGAGCCTGGGCGTACCGGTCGTGTCAAGCGACACGGGAGGCATTCCGACCTACTTTTCCCCGGAAGAGATGATGTACGTCCCGCCCAGCGACCCCCTCGCCTTACGGGACCGTGTGTTGGGCTGTAGCGCGGACGAACTGCTGGGCTATGTGCAACGGGCGCAGGCTCGATTTCGAAAGCAGGACTACTCTACGCGCGGTATGGCTGCGCGCTATGTGGAGCTCTCGCAGCGGCTTTTGGACCCTTCCTCCTAGCCTGCCGGGCTATGCGTATTCGAACGGCTGGAAGTTGTTTCTGGGGAGTGTTCGATCTCACCTTTGTAGATCACCCGATGCGGACTGCAGGCCCCTGGTCCCAAGCCTGCCCAGTGTCTTCGAGAGCAGGCCTACCGCGGCGTCGCGTTCCTTCGTGGTCAGCGCACTGCGCCAGATCAGGAAACCCGTGATTGCGGCCCAGGCGATGGCATAGAGGGGCGTGAAGGCCGTGATCTCCGGTCGCCAGAACAGCGGCAGGAGGAGCACTGTAGGAAGCAGCGGGAGGGAAGGGCGCAGAAGTCCCCTGAGGAGCAGCTGACGCCTTGAAATGGCCAGCGCGGCAGCGGTGTGGCGCATGCTGAGCAGGAAATGCAGGGCTACACCAACGACAGCACCGATGAGGGTTCCGAGCGCCACCCCCAACGCGCCCAGGTGCATCCCGAGCCAAAGGCTTGTGGTGAGATTGACGATGGCTTCCCAGAAACCTGCCCAGGTGGCATAGCGCTGCAGGTCTACGGCGATCACCATGGTGGCGTACGGGCCACACAGGTTGCGAATGATGTGGGCGAGCACCAGGATGCGCAGAAAAGGAAGGCCATGCTGCGCATACACGGGGCCTACCCAGAGACGAAGAATGGCGTAGCCGAACAGGAATAGCGGCAGACCGGAGATCTGCAGGATCAGGTAAGCGTAGCGTGTACTTCGCAGCAGCGTCTGGCCCATCTGCTGCGGGCTGCGGGTGACGCTGAGGGCGGAGGCGGCGGGCATCAGCGGGTTGAGCCCCGCCTGCAGCACCATGCAGAGAAAGGTGAGCGGTGTGGCCGCAATGGCGTAGAAGGCGGTTTCGGCGAAGTCCAGCCTGCCGACGATCGTGGTATCGAGCCCGCTGATGATGAGCAGGCCTGCGGTCCAGACCCCTAAAACAAGGCAATAGCTGAACACGCGCTTCACCACGGCAAAGCGCAGCCATGCAGGACCGACACGGACCTGCCGTGCAAGGAACCACCAAGCAACGCCCTGGCCAAGCGCCGTAGCGGTGTTGAGGATGGCGACACCGAGGCCCATCGCGGTGAGACTGCTGCCGTGCGCGACCATGACGATGAGCAGGACAGCGTAAAGGAGCTTGTTTGCGATCGAAATGGAGGTCGGCACCCCGTAACGTTGGAGCCCCAGAAAGATGCCGGCGAAGGCGGAGGATCCAAGCAGAAGCGCCGAGGAAGAGCCGACCAGCAGGACGCCGCGGGACACATCCCCGGCAAGTGCAGACGGGATTTCCGGAAAGAGGCGGGGCGTCAGCAAGGAAAAGACGACGCTGAGGATGAGGCCCAGAGAGGCACTTGCAACCGTGATGGCGACGCCTGCCGTGGCGTGATGGTGACAGCTTTCCGTGTCGTCGGCGGCGATGAACTGCGCGACGTATTTTGCCACCGCGATCTGAATGCCGAATTCGAGGTAGCCGACATAGGCCGAGATCTGCAGAATCAGTGTCCAGGCGCCAAAAACAGAGGTCGGCATGTGATGCGTGAGGAATGCGGGCAGCAGAACGCCCGCGCAGGCGAAAACGCCGATGCGGCCAGCACTGATCAATACGTTGCGTGAGTAGGCTCGGGCCGCGCTGGTACTTGCTACCGGAATAGGCGCGGTCGTCGTTGCTTGGGTCTCCAGCGTAAGCCCATCCAGCGTGATCCGATCCATCGGGGAAGCCATGGCTGCGGCCGCACTTCCGGGGTGTGGTTGCTTCGGCGGCATGGCTCGTGTGAGGGATTGGCTCCTGCGTGTCGTTGGTACAGCATAGCAATGACAGCACCCGGTCTCTTGCAGGAAAGGCTCACCGACTTCATGCACCGATTCTCAAAAATGCCCTCGATTCCCAGTGTCTCGATCGCTATGTGCACCTTTAACGGCGCGGCTTTTCTGCAGTTTCAGCTCGACAGTATCCTGCACCAGACCACACGTCCGGATGAGCTTGTGGTTTGCGACGATCGTTCGACGGATACGACGATTGTTGTACTGGAAGCCTTTCAAAAAGTGGCCCCCTTTCCGGTCCGCATCTTTCGCAACGAAGAAACATTGCGGCCGGCGCAGAATTTCGCCAAGTGCATCTCGCTTTGCGGGGGCGAGGTGATCCTGTTGTGTGATCAGGATGACATCTGGTTTCCGGATCGCGTGGCACAGACGCGCGGGGCGTTTGCGCGGGATGCTGACATTGCTTTTGTGTACAGCGATGCGTCTCTGATCGACGGTGAAGGTCACACGCTGGATCGCACGCTGTACTCCAGTTTGCCCATTCGTCCGGATGACAACCGGCTGCTGCAATCGGGAGGCAATCTGCTTCGGGTGTTGCGGCGTTACAACGTGCTGTGTGGCGCGACGATGGCCTTTCGGGCGGAGTTGAAGCCGATGATTCTGCCCATTCCTGCCCTATGGATGCACGATGAATGGATTGGCATGGTCGGCAGCGTGATGGGTAAGGCAGGGAGGCTGCCGATGCCAGTGACGCAATACCGGCAGCACGCCCAGCAACAGCTGGGCACGGGGCAGTGGAGTACGGGGGCCCGGGTGCGCATCGCGCGCGAGCGACGAAATGCGTTTTATCAGAACGAGGTGCAACGGCTGACACATGGCCTGCATGCCATGGCGGCACATCCGCAGTGCGCGGGCCTGCTGCCGGTGTTGGAGGCGCGCCGGCGCTACTTCCAGGGCCGTTTGAAGGTACAGCAACGCGGGCTGCGGGCCCTGCCCGTACTTTGCCGGCTGCTGTTGGCCGGCGGCTACCGCCGGTATGGTTCTGGGCTGCGCTCGGCAATGAAAGATCTCTCGGTTGCCTTCGGTCCGCGAACGGCCGAGGCAGCGAGTGCCACGGGTGGGTGAGTGGTACTGCCTCGTCCTCGGGATTTCATGCCGTCGGCGGGGACCGGAGCATAGGGAGAAGACCGCGTACCAGAGGAACGGCATGATTTCACAAGGCAGCAATTTACGAAGCAGCACTTTACGAAAGAGCAACGGTTTCGAGGCAAGAACGGCGCGTCTCCGCATCGGCGTGGATCTGCATACCCTGGAGGGTCTGCACCAGGGTTCCCGCACGCACTGCGTTGAACTGTTTTCGCGTGTGCCCGCATCACTGCCGCAGAGCCGGTTCTTCTTCTTTGCTGACGTGGCCCGTTGCGATCCGCGAACGATCACGAAGCTGACGGCTCCCAATGTAGAGTTCGTCGCCATGCCACACAAATCACCGGTCGAGCGCCTGCTACGGCAGCTTCCGTCGCTCGCCGCGCGGTACCGGCTCGACCTGCTGCACAGCCAGTACATCACGCCGCCACGGCTACCTTGTGCCAGTGCGCTGACGGTGCATGACATCTTGTTTGAAACCTTTCCAGAGTTTTTCACGCGTCTTTTTTGCCTGCGGTCGCGCCTGTTGGTACGGCGATCTGCTCGTCGGGCTTCCATCGTCTACTCCGTAAGCGAATATTCGAAAGCGGAGCTTGTTCGCCGCTACGGCATACCTCGGGAAAAAATCACGGTGATCTGGAATGCCGCAGACCTGCGGCGCTTTCATCCCGGCTCGGAGGGCCTCGAACTGGTGGAAGGCCTTGGCCTGATCCCTGGGCAGTATCTGCTCACGGTAGGCCGGTTGGAACCGCGCAAGAATCACCTGCGGCTGCTGGAGGCCTACGCTTCTCTCCCCTCGCCCCGGCCGAAGCTGGCGGTTGTCGGGCAGCGTGATTTTGGCTTCGCGGAGATCTTTGCGCTAACGAAGAAGCTCGGTCTTGAGAAAGATGTACTCTTTCTGGAAAATGTCAGCGATGCGGCACTGCCTGCGCTCTATCGCTACGCTCGTGTGTTTGCCTACCCCACCCTCGCGGAAGGCTTCGGCATGCCGGTGGTGGAGGCCATGGCCTCGGGTGTGCCGGTGATTACCTCCAACACCACGGCGCTGCCGGAGATCGCCGGTGATGCCGCCCTGCTGATTGATCCCTACAGTGTGCCCGCCATTGCCGGCTGTCTTACGCGCTTGCTGGGGAATCAGCTACAGGCGGAGCGGTTGGTGGCTGCTGGCCTGGAGCAGGCAAGACGTTTTTCGTGGGAAAGCGAGGCGGCCAAGTTGACGGCTGGCTATCTGGGGTACTTTGCTCGTCAGCCGCTGGCGAGCCGTTTGGCGGCCCAGATGGGGAATCAGATGGGGAACCAGAGGACGGCCGAAGGGGTGGCTCCCGAGCTACTCATAGAGGGGAGCGCAGGGGCCGGTCAGGCGCATCAGCCGCTTCTGGGCTGAGATGCCGGGTGATCGCCGCGGAAGCGGGTCAGGATACGCCGGCGTTCGCCATCATAGGCCTTCAGGTTTGCCTGCACCTTATCTTCCGTATCGCAGACGGGGTAGGGCGGCAGGGCTACTGTGAATTTCATGCCCTGCGCCTCATCCAGTTCAGAGAAGAGGAAAAGTATGCGGGTTTTAGTCTTTCCGGCCAGTCGGAAAAGCTGGGGACGCAGCGGACCCCCGGGATAGGCGTCGATCATGGAGCCCACGGTGCCGCCCGCTTGCAGTGCGCGGTATACCCTCACGAGGCTGGACGTACCCGGAGGCAGTGCGGGGATACTCTTCTTCAGGCCGGGCAGGGGATAACCGCCCTCCGCATCGATGGCTTCGGCCAGGGCGATGACGAGCGAGGGAGCCGCGTCCAGGTGCAGCAGAACCCGGGCATGCGCTGAGAAGAACGGCACATGCCCGGCACAGTACAACACCCCGCCTGGCTGCTTGTCAGTTACCTGGCTTAGGTGTTCGGCACCCACCACCTGCCACGGAATGGGAAATTCACCCAGCTGGCTTAGTTCATGAAGATACACATCCAGAAGCACGGAGGTGCGCAGTAGAATGTCCGGACGCCACCAGACAAGACGATAGAAGCCCCACTGCAGCCGTGAAAGCAGAACGGCTATGCGAAACCACTGATCCGGCGGCCGACGAGAGATGAGCGCCGCCCGGCGGCTTAGCCTCAGGAGACTGCGAAGGCGCTGGAGTACGTACTTACCTAACACAGCAACTTTCTCGCGGCTCAGAGTATGGAGACTTCCAAAAGCATAACGTGGGGACCGTGCGATAGGATGGTGCTTCGCGATGCGCCTTTTGTGGGACTTCCCGGGCACCGCAGAAGAAGTTCACGGACATTTTCGAGCTGGTTCTTACGAATTGGAGAATCGCTCGGCATAATAGCCTTATGGAGATTGTTGAAACCCCGCTTCGGGATGTGAAGCTCGTCCGGCCCAAAAAACATGGTGATGACCGTGGATGGTTTGCCGAGGTGTTCAACGCCAAAGGCTTTGCCGCGGCCGGACTTCCTGACCGCTTTGTGCAGGACAACCAGTCGTATTCCCGGCGCGGCGTGCTGCGTGGCCTGCACTACCAGTTGGGCGAGCCGCAGGGCAAGCTGGTGCGCGTACTTTCCGGGCACATCTGGGACGTAGCGGTCGACCTGCGACCGGGATCACCCGATTTCGGCAAATGGGCCGGCTTCGACCTGACCGGGGATGAGATCGAGTTCCTGTGGATACCAGAAGGCTTCGGACATGGATTCGTGGTCGTTTCCGAGACCGCCAACGTGCTCTACAAGACCACCGGTTTTTATTACCCAACCGGAGAGCGCTGTGTGCGCTGGGATGACCCCACGCTGAAGATCCAATGGCCGCTGGATGGCATCGGAACGCCGTCTGTTTCGTCGAAGGATGCCGTTGGATCGCTGTTCAAGGAGGCTGAGTTGCCGCCGGCTTACGTTGCCAGCTAGTTTAGAAAATTCGATTTACGACGAAACTCAAGTAAGAGGAGCCCCACATCCTGCGATGTGGGGCTTTCCTGCTGGTGGCTTGGATCTAAGCCGTCATGGTGTTCATGCCCTCCAGAACCAGCTTTGGCTTTTCGCCGCGGGCATCGACTACGTCGATTTCCGTGGTGAGGGTGCGGGTTTCGCCGGGCATGAGGGAGATGTAATTCTCGCTGAAATATGCAGGCAGAATGCGATCACCGCTGCTTTCGCGCACCGCCCGTAATCGCGCGAACAC
The DNA here is from genome assembly GCA_964248555.1 of uncultured Bryocella sp. GTDB lineage: Bacteria > Acidobacteriota > Terriglobia > Terriglobales > Acidobacteriaceae > Granulicella. The sequence continues at coordinate 19,189 of CAXTZL010000021.1, forward strand.
CGCGGGAACCGAGGCCGTGTTCACCAGTGTCGTGGTCAATACCCAGCGGCCGTCCCGCTGCTGTGCATCGGTGGTGAGGCGCACGGTTGCCTTGCCCAGCGTACGAATGTCGCGGTAGTTGGCCTGTTCCAGTCCGCGCATGTAGAAGTTTTTGGACACCACGTTGCCGTTTTCGGTCAGCGTCAGTCGCAGGAAGTGCACGGGCGAAAGCCCTGCCGGGTACTCCATGTGGATGGGCGTTTCCGTGGAATCTTCGGGGCTGCTGACGGGGACGGAACGCTGCATCATGCTCTTGCCATTCATGTTGAGGACCTCGACGGTGGCCGTCAGCGCCTTACGGTGGCCGGCGCTGTAGTTCACCACCTCGATGGTCTCCTCGTAGGAGTTCCACTGGATGTGCAGCGGCTCCGCGCCGAGTTTGCAGCCGAAGTAGGCGGCGGTAGGCGCAAAGTAGAAGTCATACGTCTGCCACACAAATGAAGGCCAGCACGGATGGCTCATCCAGAGCAGGAGTCCCTGGCGATACCTGCTCTGTGCTTCAAACATGGCGCGGTAGGCCTCATAGCTGACCATCTCGCCCAGCATGACCCAGTCTTCGACGTTGTTCGCGCCTCCGTACGACTCGGCCACGAGCGTGTTGAAGGCAGTAGCCCCCTGCGCGCCCTCCATGGTGAAATCGTGCAGACCCCAATCGAGGCTTTGCGGCCACAGGGCCGATTCCGGCATCATGGCGCGTACGCTTTCGATCGGTGGAATTGCGGGTGCGCCGATCTCGGAGTGAAACTTTTTGTCGGCCAGCCGAAAATAGTTGGGTACCGAGAGTGCGTGGTACGGACCGTGGCCGCTTACGGGGCCGTCGGCGGAGCTGCCGATGTACTTGATGCCGGGATGGAAGTCCGCGAGCAGTTGCTTGATGCCGGCCTGCAGGGCCTCCGGCGGGTACCACTCGTTGCGGCCGCAGTAGAGGCCGATCGAGGCGTGGCGGCGGATGCGCGCGACGTAATCGCGGGAGTTGGCGAGGAACATGGCGTTGTCCTCGGGCACCGGGCCGTCCCACGGATTGGCGAGCCAGAAGTCCTGCCAGACGACGACACCGTACTTGTCGCAGGCCTCATAAAAGGCCTCGTCGCCGATCTGGCCGACCCAGTCACGGATCATGGTGAAGTGCATGTCGCGGTGGTAGCGCACGGCGATATCGAACTCGCGTGCACGGAAGCGCAGCATGGACTCGCCGAAGCCCCAGTTTCCACCGCGGGGGATGAAGCGGCGGCCGTTGATAAAGAGGTGCAGGGCGTCGCCGTTTTCGTCGTAGGTGAACTGCCGGATGCCGGCCTTGAAGGTCAGATGATGGTGCAGATCACCGTGCGCGCCTTCCATACGCAGCGCGACATCGTAGAGGTGCGGTTCGCCGTAGCCCGCCGGCCACCAAAGCTCGGGGTTTCTGATGCTGAGCTGCCTGTGGGTTGCGGGCGAAAGCTTGATCGTCTGCCGGCCGGAAGCGGGAACGCTGACCTTCTGCTCGAAGCGGACATTGCCAAAGGTCCCGCGCAGTGTGCCGGAGGCGGGCCGGTCGGAGTGGTTGACGGCGAAGACCTCCAGCGTGATGTCCGCCCGGCTGCTGTCCGCCAGGGACAGCGTGGAGGTGACGAGCGGGTCTTCAAGCGTGATCGCGCCGTGGGTGGTGAGGTAGATGTCGTTCCAGATACCGGTGTTGCGGCCGCGAATGGTGGGGATCCAGTCCCAGCCGACCGAGGCGTGGAAGGTGGGGTTGTCGGCGCCGAGCGCTCCGCCGTTTTTGCCGGCGCTTCCAAGAGTTTTCTGCTTGCAACTGCCCGGCGTGTCGTTGCGCAGCACGCGGACGGCGAGTGCGTTGGTGCCGGTGATGAGTTTGCCGGTTACGTCGAAGCGGCCGCGCATAAAGCCACCCTCCATGCGCCCGAGGTGCTGGCCGTTGAGGTAAACCTCGGCCTTCCAGTTGATGCCGTCGAGGTTCAGGCTCTGCATCTGGCCGTGTGAAGCGGCGGGCATTTGAAACGCGGTGCGGTACCAGAAGTCGGCGTAGAAGTAGGAATCGGAGATGTGGAGCTGATTCTGACCGAAGTTGGGGTCGGGAATGGCGCCTGCGTTGAGGTAAGACGTCAGCGTGGTGCCGGGCACGGTGGCGACGATCCAGTCGGCGTCGGCGAAGCCCGCTTTCGACAGGCTCTCGCCGGAAAGGATTTCGCCGGCTGTGGGATTGGCCTCACCAGCCGCGGGGTGCGGAACGCGCTGCAGGCGCCAGTCTCCTCCGGCAATGGCGACACGGCCGTCCGGACTGGCTGTGGGCCTGGCTTTGGGCTGCTGGACGAATCCGCCATGGCCGAAGATCTCCATCTCGCTCAGGATGTAGCCGTCGGGTGAGGTGGGACGCGTCATGAGGAGGCGGACGTAGCGGCCGGTCGCGGGGGTGGCGAGCTTGATGTCGTCAAGCGGGCTGGAGGTAGCGGCGGGCAAGGGCTGCAGGTCCGTCCAGTTGCCGGCGTCTTCGGAGACCTGGAGTTTGCCTTCGGCGGCACGGGCGATCCAGTGCAGCTTTACGTTATCAAACGTGAAACGGCGGCCAAGATCGACGTAGACCCACTCTTCGTCGAGCCCCGCGCTTTTCCAGGCGCTGGTGAAGCTATACGGACCACCGACGTTTACGCGGCTGGCGCCGTTGAAGAAGGCGATTTGCCCTATGCGCCAGGAAAGGTAGGGCACGTCAGAGGCCATGGCGGCTTGCGCCGTGCCGGCAGTGGCTTCCGCAGCGCTCGCCGTGCCGAGATCGATACGGTAGTAACGTTTGGGGGCCGCAGCGCCGAGCGGAAGGGAGACGTTGAGCAGGTGCGAACCATTGGCAAGACCGGGCGGATACTTGTCCGGTGGCAGCGGCTTGTTGCCGGGTACGGCCGCTGCTTTGGTCCAGATGTGGCCGTCTTCGGAGGTGGAAGCAGTGAAACTGAGCCGATCCGGCGCCACGCTGCTGGGCACCACGACGAAAACCTCCAGGCGATCAATTTTCAGCGCCTGCTCTCCACCCATCAGGTGCAACTCCACGGTGGGACTGGTGCCGGCGAGTGCGAGCGTGGCCGACTCGAAATGATCCGTCAGGATCTCGCGCTCCGGTTTGGGCAGGATTTCTCCGTCCACAACCGTGACAATCCAGGTGGGCATCCGGGTTTCGGTGATGCCGTCCGTGACCAGCTGCGCGGTGAGGTTGTAGTCGTAGGCGCTGGAGTGATACGCGGGACGGCGGAGGGCAAGATTACGGTAGGGCGCGGTGGCGTCGAGAGCGAGAGAGGGGCCGAAATCCTGCTCCGGGGCGCCGGGGTAAACGCCAACGCCGCGAGTGAAGGGCAACGCTCCCTGCGTAGCTTGCGCGGGAGCCAGGACCTCGCCGCCGGTAGTCTCCTGAGCAGCGGCGAAACCGTCTTCCGCCGTTGCCGCAAGGGCCAGTCGTGGCAGGGAAAACCCTGCGCCCGCGATCAGGCCTGTCTTTAAAAAACGTCGCCGTGTTGCCGCCATGCGCTTTTCTTGCCTCAGTTCTGCTTTGTGGTTTTGGACGACCGTGCGCCGCAAGGTCCTGTTGCCCGGTTATGACCGGTGCCTCTGGGGATTGCAGGCCTGCCTCCAGTGACCCGAGGCGTTGTGAAGAAGCGGGTCATGATCTCATCAGCTTCGCGGGGCTTGGGAAGGTGCTCGTGGTTCCAGTGCGGTGCAGATGCGGAGAAGTGGGTATCGAGAACAGATGGGCATGGGCTTGAGTCGTTCCCGGGGCGTGGAAGGAGCTTGCCGCGCGTCCCCTACACTACACGATGCCGACGAGGTCAGGCAGGTCGTATGCGGCGGGTCGGGCCAGGGTAGCCCAACGTGGCATAGCTGAGCGCCCCGAGCAGGGTGACACCGCTGCACAGAGCGAGGGCGATTGTGAAGGAGTGCGTGCGGTCCAGCAACCAGCCGGTCGTGACGGGCGCTGCCGATGCAATAAGGAAGCTGGCGAAGTTCTGCAGCGCGCTTAGCGAGGCGACGTACGGCTCCGGGGAGACGACCTGGACGTATCCCCAGCCCGAGGTGCCCGCGAAATGGATAAAGAACAGCGCCGCGCTGATGCCCAGGACCGCAATCGAGGTAGACGGACTGCGGGAGACGGCGAAGGTGCTGGCGGCGGAAAGCACCATGCCCCCGACCAGGTTGCGCCGATGCACACCAAGGAGATCCTCACCGCGGTGCCTGAAAGTATCGGTAACGACGCCGCTGAACAACATGCCGGCCGCGCCAGCCAGAAACGGGATGGCCGCGACCCAGCCCGTACGGGACAGAGAGAGATGGCGCGCCGTTTGCAGGTAGCCGGGGATCCACGCTGTGTAAAGCCAGTTGGTGTAGTTGATGCCGCCAAACCCAAGCATCATGCCCCAGA
>CAXTZL010000022.1:0-23527 GCA_964248555.1 uncultured Bryocella sp.
CGAAGTGGCTGGGGACGACGAGTTCCTTGGGGTAGGGCACCCCGAGGCGCTTGGAGAGGTGCGCAAAGCCGGGGATGCCGTCCTTGGCGGCGACGGTCAGGGTGGCGGAGGTAAGAATGACGGTAGGGTAGCGCTGAAAAAGGGTGTCGGCGAGGAGCTCGGAGACGTCGATCGGTGTGGCCTGGAGATGGGTGCTGAAGGATTGGGGGAGATCGGTGGAACCCACCTTAGCCGACGATAAAGCTGTCGGTGAAGATGGGGCACCCGGGTTGCGAGCTGCGTTGCGGAGATTTGCCGTGGCGCGGCGTTCGATCCAGAAGACCGTGTTTTTGTCCTCGGATTCCATGAGGAACTTTAGGTGGTTGCGAATGTCGGCGGAGCGTTTGCGGAGGCCGCTCGCCTCGTCGACCTCGCGCAGGCCGCCGAGTTCGCCCTCAAGCCGGGTAAGGACGTTGGTGACGGCGAGGTAGGCGTCGCCGCGGGCTTCGAGAAAGTCTGGTCGGTCAAGGAACTCGAGGCGCCCGAGGTGCGTGGGCGGCGCGGGGAGCGAGCCGAAGAACATGCGGGAGCGGTCGCGAAGCTGGGCGGTGGCGCTCTCGATGGCCGAGGTGCTGACGTTCTTGGCGCGGAGCATGTTTTCGGTATCGCGGGCGAGTTCGTCGAACCGCGCATTGGAGAGCGCAATGCCGAAATACTGGCTGGCGATATCTTCTAGCTCGTGGGCCTCGTCGAAGACCACCGCGGCGGCGTCAGGCAGGATGCCGGCGTCGACGCCTTCGCCGACCTGCTGCTTGATATTGAGGTCGGCGAAAAAGAGATGGTGGTTGACGATGATGAGGTCCGATTCGAGCGCCTTGCGGCGCATGCCGGTGATGTAGCAGGGCTCGACATTGGGGCAGCTCTGGCCGAGGCAGGCTTCGGTGCGGGCGTCCAATTTCGGCCAAAGCGCAGAGTTTTCGGGTAGCGCGTCGATCTCGGCGCGGTCGCCGGTGACGGTGGTGCGCTCCCATTGGGAGATGGCGTGGAACTGCTGGATATCTTCGAGGCCGCTGAGGATGGGGTTGTCGCGCAGGCTGTAAAGCTTCTGCTTGCAGAGATAGTTGGCGCGGCCTTTCATGACGCAGACGCGCAGGGGCCCGAGAATGCTTTCGAGGAACGGGATGTCCTTGAGGGCGAGCTGTTCCTGCAGGTTTTTGGTACCCGTGGAGATGATGACGCGCTGTTTGTTTTCGCGGGCGAAGCGTAGTGCGGGAAGCAGGTAGGCGAGGGTTTTGCCCGTGCCGGTGCCGGCTTCGACGATGAGGTGACGCTTGTCGCGGAGGGCCTCTTCGATGGCTTTGGCCATGCTGTACTGCCCGGGGCGCTGCTCGAAATTCAGTGAGGATTTGGCTAGCAGTCCACCGTTAGCGAAGAAGTCGCGCAGAGTGGGGAGTTTGACGTTCGCGGCGGCTTCGGAGAGCGGCGTTTTGCGGGCGACCTCAGGAATTCCGGTTTGTGGAAAGGTCGCCACGGCGTTCTTCCATGATAGTCGCCGTTTGTTCGCCCGCGCGGGCCCATGCTCTCACATGCGACCATGAGATGACGAGGTTTTTACTCACATGGCACCGAAGCGCGAGATCAAGAAGCGGATGGGCAAGAAGCACCGGCAGGCGAGTACGCGGCCGAAGCTGGGCAAGGGGCCTGCGAAGGGCGCGCGCAAGGGGTCGGCAGTGACCGGGGCGGTGGCGCCGAAGAACCGTAAAAAGCTGGCGACGAAGCGAGCGGCGGAGGAGAAGGCAAAACGTACGCCGACGCGCTCGCCGGAGTTTGAGCACCGGATCATTGTGGGGGATATGGAGGAGGATCGGCCGGCGGGGAAACCGGGTGCGGCCTCCGGCGAGGGTTTGGGCGCGGCGGGCAAGACGCAGATTCCCCTCGGGAACGACATCCAGAAAAACAGTGCCGACGGAAAACGGCAGAAGAGTGCGACACACCCGCGTCCGGAAGATGGATTTGCTGCGGAGACGCGGAGTGACGGCCGCAGCGAGAGCAAGCGCAAAGCGCGCAAGACGTCGGCGGACAAGAATGAGCCAGGGGCGGACCGCGAGTCGGCGAGCTTCAGCGCGGATCTACGGCATCGGCGGACATCTTCTACGGATGATCTCGAAGGTTTGCCGCTGGTGGCCATCTGCGGGCGGCCGAATGTGGGCAAATCGACGCTGTTCAACCGGCTGACGGGGACGCGGCGGTCGATTGTGGGCGATGAGCCGGGTATTACGCGGGACCGCATTTATGGCGAGGTGGAGTGGGGCGGGCGCACGGTACGGCTGGTGGATACGGGCGGCGTCATTCCGGATGACGAGGCGCTTATCCCGAGCGAAATTTTTCGGCAGGCACGCGTGGCACTGGATGAAGCCGAGGCGATCGTCATGGTGATCGACGGGCGGACGGAGATTACGGCAGCGGACCAGGAGTTCTCGCGGCTGCTGATTCGCGGAGGAAAACCGCTATTTTTGGCGGTGAATAAGGTGGATTCGGCCGGAATGGAAGCGGCGGCGGAGAACTTTCGGGTGCTGGGGTTCCGGAATGTGTATCCGGTGTCGGCGGAGCATGGGTCGGGGATTGGGGATCTGCTGGATGCGGTGTGGGAGGTTTTGCCGGCTGAGGCTGGGGAGACCGCGGACGAAGAGCCGGAAGAGGTGATGGATACCCTCACCGACGAGTTGGCCGAGGACGAAGGCGATGCCTTTGGCGACCGCGCCGCCCTGGTACCGCGGTCGATGCTGGGAGCCCTGCTGGCGGGCGAGGCGGCGACAGCCGATGAACCTGCCGGCGTCGACGCACCGTCCCTGGGGGAGCCGGATTTTGAAGCACCGACGGGGGGCGATGGAGTCGAGCTGCGGATTGTGCCCGGAGAGGATTTCGACCCATCCGATTTCAGCGACGTGCTCGCCGAAGACGAAGACGCGCCGGCGGACCCGGCAATCCTGCGGGAACGCAAGCTGCGCAGCCATGGCGAGCATGTGTCGCGGGAAACGCGGGTGGCGATCATCGGGCGGCCGAATGTGGGAAAATCCACCCTGTTGAATGCGCTGACCGGGACCGACCGCGCCATCGTTTCGCCCATTGCAGGCACCACCCGCGATGCGGTGGATGAGGTCGTCACGCGTGAGGGTCATGACTTCCGGTTCATCGATACGGCGGGCATCCGGCGCAAGGGCAAGACCACGCAGTTGGCCGAAAAACTGAGCGTGATTATGAGCCGCAAGCACCTGGAAGCGGCCGATGTGGCGCTGCTGCTGATCGATGCGACCGAGGGCGTGACGGGATCCGATGCCACCATCGGCGGCTACGCGCATGAGAGCGGGCGCAGCGTCATCATCGTGGTGAACAAGTGGGACCTGATGGCCCCGCCGAAACACATGCTCGATGAGAACGGCAACCGGCCGTTCGATGGCAAGCCACCAGCCGATAAAAAGGTTTTCGAGGAGCAGGTGCGCTATCACCTGAAGTACCTGGATTATGCGCCGCTGGTGTTTGTGTCGGCATCTGAGGGCATCGGGATCAACGACGTGTTCAAGAAGGTGGAACTGGTCTCGCGGGAGCGGCGCAAGCGGGTCACGACGGGCAACATGAACCGCTTTCTGGACAAGGTGGATTTTGGGCGGGCGAGTGTGCCGATGTCCAAGCGCGTGCGGATCTACTATATGACGCAGGCCGCGGTGGCACCGCCCACATTTGTGCTGTTTACGGATCGCGATGTAAAACTGCACTTCAGTTATGAGCGCTTCTTATCGAACGAGATACGGAAGGCGTTCAAGTTTATTGGGAGCCCGATCTGGTTCAAGATCAAGGCTCGGAATAAGAAGAAGGCGGATTAGGCCTAGATCACGCAAGAAGGCACAACGGTGCGCACGTACCTTTACAAACTAACCTCAGACCGCGGAGGAGCCCCCTGTGTGCCGCCACCTCTGGACGGTGCCGATCCGCTGCTCACGCTTTCGATCTGCAAGCCCGCCATCCGGCGTACGGCGCAGCCCGGGGACCGCTTGCTGGGGATCACGAGTGTGGCCCTGGCGCAGCGGGAGGGCTATCCGCTGGGGGCTGTGATCTATTCGGCGCAGGTGGCGCGGACCTTGGATTTCGGGGCCTATTACGCGCTGGAAAACGGGTTTGGGCAGCGGCCGGATTGCATCTACCGGCTGGATCCGGAGACGGGGAGAATTGTGCATGCGGGGCGGTCGCGGCTGCACACGGAGCCTGGATATCTGGCCCGGGATCTGGGGCGGGAGCCCGTATTCCGTAATGCGCGCACGCTGCTCTGTGAGCAATTTCGCTACTTCGGCTCAAAGGCGGTGGTGATTCCGGCACGGTTTCCGCAATTGCGGCAGATTGCCGACGCGCTGGGCCAGGGACACCGGGTGTTTGAGGAGACCGCTCCGGAGGCCGGGGAGTTGGACCGGCTGTTCGCGCTGCTCTGGCGCAGGGAGACGCGGTTTACGCCCGCAAGCGTGGAAGGAGAGGCCCCGGGCCATGCACCGCGGAGGGCTCTTCGTGAGCCGTCATAAATGCAGGGTCGTCCCCGATGCTTACTCGGCGTCGTTGCCGGAGTTGCTTTTGCTGGCAGCGGCGGAGCCGAAATAGAACCCGATCACCGAGCCGATAATGCCGGTGACGGCGGGCAGGATAATTTGCAGCATTTCCTTGGTCTGCTGCCAATGGCTCGGCCAGGAGGTGCTCTCGATGGAAGCAAAAACGACAAGGTAGCCAAAGATCAGCAGAAGACCGACGGTAACGGTCAGGCGAACGTAGTCGCGCTGCTTTTCAGGCAAATATGGCTTTTGCAGTGGTCTGTCTTCGACCGGCAACTGCATAGCGGCCGTGCGCACGGCACCAGCCGGGACGACATTAATGGGGAGGGTCAGGCCCTCTGGCGGGATTTCGTCATAATGCCGCGCCGTCTCGGAGACCTCGCCTGGAGCGGCCTCAGGCACGACTGCCCAAGCTCAATTGCGTGTACTTTTTGCCTCTCTTGAAGAGAACCTTGGTATCCGGTGAGTTCACGGATCGAACTACCATGTCGGAAACTCTGATGGCCTGTGTCAATGCCTCGGAAAGCGAAATATTCTGTGAATCCGCCAACCGCTGCAGTTGTTGAAGAACATCCTCGGTGATGGTCAAGCGATCCGGAAGTGCCGCAACCTGGGTTGCCATAATCGAACTCCTTCAAACGGCGTTGCGCCCTTACCGGTTGGATGAGGACGGATGAGCAGACGACACAAACACGTTATCACGGAGGATAGAGAAAGATGCAAGGGAGCCAGAGCAACTACCAGAGCAACGGCGAAATTGTCCCATATTCCAAGTTCTCACCCCGAGGTTCGGTCCTATTCCTGTGAACCCGAGAAGGAGATGCCTTGGGCGCAGCAGAAGTAAGCCGTCTTCTTTAGAACGGATCACCCAACCGCTTTCAGCACACTGATACGCAAATCTTCCGCGAGCATGGCTTTTACCTTATGCAGGTCGGCCTTGTTGACGTCCAAATGGGTGGTGAGGGCTTCCTCGCTCGCCCATTCCTCATAGGTGAAGAAGCGCCCGGTATAGTGCTGGTCCTCGAGCACGTCATAGCGCAGGCAGCCAGGCTCCTTGCGGGAGGGCTCGACTAGCGAGGCAAACCCCTTGCGGACGGCGTCTTCATGGCCGCTCTTGGCGCGGGTGGTGGCAATGACCTTGATTTCTTTGCCGGTCTTTTCCGTTTTGCCCGCAGCGGATGTTTTCTTTTTGCCGAACAGGCCCATTGTGGCTTCCCCCTATTGGCTGTGATGCAGTCCGGGTGCCCGGCGTCAGACGCAATCAGACAAGTTGCGGGACTGCTGTTGGCGTCCCGGCCAGCCAGCCAGCCCAAGCCTCCAGCGCACGTTCGCACTGCAGCCGATGGCGCTCCTTTTTATCGCGGATGCGCTTGCGAAGCTCTTCTTCAAGCGGAGGCAGAAGGTCGAAGGTGATGTTCGCAGGTTGAAAGCGTTTCGTATCGCAGTGAGTAATGTAGTGCGTGAGCGAGCCATGTGCGGAGGCACGCGGCGCGGCGGCCGGCCGCTGACCCAACGCGAGCGCGGCAGCAAAGCGTCCGGCTAACAGACCGCCGGCGATGGACTCGGTGTAGCCCTCGATCCCGGAAAGCTGGCCGGCGACCAGGACCCGCGGGTGGGCGCGGAGCTGCAGGGTCTCGGTCAGCAGTGTGGGCGCGTGGAGGTACGTATTGCGGTGGATCTGGCCATAGCGAAGGAATTTTGCGTTTTCGAGACCCGGAATAAGGCGCAGGACCTCCGCCTGGGCGCCATATTTCAGGTGGTTCTGAAAGCCGACGAGGTTATAGCTGTCAGCGCGCAGATTCTCCTGGCGAAGCTGCACGCAGGCATAGGGCCAGCGCCCGGTCTTGGGATTGGTCAGCCCGGCAGGCTTCATGGGGCCGAACCGGAGGGTGTCGCGGCCGCGGCGCGCGAGTTCCTCAATGGGAAGACAAGCTTCGAAATACTGAAGCTTTGTGGGTGCCGCGGGCGGTTGCGGCGCTTCGTTCCCGGTCATTTCGGGTGAAGCTGGAGGAAAGGCAGTATCCGATTCTGGTTCGGAAGCCTGTTCATACTTGCCCAGGACGCCGTCGACAAAGGGCAGGTGTTCCCAGCTCTTTGGCTCGACGTGCTCGGCCGCCAGGAGGGCGTCGAGAAAGCGGTCGTACTCGTCCTTGGTGAAGGGGCAGTTGATGTAGTCTGCGGTGCCCTTGTCCCAGCGTGCGGCGAGGTAAACCTTGTCCATCTCGATGGTGGAGGCGTCGACGATGGGGGAGATGGAGTCGTAAAAGGCGAGGTGGTCGGCACCCGTGAGGCGCTGAATCTCGGCGGCAAGCGGTGAGCTGGTCAGCGGGCCACTGGCGAGGATCGTGATCGTATCCGGATCGTCTTCGTGAAGCTCGATTACCTCCTCACGGCGCACTTCAATACGCGGTTCCGCCGTGATCAGGTCGGCAACGCGTGCAGAAAACTCGGCACGGTCCACGGCCAGCGCGTTGCCCGCAGGCACAGCGGCGGCATCGGCCGCCTGCAGGAGAAACGAGCCGGCACGGCGCATCTCGGCCTTCAGCAGCCACGGCGCGGAGTTTTCGGTCTCGCTCTTGAGCGAGTTGGAGCAGACCAGCTCGGCAAAATCAGAGGTCTGGTGCGCCTCGGTCGAGCGCAGCGGGCGCATTTCGGAAAGCGTAATCCGGATTCCGGTGCCGGCGGTGAGGGCGGCGGCCTGCAGCGCGGCCTCAGGGCCAGCAAGCCCGCCACCGATCACGTGAATATGCTTCATAGGCTGCTCCGGCGGGTACGGCAATGGCCGGCAAGCCCGCCACCGATCACGTGAATATGCTTCATAAACTGCTCCGGCAGGTACGGCAATGGCCAGCGAGTCCGCCACCAATGACGTGGATGTGTATCACTCCTTCAGGATACGGGGTTTTCCGTTGCGGGGCGGGAGTGCCGGGGCGTAGCTTTAAAGGCATGACGATGTGGACACGCCTTCCCGTTCTGGCGATTGCAACCCTGGGTCTTTCCCTGCCCGGGCAGACACAGCCTCCCCAGGTCGCATTATCCGCCTTGCCGAGGGCGGAGATCGCAGTCGACATGCTGAGCGACAAGGGCGGCGTCGACCTGAACCCTTATTTTGAGCACCTGGTCAGCGCCCTGAACGGGAACTGGCAACCATTGGTGCGCGGTGCGGCTGAATGATCCGGCACGTGACGCGGCGCTGAACAAAGCTGCCTGGGCGGCGGTCAAAGATACAAAGTTTGATTCTCTGCCAGTTGGGATGAAGAACCCTGCTTTGAAGCTGCGGCTGCACTTCAAGGTGAGGTGAGAGATTCATTCACGCTATCGAAGTTACGAGGACTTTCCTGGTCCTAAGAGCATCAAGCGTGGCGTGCTCATCACTTGGAACTCTTGTAATCCCGTTTAGTTCACCCCGCCCCGTCCGGATGCCGGAGCTGTTGCCGGTGGGATCTTTGCTGAGTTTGATCGTTGCCACTTCAAAATCGGTAGGTGCGACCGCCTGTGAGCGAGTGACGGGCAACGCGAGCGACATACCTAAAATGGAGATGGAAAAGACGCGAAGAGGACGGAGCATGTGGCGTTTGACTCCTGCTGTGATAGAAGGCAGCGTACGCCAGTGCTGCAGATAGTGAAATGCGGAACAGTGACGTGCAAGCGAAACGGTGGAGGCAAAGCCGAGATCCAAAGTAAGACGGGAGCCTAGCTGCAAACCGAAGCGTCCGGTTGGAACAGGATAAGTCGCGTGAAATCGCATCCTGGTGACCTGGAATTGGCCATCCGGTATGGCTACGGGTTCCGCGCTTGCTCAGGCAGTTGCCAGCTTCTGCAATGCTTTGCCGCTGAGGCGCATGATGCGCCATTCTTCCTGCATCGTGGCCCCGAGACGGCGGTAAACGGCAATGGCGGGCTCGTTCCAGGTGAGAACGTCCCATTCCAGGCGGCTGCAGCCTTCGTCTAGCGCGATGCGGGCCAGGGCTGTCAGCAGGGCGCGGCCGATGCCCTGTCCGCGAAGGGTTGGGGTGACGTAGAGGTCTTCCAGGCGGATGCCGTGGTGGCCCACCCAGGTGCTGTAACTGGTGAAGTAGAGGGCGAAGCCGGCGGGTTCCGTCGTGCTTTCGGGGTTGGTCGTGCTTTCAGGGCCTGTCCAGTCGGCGATCAAGGCCTGAAAGCGTGCTGGCGGCTGCGGCTCGAGCGGTCGTCCGTCCGGATCGAGCCCGAAGCCGTCCCGCAGCAAATCAGCTTCGGTGGCGACCGCCTTGTCGGCCTCGCGCTCATAGGTGGCGAGTTCGCGGATAAAGCGCAGGACTGTGGGAACGTCGGCGGGTGTGGCGGGTCGGATGTGCAGCATGGGCGCTTGTTCAGGCTACCGCGAACCTTCGAAAGTGGACGCCTGCGCGATGATTACCACGGCGACGGCACAAGCGCAGGTCCAGGAGTTTTCTAGGAGTTCTGGATGGGATCTACAAAAAAATCCTGACTGGGGCGAGGTTGTTGACCCGATTTAGCAGAGAGGCAATTCAAAAGTGATACACGCGCCGACGGTTTCGTTGTTGGTGGCTGTCACTCGCCCCTGATGACTCCGGGCGATGGCTGCGACGAAGGCCAGCCCCAGGCCGTGTCCTTGGGACAACTCACCTTTGACATAGCGCTCGAAGGCTCGGGGCAAAACATTTGCCGGGAAGCCCGCCCCTGTATCCTGCACCGTGACCCGGCCGAAGCTGCCGTGCCGTTCAACGGAGATCAGGGCCCTGTTGCCTGGACGGAGGTGCCGAATCTCATTGTCGAGCAGGTTGGCCAGTGCTCTTTGGACCAAAGCGGGGTCAGCGTGCACCAACACTTCAGAGGGGCTATGCAGATCCAACTCGATGCCCGCTTCGGCAAAGGTGGGTCCATACAGATCGGTCAGGGCCCGCAGCATTGACCGGAGGGAGACCGCACTTTTGCGAAGGCGCAATGCATCCGCTTCGGCTTCTGCCACGTCAAGGGACATTGCAAAGAGGGATGTGAGGCGATCCAGTTGATCGATGCTCCAGGCGATGGCTTCTTCTTGAACCCCTGGCTGTCCACTCATCAGGGCGAGCTCCAATTTGCCCCGCATAGACGTCAGTGGGCTGCGAAGATCATGTGCGACAGAATCAGCGATGGTGTGCAGTTGCTGTACCGCCGTTTCAACCCGGTCCAGCATGCCATTCAGGGTGGAAGAAAGACGGGAGATCTCATCAGTGCGATCAGAAACGGGGACACGGCTGGTGAGATTGCCACGGCCGATCTGGGCTGCCGTGACGGTGATGATTTCTACCCGGCGCAGCATGCGTTGTGTACTCACAAAGACAATCAGGCTACCGAGAGCGATCATGCCGCACCACAGCAGGGCAAATCGTTGCCGCAGGCGTTGCAGGACGGATCGCTCGTAGCTTGTCGAGAGGGCCAGATAGATGCGGTCGCCATTTGCGAGCGAATGGGATGCCACGCGAAAGGGAATCGCGAAACCGGCAACCACCACGTTGCGAGGATGTCCCGGAACGATGTGAGCATTTGCGACGATGGCCGCCGCCGGCTCCGTAGCACCTTCGCCCGTGCGGTACTTCAGCGAGCCCTGGGGGCTGAGCCCCAGAAAGAAGACGCTGCGGTCCATGGCGCCGGGCGTGTCATGGGGAACTTCGCGGCTCGCGAGTTCGGCTACTTCGCGCACAAAGGCGGTGTGAAGCTGGTCTGCGGGTGTGTGCTCTGCAACATCTGCGAGAACACCCAATTCGCCGGACAGCCAGGAGTCCGCTCTGCTTTGGATGTCATTGGCGAGAAAATTCTGCAGAAACAGGAACGCAACCGCCGTGCCGATGGCGAAGGCGAAGGCACTCCAGGCCGTGATGCGCCAGGCCGCCGTTCCCGTGGTGTAGCTACCGATCCTTGAGGACATAGCCCACTCCTCGAAGTGTACGGATCAGCGGCTGCTCGCCTTCGCCATCGACCTTGCTGCGCAGGCGGTAGATGTGTACGTCCACGACGTTTGTATCCGGGGTGAACTGCATTTTCCAGACCTCGTCAAGAATCATGGACCGCGTGACAACGCGACCGGCATGACGGCACAAGAATTCCAGGAGGGAAAACTCCTGCGAGGTAAGGCGTAGCATTCGGAGGCCGCGGCTCGCCTCGCGGCGCAGCATATCAAGCTCCAGATCGAGAATTCGGTAGCGCGTAGTTACCTGTGACGCGGTCCCGGACCGCTTGATGAGATTGCGCACGCGGGCGGTGAGTTCCGCAACCGCGAAGGGCTTCACGAGGTAGTCGTCGCCGCCTTTCTCGAGCCCACGTACACGATCGTCGACGGATCGCCGTGCAGACAGGATGAGCACAGGCGTGGTGAAACCCTGCAATCGAAGTTCCCCGATGAGGTCAAGGCCGTCTTTGTCCGGCAAGCCGAGATCCAGGATTCCGACATCATATGGCTGCTCCAGCACCAAGGCTTCAGCCTGTGCGGCGCACCGGGCGACGTCCACGGTGTAGGCCGCATCCCGCAGACTGCGGGCGACGAACTCCGCTATGCCCGGATCGTCTTCGATGACCAGCACTCGCATAAGGTCATCCTAGCCAAGCCTGCTTTGATGCTGCGGCAAAATGAACAGATTGTCATGCGGGCGCCAGCCTGGCTTCATCCCCGCAGGCTACAAACGAATCTGGATGCCGCATTGACGAGGGAAGTGGCTGTGAACAGGATCTGGTTGGGAGTAATTTGTTTCATGGCCGGGCTGGTTGTACTGCCCCTGTTTGGATTTGCCTACCTGAAGTTCGGTGCGGTCCCGGTCGCCGTTACTGATCCGGCTTTTCCCTACGAAAAGGCGATCGTGCACATTCCCCTTAACGCCCGGATCAAGCGTGAAATGCCGGCTTCCTCGCCTGTGGCACCTTCGCCGGAGGTACTTGCATCCGGTGCCGTCGTTTACCGGCAGCAGTGTGCGATGTGCCACGGTTTGCCGGGGCATACCGCAGAGATTGCGAATCACATCTATCCGCCGGCGCCGCAGCTATGGGCCTCTCACCGCCCGGGCGTTGTAGGCGTGAGCGATGACCCGGTGGGCGAGACCTATTGGAAGGTAAAGAATGGGATTCGGCTTGCCGGCATGCCTGCCTACGCCAGTCTCCTGAACGAACAGCAGATGTGGGCCGTTTCCCTTCTGCTGAGCCAAGCTGCAGATCCGCTATCCCAAGCGGTTCGAGGTCAACTGACAGCACGGTAATGTGCTTTGTCCCCAAGTTTATCCATGCAAGCGCCCAGCAGCACACAGAACGCCGGTGTATGCCTGGTGGAGACATTTTCTGATGCTGCGTTTTTCTCCCTTTAGTCACGCTTTTTGCGCGAAGCCTGCGCGGGCGGACCTTTGTTTTGCGTTCCTGTTTCTTATGTTCCTCTGCCCTGCGGCGCCGGCGTGCTTTGGTCAGGACCCCGGTATTTCGTCGGCGCAGGCCCACTTGGACCGAGCAATCCCCGGACCGGATGAGAGCATGGTTCGATCAGGCAGGCTTATGGCGGCAGCCTCCCCAAGCGAGGACGATATCGTCGCCGGGTCTGTTCCGCATGAAGTCGCTGGCTTGGCGCAGGCGTTGTCACCCCGGCCTACCGGCAACCCGCCGGAGCTTACCTTGGCCGGCACGCCGTTGCGTATCGTAAAAGATGAGTGGAACGTTGTGAAGTCCCCGGGAAGGCTGGGAAGACACGATCTTCGCTGGCTTTTGCCGCTCGCAGCGGCCACCGCGGCCACACTGGCGACTGACACAAGGGTGATGCGTGGAACTGTCAGCCACGACCCCGGCTTCAACTCCTCCAACGCGACCAGTTCCGACGTGATTCGCGGCGTCTTCATCGGGGCTCCCATTGTTCTGCTTGGCTTGGGTGAAATCGGCCATGTCAGTCACGAGCGGGAGGCGGGTCTGCTGGCCGGTGAGGCCATGGTGAACGGCTACGTTACCAGTGAAGCTATCAAGTACATTACGTTGCGGGAGAGGCCCTATCTGGACAATGCGCGGGGGTACTTTTTTCAGACGGACGCGGCCTCCGATCCGTCCTTTGTGTCCGGTCATGCGATCGTGGCATGGTCTTCAGCCGCCGTTCTGGCAGGCGAGTATTCTAGGCCGTGGCAGCAGGCCGTTCTTTATACAGCGGCTGCGGGCCTGAGTGTAAATCGTGTTCTGGCGCAGCAGCACTTCCCGACGGACGTGCTGCTGGGAGCGGCTTCAGGCTGGCTGATCGGCCATTTTGTTTATCGCACACACCATCGAGGCAACCTCTAAGTGCTACCTGGGCGTGAGAATGAGCTTATGGAGATGGAGGCCGATAAGAACGGGATGAATCGGAATGTCCAATTGGGACGGTGGCGGTGTTTCCGCGGGCCTGCCTGGTCCGTTTGCCTGGTTGGATTATATCTCGCCCAGGGACCTTCGTTGGCACAGCAACTCAGCCTGCACCAAGCTGTGGAGCAGGCCCTGAACAGCCCACAGGCACAGGTGGCGAAGCAGGGGGTTGCGGAAGCGCGAGGGACTCTGCGCCAAGCCGGGCTGGGACTCAATCCCCGCCTGTTTCTGCAGTCGGAAGACTTCAGGCCGTGGGCAGACGATTACGACTTCACCACGCAGACCGAGGACTACGGCTTTCTGAGCCAGACCTTTGAAACGGACGGAAAACGCCACAAGCGCGAGGCGGCGGCAAGGGCGAATCTGGAGCGGGCGAAGGCGACAGAGGAGCTGCGGCGAAACCAGATTGCGGGTCGGGTGGCCGCGGCCTATTGGAACGCCGCCGTCCTGCAGCGGATTGCCGTTCTGCTAAAGGGGGACATGAGCGCGGTGGACAGCATTGAGCAATATGACCGGGAGCGCGTGGATGCCGGCGCCATGCGCGGGGTAGACCTGCTGCGCACCCAGATTGAGCGGGACCGTCTTGGCATCGCCCTGCGCGTCGCCGAGCGAGATGCGGCAGGTGGGCGGCTTGAGTTGTTCCAGGCCATGGGAACTCCACCGCTGCCCCATGTGGAACTCACAGATTCGCTCGAGCATGTCACAGCGGTGCCCCCTGTTGCCTTGGAGGCTGTGCTGGCGGTGCGGCCCGATGTGGTGGCGGCACGGGGGGCGCTGAGGGTGGCAGAGGCGGATGCACGTCTACAACGTGCAGTGGGCGTACCGAACCTGGACCTAGTGGGAGGCTACAAGCGCAATGGGACGGTGAACACAGGCTACGCCGCTTTGCAAATTGACCTGCCCTTTCGCAATCGCAACCAGGGTGAGATTGAACGTGCCGAGGCCGGCGTGGCACTGAGCCGGGCGAATCTCGCCGCGCTGGAGGTGCAGGTGCGCGCCGAGGTGGCACTCAGCGAAGAGAATTACCGCAGTCAGCAGGACATCATTCAGGATTTGCTACCCGATATGCGGCAGAAGGCGACTGAAAATTTGAGGCTGATCACCGAGGCTTACCGGATTGGCGGTGTGGACCTCTTGCGCTTTCTGGACGCGGAACGAACCGAATTCGAAGTGGAGGTGAATGCCTTGCGAGCCCAGGCCGAATTACAGCAGGCAGCGCTCCGTCTGCTGCTCAGCTATGGAGGCCAGCCATGAAAAGTGGGTGTTCCTTTCTACTACTTTGTCTTTTGCCGGTATTCCTGGGATGCCGGGGGGGCGGCAGTTCGGACAAGCCGGGCGGGCAGAACGCCACTTCCAATGGGCAGGGAAGCAAGACCAATGGGTCCGACACGATGGCTAATGGAGCCGACACCAGCGGCAAGGCGAAGAACGGGGCTTCCGTGCCGGTCGATCTCGTCAAGATTCCAGAGGCGGATCAGGGGCGGGCAGGAATTCGGGTGGGTGCGGTGCAGGTGCGGAGTATGGCCAGACAGCTTGTAGTTGCCGGGCAGGTCACCATGGATGAAAAGCACACGGAACATATTGGCACCATCGCTGAGGGGCCGATCGAACAGGTGCTGGTACTGCCGGGGGACCATGTGCATGCCGGGCAGACATTGGCGTGGATGCACAGCCACGCGGTCCATGAGACGGCAGGTGCCCTGGCGCAAGCCTATGCCGCCATTGCCCGGCAAACCTCTGCCGTGCGCTTTGCCGAGCTGAACCGGGAACGTTATCAGCACCTTTTCAGTCTGCAGGTTGCCTCGCAGGAGGAGGCGCAGCGTGCGGACCAGGGATTGCGCCAGGCACAGCAGGACCTCGCGGATGCGCAGGCCAACGTGCACATGGAACGAGAGCACCTGTCCGAGTTGCTGCAGGTGTCACCTGATTCGCTGACGCCCTCCAACCTGTACACCCGCGAGCTGATCCCGATTCGCGCTGTTTCAGGTGGCACCGTGATCCAGCGCGAGGTCACGCCGGGCCAGGTGCTGAACATCGGTGACGAAGCCTTCGTGGTATCAAATCTTTCCACGGTGTGGGTGATGGCTGCGGTCAACGAGGCGGATCTGTCGCTCGTGCACCGCGGAGCCAGCGCCAATGTCACGACCCAGGGCTATCCCGGTACCAACTTTGCTGCCACGGTTACGATGCTGGGGGACCAACTGGATCCGCAGACCCGTACGGTACCGGTGCGGTTATCTGTACCGAACCCGGGCACACGTCTGCGGCCGGGCATGTTCACGACGGCCGGCATTGACGAGCCGGCTACCCACACGAGCGTCTTTGTACCGGAAGCTGCCGTGCAGGATGTTAACGGTCTGCAGGTCGTCTTTGTGACTCGAGACAGCAGTACGTTTCAGGTGCGCGCGGTAAAGCTGGGAACACACGCGCGGGGGATGGTGGAAGTGAGCGAGGGACTGAATCCTGGCGAACAGATTGTTGTCGACGGCGCCTTTATGGTCAAAGGAGCGCTGTTGAAGAGCAGTGTCGGCGAGGGCTAAGCGATGGGGAAGGTGATGAACTTTCTGCTCGACAATCGCTGGCTGGTTGCCGGGATGCTGCTCGCGCTTCTTGTCGGTGGAGTCGCGGTCATGCTGCGCCTTCCGCTGGAAGCTTTTCCGGATTTAACCAATAATCAGGTCGTTGTCACGGTGCAGTGCCCTGGTATGTCGCCCGTCGAAGTGGAACAGCTCGTCACGTTTCCGATCGAGACGGCGATGATGGGCATGCCGAAGCTGCAGATGGTGCGCTCCACGTCCAAGCTTGAGCTTTCGATGGTGACGATCATCTTCGATGACAGCTTGGACAAGTATCTTGTGCGGCAGCTGGTATCTGAACGGATCAATCAACTGCAGGGACGCCTGCCGTCCGGCCTGCAACCCCTGATGGGTCCAATGGCCACGGCCTTCGGTGAGGTGTACCAATACATTGTTCAGTCGCCACAACTGTCACTGATGCAGGAAAAGACGTTGAACGACTGGACGGTACGTTATGCGCTGCAAACCATCTCCGGCATCAGCGAAATCAATTCATGGGGGGGCTACACCAAGCAGTACACCATTGAGGTGGATCCGGATTCGCTGCGCCGTTACAATCTCACGCTGCATGAAGTGTTGCAGGCAGTGTCAGAGAACAATGCGAATTTCGGCGGTAGCTACATTGAGCATGCCGAGCAGCAGTACACCATTCGTGGGCTCGGGCGCGCTACGGATGTAAAGGATCTCGGCGACACGGTTGTGAGCACGGTCAACGGTGTCCCCGTTCTGCTGAGGCAGGTGGCCCGTATTGGAGCCGAGCCCATGCTGCGGCACGGCGCGGTCATGCACGACGGGAAAGGGGAGACCGTCAGCGGTATGGTCATCATCCTGCGAGGAGAGAATGGTCAGAAGCTGATCCAGGAGGTCAAGGACAAGATTGCCCAAATGCACCTGCCAGGAGGTGCAAAGCTCATTCCATTTTATGACCAGAGCGATGTGATTGACGCCACAACGCACACGGTGGAACACAACCTCATCGAAGCCGCCGTGCTGGTGCTGGTAATCCTGCTGATCTTTCTTGGGGACTGGCGTGCAGCGGTTGTTGTCGCGGTGACCATTCCGCTTTCGCTGCTGTTTGGCTTCATCGGAATGGACCTTTTCGGCATTTCGGTAAACCTCATGAGCCTGGGCGCCATCGACTTTGGCACGATCGTAGACGGCTCGGTGGTCATGGTGGAGAACTGCATGCACAAGTTGGAAACCGGGTCGAACGAGGAGGAGGAAGACGATGCGTCCGCGAGCAAAACCGATCCGGAGGCCCGGAAGCAATTGAAGCAGAAGCGCGATCGCCGCGTTCTGGAAACGGTTCGCGCTGCTTCAAAGGAGGTGGCACGCCCGATCATCTTCGGTGTGCTGATCATTATTTCGGTCTACCTACCGGTACTCACCCTGCAGAGCCTGGAGGGGCGCATGTTTCGGCCCATGGCTGTCACGGTCGTGTCGGCTCTGACGGGTTCGCTGTTTCTCGCCCTTTTTGTTGTGCCCACATTGAGTTCTCTTGCGCTTCGGCATCGTGCACGCCTGCTCCGGGCGGGCCTGATGCGCAACAGGAAACAGGGTTGGTTCGATCGGCTCCGCGGGCATTACACGCGCTCGCTGGCACGCGCTGAAGCGCATCGCAAGCTCATACTGATTTTGTCCGGCCTGGCCGTCGTGATCGCTTTGGGCTCCTTGAAATTTATAGGCACGGAGTTCATGCCCAAGCTGGACGAGGGTTCGCTGGTTATTACTTCCAAGAAGCTGCCGGGCATCTCGCTTACGGAATCCATACGCATTCAGAATGAGATCGAACGCGTCATCATGAGTTTCCCGGAGGTGACACACGTCGTCAGCAAGATGGGTCGACCGGATCTGGCGACCGAGGCGATGGGCGTCTATGAGACCGATGCCTACATCACCTACACAAAGAAGGTGCAGGACGAGGACCCGGCGGAGAAGGCGAAGCTCTCTGATCGTATGCAGGAAAAGCTGAGCCATATTCCGGGCGTGGATTACGAGTTCACGCAGCCGATGGAAATGCGCATGGATGAAACCATTACCGGTACACGGGGTGACGCCGCTCTGAAGATTTTTGGCCCCGATCTGAACACGCTGGAACAGCTTGGCAAACAGGCTCGAAGCATATTGCAAGCGGTGAAGGGCGCTTCAGAAACGCAGATGGAGTTGATCTCTGGTGCAGAGGAGTTGCAGATCGTGATCGACCGCGCAGCCGCAGCCCGGTATGGCGTGAAGGTAAGCGACGTTCAGCAGGTGATCGAAACTCTTTATGGAAGCAAGCAGGTTTCCGAGATGATCGAGGGAGAGGAGCGCTTTCCCATTGCGTTTCGCCTACCCGTGACCCTGCGTAATAACCCGGAGGCACTGAGCGCGTTTCAGTTTAAAACACCGAATGGTGAACTGGTACAACTGGACCAGGTCGCAACGATTCGGGAAGTGCGGGGCCCCATTGTGATAAACCGCGAGCAAGCTCGCCGAAGAGCCGTGGTGACCACCAATGTTGAAGGCAGGGATCTCGGCAGCTTCGTTAAAGCTTCCGAAGAAGCGATTGCGAAGCAACTCGCCCTGCCCCCGGGGTATCAGCTGCAGTGGGGTGGGCAATACGAGAATCAGGAGCGTGCGCAGGCTCGTCTGTTGATTGTGTTTCCGGTATCGCTTCTGCTCATCGCTGGCCTGCTGTATGCCACATTCCGTAACGCAAAACAGATGCTGCTGATCCTTATGATTGTTCCGCTCGCACTGGTCGGCGGAATTGCGGCGCTCTGGTTGCGGGGCATCAATTTAAACTTGTCCGCCAGTGTTGGATTTATCGCTCTATTCGGCATCGCAGTTCTGAACGGTGTCGTTATGGTGAGTCACATGAATGCCCTGCGCGAGAGTGGTCAGGAGACGGAAGAGGCTGTGCGAAACGGCGCCACCGACCGCCTGCGGCCTGTCTTGATCACGGCTCTCGTGGCAAGCCTGGGCTTTATCCCCATGGCTGTTTCAACCTCCCGCGGTGCAGAGGTGCAACGGCCCCTGGCAACTGTGGTTATTGGCGGTCTCGTCACTGCCACAATCCTCACGCTTTACATTCTGCCCTTGCTTTACCGGAGCTTTTCTCCGCGGCCAGGAAAAGGTATGCAGTAGTGCAACCATCGTCGGCCATTGGCAACAATGAAGTTATTCCGCTTTCCCGACCCACGCTTCGCCCTGTCGATTCCTGACGTACGTCCTACAGACCACAGCACGTATTGCAAGCTCGATCATGGGTATTCCCGTGGAGATCCACATCATGCGTACCATCCTGAAAGTTTTTTCGCTTACAGTGCTTCTCGCTTTCGCCTTCGACCTGGTCGGCTGCTCGTCGTCCACGCCTGGGACTTTCACGCTAACCGCAACCCCTGCGACGGTGGCACTTACCGCCGGTTCTTCGGCAACCGTCAACGTTACGGCCGTTGCGGCAAATGGCTTTAGTCAAGCAGTTCCCGTTATGCTCGCGGGATTGCCGACGGGCATTACCGCTACGCCTTCGACCTTCAGTCTCACACCCGGCACGGCCCAGAAAGTCACGCTTGCGGCTTCCTCCAGTGCGACGGCGAGCACGGCTACCCTTACCTTTACGGGAGTCAGTGGGTCCACAACCGGATCCACAACGGTTGCGCTCAATGTGGCTCTGGCCCCCGACTTTACCCTGGCCGTTGCGCCCACAGCACAGACGATCATGATCGGTGGCTCGGGCTCACAAATCGCTCTTACGGCAACGGCCGTGAATGGTTTTACCGGCAGCGTGGCAGTTAGTATTACGGGGCTTCCCGTAGGAGTTACGGCATCGCCCGCAACTCTCATGCTCACGCCCGGTGTGTCACAAAGCCTCAGTCTGATTGCAGGTAGCACCGTAGTGGCAGCGTCCGCTTCGCTCACGTTCACCGGCACTTCAGGCTCACTTGTACATACCACAATGCTGGCGTTAACTGTTAGCGCTCCGACGGCAAATACACCGACCACGTCTTCGCCAAACGACGTTCTCACGTATCATGACAGCAACACCCGGCAAGGCCTTTACAGCAATGAAACCAAACTAACTCTGGGCAACGTCAACGCGACGACCTTTGGACTCCTCGGCAACTATCCTGTAGACGGATTGGTCGATGCGCAGCCACTCTACGTTTCCGGGCTCTCACTGCAAACCGGTACTTCCACACATACAGGCAATGTGATCTATGTGGCTACGGAGCACGACAGTGTTTACGCATTGAATGCAAGTACGGGTGATCAGTTGTGGAAGAGTTCGGTTCTCGGCGCCGGGGAAACGACTTCAGATCCACGCAACTGTAACCAGATCACTCCGGAGATTGGTATCACCTCGACACCGGTCATCGACCGCAACTACGGTACGAATGGAGCGATTTTCGTTGTGGGTATGACGAAGGATGCCAACGGGGCATACCATCACCGACTCCATGCCCTTGACCTGACGACAGGCGCTGAGCTTGCGGGAAGCCCGACAGAGATCGCCGCGACTTATCCCGGCAACGGAATAAACAGCTCCAATGGCATCAATGTATTTGACCCGGCGCAGTATGCCGAACGCGTGGGCCTCACATTGTTAAACGGAACCATTTACACGGCATGGACCAGCCATTGCGATATTGCGCCCTACACTGGTTGGGTTCTGGGCTACAACGAAAACACTCTGAAGCAGTCCACCGTGCTGAATCTCACCCCCAACGGGTCTGATGGTTCCATTTGGATGAGCGGCTATGGCCTCTCTGCCGATAGCGCGGGTTATCTCTACCTGCTCGATGCGAATGGGACCCTCGATTCCGGTTTCACAAGCACCGGCTTCCCGTCCAAGAGCGACTACGGCAATGCAATTCTCAAGTTAAGTACGTCGGCCTCTGGCCTGGCGGTGGCTGACTTCTGGGAGCCCTACAACACCGTCGCTGAATCGGCTGCTGACACGGACCTTGGATCAGGTGGAGCGATGGTTCTGCCGGATCTGACCGACAGTACAGGCGCTGTTCACCATTTGCTGGTGGGTGCAGGAAAAGATGGCAACATCTACGTGGCCAATCGGGACAACCTCGGCAAATTCAATGCAGCTGACAATAGCAATCTTTATCAGGAGATCGCAAACGCTCTGCCCAATGGTGCGTGGTCCGGTCCGGCCTACTTCAACAACACCGTATTCTATGCGGGCGTGAACGATGTACTGCGGGAATATACCATCACAAATGCGAAGCTGGGCACGTTGCCGAGTAGCGAGTCGGCAACGAGTTTTGCCTATCCTGGTGCAACGCCAGCGATTTCTGCTAACGGAACTCAGAATGGGATCGTGTGGGCCTTGGAGAGTGCGACGAATGCACCTGCGGTACTCCATGCTTATGACGCCAGCGGTCTGAGTCACGAACTTTACAACAGCAAGCAAGCACCGAACGGGCGCGACAGCTTCGGTATGGGCAACAAGTTTGTAACCCCTGTCATCACCAACGGCCAAGTGTTCGTCGGTACTCCCAACAGTGTGGCAGTCTTTGGTTTGCTGCAGTAGAGATGTTTCAGCAGGCTGGCTCTCGTTGTCGTGAGAGTCAACACGCTTTGACATTTCGTTTCAGGTTCGATGGTTAAGGGTGTCGGGCAATTGCCCGACACCCTTAACTTTGGTCTACAGTGTTCTGCTTAGTACACGCCCATAGCTGAGCTAGAAGCGAAACGCAACTTCACCCGTGATGGCTCTCGGCGTGACATAGTGCGTACCGGAGAAGGTTGAGAGGAAATTATAGAGAGCGTACTTGTTTGTGACGTTGACCGCGGTAACGCGGGCACCAATCCTGTATCGCTCTCCAGTGCCGAAGTGAGCGATATTGTCATCTCCCAGCTCCATGTCAAACAGGTTGCGCGGTTGGATGCGTTGGGGACTATGATCGTCGTCTTCCGTGCCTGGAGCCGGAATGTTGACAAGTTTAGAGGTGAGCCCGGCGGCATCGCAGCTGGCAAATCCCTGGGTCTGTGTTGCTTTTACGCCATCGCAGGCAAGTCCAGCCTGAAACTCTTCGTCAGCTGTGAGGCTGCTGAGATTGATGGCTGGCTGGCCACTGGTGGTCGTAAGCGGGTTGCCGTTAGCATCGACCGAATAAGCGGTGCAAGCACTATTTGGATCGTTGAGTCCGTAGCAGGGAACTGAACCGGCGACCAGGCCGGAATCAAACTTCCAGTTGAAGGAGTAATACAGGCTCTTGCGGTAGGGGAGGTGGTACTCGATATGCGAGGTTTGGTTGAATCGCTCGTCGTGGTCGATGCGGAAAGGGAAGCCTCCAGGGGAGGCGACCGTGGCTCCCACGCCGCCGATCTGGGGGTTAAAGAAGCGGGCAGCGACGGAGGAGAAGGTGAGCCGGGCGGTTAGTCCCTTCAGATCGGCCAAGGTGGCGCTGGCGGCGTAACCGGGAATCTTCGAGTTGTTCCACTCGATGGGGAAGGTGATGGGCGTGGCGCCGAGAACACTGAAATCATACGCATTGTGCGTATATTTCGTGATCCATTCGGCGTTCACAACAAAGTGATGCCCGAAGGATTGGCCAAAGCCTGCGTGGAACTCATTGCGGAAGCCCGGGTTGAACGGTGCCGGCGTGCAATAGCCGTAGGTTGCGGTGAAGATGGCATTCAGGACAGGGTTCAGGCAGCCGTTGGCAGAGAGCACAAGATTTTCATTGAACGGTGTTTCTTGCGTTCGGGCATAGGACACTCGCAAGACGGTTCCGGTCTGCTTGACGCGGTAGCTAATGCCGACACGCGGCTCCGCCTGACGCTGGATTGCGAGACCGTTGTAGAAATCGCCACGGATGCCCAAATTGAACTGCCAGGCCCCGGCCTTGATCGAGTCCTCGCCGTAAAGGGCGAGCTGCTTGACGTCGGTTTGGCCGTGCCAGGTGTAGGTGGTGCCGCCGCGCGTGAGGTCGTACGGCGCGAGGATTGGGCTGTAGTTGGGGTTCTGCGTGTTGGTGGAGGTTCCAGGCGTGGAGCACTGCCCTGGGCCACCGCTGAGCGGATTGCCATTGGTATCCTCACAGGCTGCATTCAAGTCAGGGTCGACAAGGCCGATGGTGTCGTTCTCTCGAAGGAACGTTTGCTCATACATGCCGCCCAGCTTGAAGCTGTTACGGCCGCGTGTGTAGCTCAGATCGGAGTGAACGCCGGCGTTGGTGAGAGACCGGAACTGGCCTACGCTTTCCTGTTGAATCGGGCCCAGATCGTTCAGCAGGTTGGCCGATGGGATATAGCGGTAACTATCGCGGCGGATGTAGGGTGCAAAGTTGAGCACCGCATTGGGTCCGAGAATGCGCGTGTAGGTTGGAGCAACAATGAACGTCTCGATCTTGGAACGCTGATCAGTAGCTGCCGTCGTTAAGCCCTGTTGCACAAAGCCGTACTGGGTATCGTAGCTGTTCGGGGTGCCGAACAACGAGCGTGTGTACTGCAGATCGATGTGCAGAGACCCGACATCGCTGAGTTGTCCGTCGATGCGATCGAAGAGGTTTTCTTCATTGCCTTTGTCGTGGTACACGGCAAACTCTGGCGCATCGAGAAAACGTCCGCTTTGCAAAGCGCTCGCCGAGATGAAGTTGCCCCAGTTTTGTCCACCGTAGGCCATGTCGGCCAAGACCCGGCTGGTGCCGAAGCTTCCGTAGGAAGCGGAAACTAACCCGGTGGGCTTGGTGATGCCCTGACCAGAGCGCGTTGTGGCTACAATGACCAGGCTGGTCTTGTCGCCGTATTCCGCCGGCGGGGCCCCCTCGATCACCTCAAATGATTGCACGGCATCGGCAGGTAGCTGGTTGGAAAAGACTTTGCTCTGCTGATCTGTAATCGGCTCGCCGTCGATCGTAAACGAGACCTCATTGTGGTCGCCCAGGCCATGGAGCAGGCCATTGGAATCGGCAGCTACGCCCGGCGTTAACTCTGTGACGATCGAGCTAAGCTCCGAGGTAGGTGTTTCGACTGGGAGCCGGGAGATCATGGTGCGATCCACGTCGGTGTGGAAGTTCGGATCTCTTTCGGTTAGGTCCG
>CAXTZL010000023.1:0-22210 GCA_964248555.1 uncultured Bryocella sp.
TCCTGCAGCCAGCGGTTGAACACCGCGGGCGAGACCGGCTCCACGCTCTTGCGCAGCCCGGCCAGCGTCAGCCGGTGGATACGCTGCAATAGGCGGCGCTCGCACCACTCGATGGCGTGCGGTGTGTCGTCTGCGGGCTTCGCGCGCTCGTAAACGCCGCGCATCGCCAGGCCCTGCATCTCCATCATCAGCAGCGCCTGCAACAGGTCCCCGGGCGCAAGCTGAAGCTGCGCACTCAGGTCGTTGGCCGTAAGCGGGCCCAGTAGTTGCAGCCAGCCCTGGGCAAGATGCGCGACGGCGGCGGCATGCGGACTCACGGGCTGCTCGGGACGGTACTCCGTGCCCGCAAAGGTTCGCTCCTCGCGTACAGTAACCACGGGCGGCTGCACCGCTTCCGTAGCCTGCAGCACGGCTTCGGGCCACAGCAGCGCGGCATCCGCAACGGACTCCGCCGCAACCCAGAACGTCGCCTCACCCAGGGCCATACGAAACGCCCTGCCCCTGTCTTCAAGGCGGGCGAAATACTCCGGCCAGTGCTGCCCCGCACGCGGCTTCGCAGCCAGTTGCGCCTTGAGAAAGCTCTCCGGCAAAGCGCCCAGCTGCAGCAGAAGATCGTGCAACTCGTGCTCATCGCGGATATCGGGCCAGAGCGTCTCGCGCACGCTGTCGATTGCCGCCTGGTCCAGCCTGCCCGCATCTTCTGTCACGGCGTCCGGCAGCGTGCGGCGCAGTTGCACAGCCCGCGCGCGCCGCGCCGCGGCATCAGCTTCATCAAGGTAGGCGTACGGCATGGCGTTGATCAGCTCATGCGCAAACTGCGACGGCACCGGCGTGTCCACCGCGAGGCACATAACGCTTCCGTCTGCAATGCCCCGCAACAGCTCTTCGAGGCCGTCGATATCCATGGCCTCGGTCAGCGTGTCCCGCATCACCTCACGCACCAGCGGATGATCGGGAATTTCGATGTCCCCGGTCATCGTCTCGGGACAGGCCGATGCATGCGGAAAAACGCTGGCCAGCAGGTCGTCGGAACGCGTGCGCTGCACCTGCGGCGCAACCCGCTTACCCTTCTGCATGCGCAGCAACTGCAGGCTGCGCCCCGCCGCCCAGCGCCAGCGATTCTTAAACAGCGGTGACGGAATCGAAGCCTGTTCCAGCAGCTCGCGCGCCGTGTGTTCCGAAAGAAACTGAAACACCTCCATCAACGGAAAGCTGTGCTGCTCGGCAAGTGAAATGTTGATGCCGTTATCCGTAGCCGCGGCCTGCAGCTCGAAGTTGAAGCCCCTGCAAAACCTCTTGCGCAACGCCAGGCCCCAGGCCTTGTTCAGGCGCCCTCCAAACGGAGCATGCAGGATCAGTTGCTGCCCCCCGCCTTCGTCAAAAAAGCGCTCCGCGATAATCGTCGTCTTCGTAGGCACCGCGCCCAGCACGCTGCGGCCCGCGACAATGTAGGTAACAAGCTGCAGCGCCGCGGATTTGCACACAAAACACTCGCTCTGCAGCCACTCCATGCAGGCATGCACCTCCGGATGCAACGTGCCCCAGCGCCCGTCTTTGCATTCAGGGCTGAAGGCAACATACGGACTCACCGGGGGATCTTCCGCATCGCCCGAGCCGCTGATGGCGGAGGGTTTTACAGCACGTGTGCGACGATCGATCTCCCCCCGCAGATCGCTTACACCATCGCACAGGGCTTCGGTGCGCTGCGGTGCCTCACCCTCCCAGAAAGGAATGCTGGGCGGCGCACCATGGGCATCTTCGACGAGCACCTTGCCCTGCGGATCCACCCGCTGAATGCGCCAGCTCGTGTTGCCGAGCAACACCACGTCGCCCGCATGCGAATCCACGGCAAAATGCTCATCCAACGTGGCGATCTGCACATTTTCCGGCTGCAGCATCACGGCAAAAAGCGACGTATCGGGAATGGCGCCGCCGTTCCCAATCGCGATCATGCGCGCTCCGCGCCGCGCATGCAGATGGCCGGCCACCCGATCCCGCAAAAGGTACGCGCCATAGCGGCCACGCGTGCTTTCAATGCCGTTGTGCAGCAGTCCGAGAACCTCTTCAAACGCATCGCGCGTAAGCTCGCGATAGGGCCACGCCCGGCGCACGACGGCAAACAGGGCCTCTTCCTCCCAGCTTTCCGCGCCGCAGCTCGCCACAATCTGCTGCATCAGCACATCCACAGGTGCCTCGGGAATTTCGAGGCGGTCCAACTCGCCGGCGAGCATCTTGCGCAGCAGCGCGGCCTGTTCCAGCAGGTCATCCCGCGTCATGGCAAAAAAGCGGCCCTTCGGAATCGCACCGCGCCAGTGGCCCGCACGGCCCACCCGCTGCATCGCCACCGCCACGGCGCGGGTCGACTGGATCTGGCAGACCAGGTCGACCGAACCGATATCGATGCCCAATTCAAGCGAAGCCGTGGCGATCAGAATCTTGATCTCGCCATCCTTCAAACGCTGTTCGGCATCCAGCCGCAGCGTGCGCGAAAGGGAACCATGATGCGCCGCAACAGCATCGGGACCCAGTCGCTCGCTCAGTTCGAAACTGATCTTCTCCACCAGCCGGCGCGTATTCACGAAGACCAGCGTGGAGCGGTGTTGTTCCGCAAACCGCGCCAGCTTGTCGTAAACCTCCGTCCACATGGCGGTCGTGGCGACGGAACTCAGTTCATCCGAAGGAACCTCGATGCCCAGATCAAGCGTGCGCCGCTGCCCCACCTGCACAATAGTGGCGCGGGCGCGATCCGGGTGCGACCCGGTCAGAAAATCCGCTACCAGGGTGATCGGATGTTGCGTCGCGGAAAGCCCAATGCGCTGCGGAGGCGTCCTTCGCTGCCCGTTCGGCGTTGAACAAGCAGCCTCTCCCCTCGCCAGCCGGTTGTCGTCGCACACCAGGGCTTCCAGCCGTTCAAGGGAGAGCGCCAGGTGGGACCCGCGCTTGTCATCGGCCACCGCATGAATTTCATCCACAATCACCGTGTGCACGTTGCAAAGATTGCCCCGCGCCTTGGCCGAGGTCAGCAGCAGATACAGCGATTCCGGCGTGGTCACCAGGATGTGCGGCGGCGCCTTCAGCATCGCCGCCCGATCCTTCATCGGGGTGTCCCCGGTCCGCACCCCGGTTCGGATTTCAGGAGCAAGAAAACCGCGCTCAAGCGCAAGCTGCTGCATCTCCCGCAACGGCCCTTCAAGATTCTTCTGCACATCGTTTGAAAGCGCCTTCAGCGGCGAAACATACACCATCTGCGTTCCCGCTGCCAGCGTGCCGCTCAGCGCCTGCCGCAGCAGGCCGTCGATGCAGACAAGAAACGCCGCCAGCGTCTTGCCCGAACCCGTCGGGGCGGAGATCAGCGTGGCCTCGCCCCGCAGAATGGCCGGCCAGCCCGCAATCTGCGGCTCGGTCGCCGTCCCGAAACGCGCCCTGAACCACTCCGCCAGCACCGGGTGTGCCCAGGCAAGGGCGTCTTCTGCAGATAAATCGCGTTGTGGCGAAGCCCCGGCGTACATAGGGGCATTCTACCGCTGGTTTCGTGTGTTGTTCGCCTACGAATCATCCCTCTTTCGCCCTTTGCCTCATCCCTGGTGCATCGCACTCCGCACGGAAAGGCTCTAAAATGGAGCCGTTATGGCCTTTCCCATCAAGACCTGCGTTGTGTGTGAAGAAGAGTTCGAACTGCGGCCCGACAAGCCCGGCTTCGCCAACCGCTGCCCCGAGTGCAGCGCGGAAGAAGCACGGGCCGCCGCCAGCAGCAGCAACTTCCGCGGCGACGATGCCTCCAGCGAAATGAACGCCGAGCGCCGCAAAGTCATGAAAACCATGCTCTACAGCAAAGACAGCTAATCCCGGCGATCGCCGGCTTCGAGGTGCGCTATGGATGTATTTGCAGGCAATCGGGAAAGCCGGCGCGGACCGGCGGACTGGTTCAGCGGCGTCGTCTGGATCGATCCGGTGCTGGCAAACACCGCGCCTTCCACACTGAGCGCGGCGCGGGTCAGCTTCGAGCCCGGCGCCCGCACCGCCTGGCACACGCATCCGTGCGGCCAGGGAATCCACATCCTGAGCGGCGTCTGCCAGGCGCAGGCCCGCGGCGGCGAAATACGCGAAGTGCGCGCAGGCGATGCCGTCTGGTTTGCGCCGGGCGAGGTGCACTGGCACGGCGCCAAACCGGGCGGCACGATGGTGCACCTCGCCATGCAGCAGTCCGATGAGCATGGCATCAACGCCGTGTGGATGGAGCATGTAAGCGAGGCGGAAATCGCACCCGCACCCTGATGCGCCGGATCTCACCCAAGGCAAGCCACCTGCCTCCGGTCTCACTGCTTCCTTCCATCACAAAACGGCTCCCTGAAGCACGCCGCCGGCGCGACGCACGCCTGAACCCCCGCCCGCCGTTTACCCGATAGTGTGCGGGGTAACAACGGGGTAAGGAAGCAACTGGTTACCTTCGACATATTGTGCGTTTCCGCATCAGCAAGCAATATCAAACCCATGGCATACGCAGTGTTGTCGTAAGACTCTGAGACCTTGGTAGACCGCTTCATACCAGGGCTTGCCCGCTGTAAAAATTGCACATGGATTTACCAGGAGTTTCCCTTGCGTCTACTTAGCCCTATGCCTGCCCTTGCTTTGCTTGGTGCCTCCCTCGCCTCTCTTGCCGCCCTGCCCGCCCTCGCAGACACCACCAGCCAGATCTCCTTTGCCGGCACCGACACCTACTGCAGCGCCACCGGCAGCTCCACCTGCACCGCGGGAGCCATCAACTTTACCTACATGTATCCCGTGGCCCCCGGCACGGCGACCGGCATCTTCAGCAGCTTCGTTGGGTCAACGCCGGCCTTCAACAACTTCAACTATCTCTCCACCGCCGCGCCGTTCACGCTCCTCACCGACACATATAACGGCAGCACACTCACCTTCACCATCACCTCGGACAACTACACCACCATGAGCGGCCTGGAAGTCACAGGAAGCGGCTTCTACACGCTCGCCAATGGCTCGACCTCCACGGAGATCGATGGCGGAAACTTCGATCTCACCACGCAGGGTGCCACCGGCTCCACCGTCACCTTCAGCGATACCAACACCGTTGCCGCCACACCCGAGCCCTCAAGCATCGCCCTGCTCGGCACAGGCATGCTCGGCCTGGCAGGTATCGTGAAGCGTCGCTTCGCCTAAACCCTGGTCAGCTTGCGAAGGCCCCGGCCTCGGCCGGGGCCTTCCCTCAGTTCGGATCGCTCTAGAGAATCGATCAAAGTGGCGCTTCAAAGGCCGTCATCCTGAGCGCAGCGAAGGATCCCTGGCAGCGAAGAGTCCCGTAGGCTGCCATCTGACAACCACAACCTGGGCGAGGAACTCCTTCGGCCTGCGGGCAAAATCGCCGGTGAATACAGGGTCTTCAGCCACGGCCCCAGTCTCACGTTGCAACAAGCCCGCTACGACCCCGCGAAAGCGGGCACGCTCCGCCCGAAACGTACAACCATCCAACGGCGTCCTACGGGAAAGTCATCGTGAGGACCTCACACGCTTGCTCGCCCTGTTTATCGCCGTACCCGCTCTCGTCGCTCTTCTCTGCTTTCTCCTCGTCGGCAGGACCGGTCTGCACATGGCCGTCAAAACACCGCTGATTCTGCTCGGCTCCTTCGCCGCCATCAGCTCCGTGGTCATCGCACTCGGCGTCGGCTACCTGTTCTCTACCAAAACGCCCACGCTCGACGCCCTGACGCAAAGCTTCACCGAGCGCCGTCCGGTACTCGAGCAAATCGGCCGCATGGCCCATGCGAACCGCGAGTTCAGCCGCCTGAACCGCGCCTACGTCACCCTCGCCGCCACCGGCAAAACCGAAAGCACCCGCAGCGCCCTCATCGCCGACCGTTGGGAGCAGTACAAACAACTCTTCGCCCGGGCCGGCCTGCGCGACGGATTCGAGCAGGACACCGCCGGAAACATCTTCTTTATCGCCGGCGGCGAAGGGCTCATCCACCGCGGCCACGCCACCGGCTACGTCTTCTGTGCCGACCCCGGGACACCCGCCTCCGCGCACTCTCCCTTCGTCTCTTGCCGGCTCGCCCACCAAGCCACCGGCTCGCAAAAGTACGACGTCATGAAGAATGCAGGCGGCTACGAGTTCCGGCAGCTGGCCGATCACTGGTTCGTCTTCGACCAGGACCACAGTTAGCAGCAGCTAAACCGGGCCAGATCATGCAGGATCCACTGTGACCCTGAACGGGTAATTCAGCTGGCCTTTGGCAACGGAAGAGGATGTTCCTGAAGCCACTGCCGCAGCGCCCCATCCACCCGCGCCTCCCAACCTTCTCCGGTAGCGGTGAACCGCTCCAGAACATCGGTGGAGAGATCGACGGTAACGGGCTGCTTCACCGGGTCTGGACGAATCGTTGCATGCTTCACCTGCCGCAGCTTCTCCTGCATTGCAGCGGGTAGTTCATGGAATGGAACCATTCTGCGGAAATCTTTTTCCGTGAGTTCCGGTATCTCATCCTCATCGATCAGGTCATCGACGTAGCGCGAATCCATGCCGTATTGCCTCCCGTTTGTTGGCTTTTCGAAGGCTGATCACTCGGATGCCACCCTCAACGTCCTTAAAGCATAGTACGTGGAGACGATCCTCCAGATAACCGAATGCAACAACCCGTAACTCACGGTTGCGTAAGGTGGGTTCCGCAATCGCCGTTTCGAACTCGAAATCGTGGGCTCTCTCAAACGGCAGTCCACGCTCCCGTGCATTGCGTTCGCTCTTCCGCGGATCAAAGGTGATCTCCACGCCGATAGCCTACTCACCGGCGGCAACTTCGGACATCCCACTCCCGTTTCAGCCCGTCTCAAGGCTTCGAGGACAATGCGGAATATGGCAACGCAGAACAAATCGATTCTGAAAGGGCTCTTCGCAGGTGCCATCGGGGGCGCGGTGGGCACGTTGGTACTGAACACCTTTCAATCCGCCAGTCTGCAGGGAACGCAGGCCGTCGAAAACCGTCTGCCTGGTCCCAATCCCTACACCGGCCAGCAAAATGAGCTCCTGGGGCAGTTCGAAAAGGCCCACGCCAAAACCGCCGAGGTCGTCGCCCGTGCCGCAGGGCACCCGCTTTCCCAGGCGCAGGCAAAGGCTGCCGTCCCCACCGTGGAATATACCTTTGGCATCGTTTGCGGAGCCATCTACGGCGCCCTTGCCGAGTACGTCCCTTCGCTGACCTCTGGTTTCGGAACCACCTACGGTGCCGCACTCTTTACCGGTGCCAGCGAGGTGGTGCTCCCGGCCCTCGGCTGGGTGCCGCAGCCTTCCGAGCGCACCCCGGTCCAGCACCTCGGCGGCTTGTCCGGCAATGTGGTCTACGGCGCCGTCACGGAAGGCTCCCGCCGTCTTTTACGCAAGGCACTCTCCTGACGATTGCGCAGTGGCTGCCTCAAATTCGGGTCTGGTCCCCTGCTGAGGGAGACGAGGAGTCCTACACTGGAGAAGTCCTATGGGCCGCAATCTCTACATCCTCGCCGCTACCCTCGGTACGCTGGCTCTGCTCTCCGTGGCGCTCAGCTTCGCGCACATCGGGGATGTCCCGGGCACGCCCTCTGACAGCTCCCTCTGGCGCACTACGGGAGTCGCTCTTCTCGCGGTATCGCTCATCATCGCGCTCGCAGGCGTCTTTTCCGCCCTCTTCGAGCAAGCCGAACGGCGCGCCGAGGGAGACCGCGAGCGCACCCGCAGGGAGCGAAGAGGCCCCCGCAGGCCCTCACAGCCCTGAGCGACGGCAACTTCAGCCCTGAGCGACGGCAAATTCAGCCCTGAGCGACGGCAAATTCAGCCTTGACCCCTTGCACAGAATTCTTGACAGGCCCGCTATACTGAAAGACAGAAGCAGTCTCGCTCGGCCCTCGTGCCGGGCGTTCGTTTTGGGCCACCGCTTCACTTCGGAAGTACAGACCCAAACCGTTTTGATCGAAGACTTTACACCAAAAGTACGGGGGGAGGGTGGTTCCTCCCGGGGGCACAGGCAAAGCAGATGTTTGAGATCACCGTGCAGGCCGGATTCTCCTCCGGTCACTTCCTCCGCGACTACTACGGCAAGTGCGAAAACCCGCACGGTCACAACTATCGCGTACTGGTCACGCTGGTCGGCGCCGAGCTCGAGCCCAACGGTCTCCTGCTCGACTTCAAGCTCCTCAAAAATGTCCTGAAGCCCACGGTGGAATACCTCGACCACCACATGATTAATGAGCTCGAACCCTTCACGACGCTAAATCCCTCAGCCGAAAACCTGGCAAAGTACTTTTTCGACAAGACTGCCGGCGAACTCGGCACCATGACGAACGGCCGAGTCCGCGTAAAGGACTGCACCGTCTACGAAACCGACACCAGCTTCGCGAAATACTACGAAGCATAAGCGCGCAGACTCCCATGCCAGAACTGATCGACAACACAACCCGCAACCGCTTCGAGATGATCCAGGATGGTCAGCTAACCACCCTCGATTACGCCCGGGAGGAAGGCGTGATGACGCTGCTCACCATCGCCGTCCCGCCAGCACTCCAGGGCCGTGGACTAGCCGCCGGTCTGCTTCGTGCAGTGCTTGACCGTCTTCGCAAACAGGGCCTCAAAGTGGTTCCAGTCTGCAGCTACGTGCAGATCTTCTTCCGCCGCCACCCGGACTACGCCGACCTCCTCGCAGGCTCTTGATCACCATGCTCGAAATCCTCTCCCAACCCGTCGAAGACCTCCATGTCACGCCAGATACGCCAGAACCGCAAGCTTCTGCGCCTCTGCGCTCGCTGCGGCTCATTGAGCTGTACCGTTCCGTTCAGGGAGAGAGCAGCTTCGCCGGTGTGCCGTGCATCTTCGTGCGCCTCGCAGGCTGCAACCTGCGCTGCTCCTGGTGCGACAGTGAATACACCTTCACAGGCGGTCAGCCCTTCACCAACGGCGAGATCCTTCAGCAAATCGAGGCCCTTCAACCCTGCAGGCTGATCGAGTTCACCGGCGGCGAGCCGATGCTGCAGGCCCGCGAACTCCTGCCCCTGATGCAGCGCCTCCTCGACAGCGGCTACGAGGTGATGATGGAAACCTCCGGCGAACGTCCGCTTGCGGATGTGCCGAAGTCCGTCCACAAGATCGTCGACGTGAAATGCCTCGGCTCAGGCATGGCGCACACCTTCCGTCCCGAGAACCTGGAAGCGCTCACTCTGAACGACGAAGTGAAGTTTGTCCTGTTGGACCGAGCCGACTACGAGTTCGCTCGCGACTTCATCCGAAAGCACGATCTTGCCTCGCGGTGCGGTCAGATCCTGCTCTCGCCGGCCTTCACCAAGACGCCGACAGACGAGCGGAGCGCCGACAACATGGTGCTGGATCCGCGCCTGCTCGTGGACTGGATGCTTGCCGATGGCCTCCCCGCGCGCCTCAGCCTGCAGATCCACAAATTTATCTGGGAGCCGCGGAAGAAAGGCGTATAACGGCGTCGTTCTCTATGGAATCTGCGTTCCGGTGTCACTGGAATAGGTCCGCTGCCTCCATCCCACAGGTTTGCCGACAAGCTTGCGCCCAAGCGCATACCACTGCACACAAAGCAGCACCAGAACACCCACGGGATGCAGCAGCGCCGAGCCAAGCGGTTGCTGAAAACGCCGCACCGCAAGCAGCCGCGGCACAAAGGTGCACACCACGGACAGACCGAGCAGGGCCAGGGCAAAGCCGATGGCGACGGCTGGATACACATTCAGCGTGACGCCGCCGCGAACCAACACGAACAGGGAACCGAGAAAAGGAACGCTTGCTTTCAGCAGCGTGGACGACACCACGTGGCCGGCATACGCGTAAACGGTAAGCAGGCACGTCATCACGAGGACGTACAGCATTAGCACGACCGGCACCACCTGCCCAAGCAGCAGGATTAATGAGAGCGGTACGATTTTGCCAATGGTGGCAATGCCTTCGGTTGCGTTCTTGGCCAGACCCGACCAAACCTTTGCCGCTGAGTCATACATCCGAACGCTGGCCAGATCGGTAAGATCCGCGATATCGGTTTTGTAACCCGCGCGGCGGAAGACGCGCGGCAGCAGCAGACCGTCGTGCATGGTTTCACGAATCGCATGATGGCCGCCGCATAGGAAGTAGGCTTCGCGTTCGGCCAGCATGAATTGCCCGCATCCGGCTGCGGCAGAGGGCGCGGTCGTCTCGCGCATGGCTCCCATTGGCAAAAAGCCGAGCAGTACAAAATGGATCAGCGGCAAAAGCAGCTTTTCCAGCCAGGTGATCGTAATCAGACGGGGAAACCCGGAAACCAGCGCGGCTGCTTGCGAGGCCCGAAACGCTGCCATCCGTGCAAGCAACTCCGGCTCGATACGTACGTCAGCATCCAGGAACACGAGCAGGCGTTTGGAGGATTCCTGTGCAAGCACCCAGCAGGCATGTTGTTTGCCGTTCCAGCCGGCCGGAAGTCCTTGACCCTCCACAAGGCGCACTCGCGAGTCAATCGCAGCGACGTTTCGAACGATCGCGCCGGTGCGATCGTTCGAGTCGTCATCAAGCACTAGAACCTCGAGATCAACATCCCGGCTCGCCAGAACGCAGCCAAGCGCTTGGCCGATGTTTGCCTCCTCATTGCGTGCGGGAATGAGGACCGACACGGGAAAAGGGGATGCCGCAGCGGCCGGCCGTGGGGCGCGGTAACGCCGCAGATTGACGGCAAAGAGAACAGCCGGCCAGACCGCACATACGGTTGAGGTACCCAGAAGCACAACGCCAAGCATCGGCGCTATTCTCGCACGCGGCGATGCTTGGGCCGGTCAAAGGAGGGCAACTTAGGCATCGCCCCGCTCCGTGTGGTCCAGGGCCGGCCGTTGACCGTGCAGCAGAGCACCCACGCGGCGTACGATGGAATAAGCCCCGCCGGTACCACGATGCCCAATCAGGAGGGTTTCAAATTTAGTAGGGTCGCGGCTTATGGCTGAGGTCTGGAGTGCCAGCATGCAACTCGTCAGGGCATCCTCCAGCTCGCGTGTGGCCTGGGCTGTGCTGGCTTCCTCGCTTACGCGCACCGGTTCCCCAAAGTGCAGCAGCGATTCCGGCAGCCGCTCGTCCCAGAAGGTGTATTCGATGGCAAGCGGAACCAGGGGAACTTCGGGCAGACGCAGGGCGAGAGCGCCCAGGCCGGGCTTAAAAGCAAGCGGGAATTCGCGCGTATCGGCGAAGCGGCCTTGCGGCGTCAGCCAAAGAACGCCGCCCCCACGAAGGATTGTTTCAGCGGTGCTCAGAAAACGAACAGCTCCGCGCGTGGTCGCCATCTCGACGGGGAAGATCCCTAACTTTTTCATGATGGGGTATTGGTCAAGCGCGCGGCTGTCCATAGGAGCGAAGTGCTGGCGCTCCGGCATCAGCAGCTCGCCCAGGAGCACCACCAGCATGGGATCCCACCATGATGAATGATTTCCGAAGATGATCACGGGCCCCGTGAGGTTTCGAAGCCGAGCGGCATGTTGCGCCTGCACGGCCCTGAAACCTGCACGAAAGTAACGCCGCGCTACCCGTCGGAAGAACCGTAGGGTAAGAGGGGAGATCTGCGGCATCTCGTGTTGAAGCGGCATCCCGTTATGCTACTCCGTCCTCGGTACGGCCGCCCTCACCCAATGATGTAGCGGCGATTGGTTCAGGCGTAGGTGGGGAGGGGCTCTTCTGCCGATTGCCGCTGTCCCTTACGGGCGTCCTGGTCTAGTGAGTCGGCGGCAATCCAGCCCGACATCATGACCATCGGCATACCGGGTCCGGGGTGCGCGGCACCGCCCGCGAGATAAAGTCCGTTTACCTCGCGGGATCGATTGGCGGGTTTGAACGCACCCTGGAGGCGGCCGTGAGAGCTGATGCCATAAATGGCGCCTTTGAGCACGCGGTAGCGATCATGAATATCCTGCGGCGTCAGAGCGCGTTCAAAGACAATGCGCTCTTCGATGTCCTCGCAGCCTGCAGTTCGCTTCAGCTTATCGAGAATCACCTGGCGATACCCTGGCAGCATCTGCGTCCAATCCTGGCCGGGCCGGAGGTAAGGCGTGTGTACGAGAACGTACATCGCCTCGCCACCCTCGGGTGCACTGGTGGGATCGGTCGCGGCGGTGCAGGCCAGATAGCAGGTTGGATCGGGTGCCGGGACACCTAGGTCGTAGATGGCATGGAACTCCTCATGCGGATCACGCGAGAAGACGAAATCGTGGTGCGCCAGGTGTCCGTAACGTTTTTTTAGACCAAGATACAGCACCACACCGGAGCAGGCCGGCTCATACCGGCGCGCGTGATCGAAGGTGCGATGCGCCTGCGAGCCCTTTAGAAGCTCCCGATGGGTGCGTACGGCGTCCGAGTTGGAAAGGACGGCGTCGAAGCGGTACTGTTCGCCGTTCGTGAGCTCAATGCCTGTTGCCCGGTTCGCTTTGCCGCGGCCTTCAGTCAGGATGCGCTTGACATCGGCATCGGTGTGGAATTCAACGCCGAGTTCCTTTGCCAACTTCACCATCGCCTCCGGTACGGCGCGCGTGCCGCCCATCGGATACCAGATACCTTCCTGCATTTGCATGTGGCCAATGGCGGTGAGGATGGCCGGGCTGGCGTCTGGCGAGGAGCCGACGTACTGCACCATGTGATCCAGCATCTGTGCCGTTTCCGGCTCGGGTATGAACTTGCGAATGGTTCCCGCGACCGTTTTGCCGAGGCGCATCCGCATCACGTCTTTCAGGACCTTGATGTCGAATGCGCCTTTCACCTCAAAGGTGTCCTTCATGGAGCCGACGCTTTTCCAGAAGAAAAATCTATCGGAGATTTCATGGAGGTCCTCGGAGAGCTGCATGAGCCGCTTGTAGCCCTCCCCCATGCCGGGCCAGCGTGCCTCGAGGGTAGCCGACATCTTGCTCTCATCGTCGAGGAGATCAAGCGTCTTGCCGTTGTCGAAAAAGCAGCGCCATTGTGGGTCCAGCCGCACCATTTTGACGTAATCGTCCAGGTCGCGCCCGGCTTCGGCGAAGATTTTGCGCAGCACCGAGGGCTGGATGAGGATTGTCGGCCCCATGTCGAAACGGAAGCCGTCCTGTTTCAGTTGCGCTGCCTTGCCACCGAGCCAGCTGTTCTTTTCAAAAACAAAAACCTTGTGCCCACGGGCAGCCAGCGTGCACGCTGACGACAATCCCGCCAAACCCGATCCAATCACCCCTACCCGCATTCGCACTCCTAGCTTCGCTGCACAATCCTTTCGGATTGTCTGGATTTCTACGCCACGCTCATAGCGCGGTTGCCCTCGTACGTCCTGCGCCGGCAAGGCGGCGGAGCGCACCGAAGCGCTCGCGCAAGGAACCGCCATGCAGAGTACCGATCAGGCCCGCAAAGAGCGGCAACTCCCGCATACCGACAAGATTGAAATGTCGCGCCTTGCCTTGGCGCCGCACCAGCACCGTTTTCACCGCAGTCATCTCGAGCAGACCTTCCGCGCCGCGTGTGGCGCCAAAACCGCTTTTGCCGCGGCCGCAGAACGGTACGCGCGGGTCCGCGGTCGGTGCGATCAGGTCATTTACAACCACGGTACCGACTCGCAGTTGCTCACCCAGCGCACGGGCCTCGCCGACTGCGCCAAAGATGGCCGCCGACAGGGCGTAGGGAGAGCGGTTCACGATCTCCGGCAGATGCAAGACGGAGGGCGCCTCCAGAATGGAAAGAACGGGAGCGAAGAGATTGCTGGTGGCAATTGTCATCTCCGGTTGTACACCTTGTACCAGGATCGGGCGCTGCGCCTCCGGAGCGAAAGTACCGACCAGTGTCGCTCCCTGGCTCTGGGCTTCCTGGAGGAGTTGCTGCAGAAAAGCAGATGTTCGCGGCTTCAGAAAAACCGGGGCGATTTTTCCAAGTTCTTCCTGCAATAAGGGCCGTAGTTCGCGCCACACGTCGGCGGTGGCCACGAGCCGCCGCGGTGACATGCAGACCTCGGCTCCATTGAAGCGTAGGCCAAAGGCTATGGCGCGGGCAGCGAGTGTGAGGTCCGCCGAGGGCAGAATGATGACAGCATCTGCACCGGAAAGTTCCATGACCGCGGGCGTCGCCGTTTCCGCCAGCTTCGCCAGCACTTGCCGGCCACTCGGGAAGGAACCTGTGAAGATTACCTTGTCGGGACGTTCTGCGAGGGCTGCCTGAGCGTCTTCCACGTGCTCACCGGTGACACGGAGCAGGCCAAGGGGCAGACCGGCTTCGCGCAGAGCGAGTAAAACCAAGCGGGCAACACGTTCGCCGCCGAGCCCCGGCTTCCAGGTCACAGCATTTCCGGCAGCGAGCGCCTGGATGACCTGGACCCCCGGGAGGAAAAGCGGAAAGTTCGCGGGCCCGATGACCAGAATGTGGCCAAGCGGTATTCTTTGGACCTCGGAGCGTAAGCCGGCCAGCCAAATTGGCCGGCCTGCCGAG
Source organism: uncultured Bryocella sp. (assembly GCA_964248555.1). GTDB lineage: Bacteria > Acidobacteriota > Terriglobia > Terriglobales > Acidobacteriaceae > Granulicella. The sequence continues at coordinate 14,438 of CAXTZL010000023.1, forward strand.
CCAAGGGGACGCGGGGCAAGGATTCGAGCGGCCTGCCGTTCCAAAAATCGCATGGCGTCCAGCAAAGGCAGTAACTCAGCGACCAGCGTGTCAGCGGGTGAACGGGCCAGGTCGCTGGAGATGGCCGCTGCAAAAAGCTCAGCCTGGGCTGCCATGCGGTGGCGAGCGCCGCGGAGGATCACCAGGCGCTGAGCAATCGTTTTAGCCGCCCATTGCAGCTGGACTGCGGGCAGAAGGACATCCGTCTTCTCGTCCTGGAGCATTTCACATTTTCCCGAGCAGGAGGTCCTCCCAGGCTCAACTGGCGAACCGGATGACTGGGCGCCGAGCACCGCCGATGACTCCTCGGCAATCGCTCTCACGAGGCAACCTGCATCAGATCTTCACGGAAAGCACCCTCCGCGGAGCTGTGCCACTGCGGCTCGATACCGAGGTCTTCCAGCAACAGCCGGGAGGAGATGCGTGCCGACTGAAAGATGACCGGCAGGCCCGATCCGGGGTGTGTTCCGCCGCCCACGAGATACATCCCGCGCACGTCTTCAAAGCGGTTGTGCGGGCGAAGGTGCAGCATCTGGCTAAGCGAGTGAGCCATGGAGAAGGTTGCGCCCTTGTGGAGGTCGAACTCTTCGCGCCAGCCCGTCGGAGTGATGATCTTCTCGGTGCGGATCCGCCCCTGAAGATCCGTGATGCCAATCTTTTCAATCTGCTGCAAGGCGAGCGAACGGAACCGGTCTGTCTCGCGTGCCCAGCTGATGTCTCCGACTTCGTGCGTCACGGGCAAAAGGACATAAAGCGTCGAATGTCCCCGGGGCGCCAGCGTGGGGTCCGTGATGCTGGCATTTTGTACGTAGAAGCTGGGCTCTGCCGAAAGCTGGTGCAGGTTCTCGATATCTTTCAGGTTCTGCTTGTAGTCCTTTGCCAGGTAGATCGTGTGGTGTGCCACATCGTCGTACCGGCCCTCGATGCCGAGATACATCATGAAGGTGGAGCAAGAGAACCGTTTGCCTTCAATTCGCTTATCGGTCCAGCGATTGCGGTGCTTGCCTGGCAGGAGCTTGCGCATCGCGTCAGCAAAGTCGGCATTGACTACCACTGAATCCGCTTTCAAGGTGCGCTGGGAGGTGCGAACACCGCGGGCCTCGCCGTCTTCTACCAACATCTCCTCCACAGGCTCATTGAGGAGAATCTCCACACCCATTTCGCGGCAGAGCCGGGCCATTGTGGAAGTGACGGCACCGCAGCCACCCGTTGGGTGGAAGACTCCGTGCTCATACTCCAAAAAGGACAGAATAGAAAACAGAGAAGGGCAGCGAAAGGGGCTCATCCCGAGGTACTTGGATTGAAAGCTGAAACCCAGCCGGATGCGCTCGTCCTTGAAGTGAGTGCGAAGATCTCCGTCCAAGGATGCCCATGGCTTCAGGAGCGGAAGCAGCTTCAACATTTCGGGTTTGAGGAGATCGGTCCAGCTTTCGAACGGGGACTCGAGAAAGGGCAAGAAACTCGCCAGTTTCTGACGGTTGCGTGTAAGAAATCCCCGGAACTGCTCTGCGTCATAGGGCGAAATCGCGGCGATCTCGCGTTCCATGCGTTGGACATCCGGTGTTGCGTCGATCTTGCCACCGGAGCCAAAGATGAGCCGGTACTGCGGATCAAGCCGCGTCATGGGAACTTCGCGGTCCAGATCGAACCCGGCATCCGCAAAGATTTCCTTCAACACCCGAGGGTAGAGAAAAAAGGTAGGACCTATATCGAACTTATAAGCGCCCTGCGCCAGGGTAGCTGTGCGGCCACCCACCCGATTGTGCTTTTCCACCACGGTGACGCGCACGCCAGAGCGCGCCAGCAGCATGGCCGAGGCGAGCCCACCGGGACCGGCACCCACAATGACGACGTGTTTTTTTGAGCGATCTCTAGCAGAAAATTCAGGCATCTTTTCAGCGTTTCCAGTGTTTTCTGCAATTTGGAGATTTGCGTGCGACTTGAGTGTAGCCCTTCTGCCCCGCTCGAGTGATTGCACCTCTTTGCTACGTGTGTTTATGGCAAAGATTTGGGCACAACCGATTGGCAGCACCGAAACTTAATTCGGAAGCAACCTGGCACTGTGTCAACCCAGCAGGCCTCGCACAAGACCGCGCACCTTTTCCGTGACAACGCCGTACACGATGTGGGTCGTGGCTTCACTTGTTCTCTCTCGCAATGACTGATCCTCAGGCTCTTCGGCGAGCCCAAAGGCGGGTAGCGCCCCTTCATGGGTCAGAGCCATCAGGGTCAAGCCGAAAGAAGCGCCATTTTTGGCCGTGACCTTGGGGTAGATCTCCGCCAGAACGCCGTAAAAGCCACCGGCCGCGGCGCCGAACACCCAGTGAATGCTTTCGCTGGCAAACAGCTTGGTGGCTTCATCCAGGGAGTGACCTGCCACTTTTTCCGCAACCATCTCCGGCGGTTCCGGCTCCCCGTGAACACGGGGTGGGTACATCTTCTCAGCAAGGGATTTGGCCGCTGTCGCTACCAACCCACCGATCATGCCCGCAGCAAAACCCTTCAGTAGGGCTGCTCCATCTTTTGTCTGTTCTACGCTCACAAGCACCCCAAGATCAGGCCGCCTTAGCGCCCGCCCGATCAAGCCAATAGGATGCAGCCGAACGCAAAGACGTCCGATGAGGAACGGCCCAATTCGCGCACGTGAGAATTCTGTACGGCGCGGCAGCTATAGCGGCCTGCCGCGCCGGTGAGAAGTGACATTTCCGGCTACGCGTCTTCGTCTTCCTCGTCGTCCTCATCTTCGTCGTCGTCATCCTCGTCGTCGTCATCGAGGTCGTCATCATCTAGATCTTCGTCTTCATCGTCCTCGTCGAGGTCATCCTCATCTTCTTCGTCCTCATCGTCCTCATCGTCGGTGTCGACGTCTTCGAATTCGTCGTCGTCATCATCTTCATCCTTGGGGGCCTTTGCGACGACCGAAGGCATTGCCTGCACCTCCTGGCGATCGCTGCGGGTCTGCAGGTTCTCGCTGGACGCTTCCCCGGTGGGATTGCTTTCGGCAAACTTGGGGTCGTTCTCAAAGGTCGCGGTCGAATCCTGTCCAATTAGCTCATGCAGAGCGGCTGCGCTGTCGGTTGCGGGAAGGTCTTGATTGATTGCCATCGCATCTCTCCTGAGGCGGGGTCGGAGCCCGCCTCCCGGCTTGGATGCAGGTTCGGCGCAAAGGGCTAGGACGTCCTCTCACGCATTGCTGAAAGGCCCCGCTTCGGTGGGGTCCTCCCCCATGGATCGCAGATGCGCCAGATCGGGCCGCGGCGTAGCGAGGCTGATTAGCACCAGGGCCAGTAGCGAGGCGATGAGAGCCGGCAGAATGGCATCGCGCGCGCCGATCACCGCGGGCAGGTGGGGAGCCAGGGTGTCCCAGGCAATTGTGACCAGCGTGCCCGCGGCAATGGAGGCCACCGCTCCGGCCGCGGTCGCGCGACGCCAGAAAAAGGCCGCAAGAATGACCGGGGTCAGCGCGGCGGAGTAAATGGTGTAGGCATAGAGGCTTTTCTGGAGCACACTGCTGGTTCCCAGCGACTGCCACAAGGCCCAGAGGCCAAGGCCGACGACCATCAGCCGGCTCACGAGCAGGACCTGGCCATTTGGGGCATCGGGTTTCAGGTAGCGCACGAAGATGTCGTTGACGAGGTTGGTTGCCGGGGAGAAAAGATAATTATTTGCTGTGGAAACCACCTTGGCGAAGATGGCGCCGACCAGCAGGGCGCCCAGCAGGCTCAGGGCTCCATGGGTGCCAAAGGCGTGCAGTGCGGTATACGCCAGTACCTCGCGGGGCTTCGCCGCGACCTCACCGGAGCGGAAGATCGCCGACCCCACTACCGCTACGGCCACAATGACCGATTCCAGCACGACCGTACCCACGATCCAGCCGACCGTAGCCTGCCGCGCCGCCTTTTCGCTCTTGGCTGAAAAGAATTTCTGGTACATGGACTGATTGCCGAGCATCAGCAGGCAGGTTGGCAGAAAGATCTCCAGCGCCGATTGCACGGGCTGGCGGGTGCCGTCGGGCAGGGTCTGTTGGTAGCTGCGAAAGGGCTTGATGTCGCCAAAAACCTTGAAATGCGAGGCGGGCAGCGCGGCATGCACCGCACCCCAGCCATCGGCCTGGTGGATCAGCACAGGCAGCGCGGCGATGAGGGTGAATGTCGCCAGCAGACCAATGAAGACATCCATGTAGGCCACGGAACTCATGCCGGCGATGGCGGTAAACAGGATCACAAAGCCGGCCAGGATGTAGCGTCCGGTGATCGCACTCACTCCGGGGAAGATGAGGTGCAGGATGTCGCCGCCGCCGATAAATTGGTAGCTTGTGATGGCGGTGTAGGTAAAGAGCACGGCGATCACGCCCAGAACGCGGGCTGCCTGGTTATAGCGGGATTCGAGCAGGTCCGGAATCGTGAACTGGGCGAATTTCCGTGCGCGCGGCGCGATGAAGTAGATCAGCAGCAGGCCCGCCCAGCCGCCGCCGGCCTGCCAGAGCGCGCCAAAGCCGTGCTTGTAGGCATTTTCCGCCCCGCCCAGCAGCGAGCCGGAGCCGATCCAGCTGGAAAGCAGGGTGAAGACCAGCACAAAGGCGGGCAGGCTGCGTCCGGCGACAAGGTAGTCGGCCTTGGTTTTGACCGCGCCCAACCGGGCCAGGGAGACGCCCAGAAGCGCGACCACAATGATGCCGAGAACCGTTGCGTACAGTGCCATGGGTGTGCGGGTATTCTAGCGTGCTCTCTCAGGTGGAACCTGTTCGGTCAGGCAAGGCCCAGGGAGGTTCGTGGAGGCGACGCGGCCAGCATCGGGGTGCGCAAACGTACACTATTTCTGGCGTGGGTGTGTCGCACACCGGCTGAATCTGCCTCCCCGGCATTTTCTCAGAATCAGAAGGAGCTGTATCGCATGCTTTCTCCCCTTCGCGCAGCTTGTGCTGCTGTTACCAGCTTCATCGCTCTTAGCCCCGTTTTGCTGCGAGCCCAGACAACTCCCATCACGCTTGCGGTTGATCTGACGGACGCGCCGCGGCGCATTCTGCATGCGGTGGAGACGTTGCCGGTGCAGCCAGGGCCGATGACGCTGGTGTATCCCAAGTGGATTCCCGGGGAGCACGCTCCCGACGGCCCGCTGGTGGATCAGGCAGGATTTATAGTCACCACGCCCGCGGGTGAGCGCGTGAAGTGGGAGCGTGATCCGGTGGATATGTACACGTATCGCATTACCGTGCCGGCCGGGGCCACGCAGCTGAACATCAAAATGGATTTTCTGGCGACGGCGGCGGCTGCGGGCTTTTCGGCGGGTGCTTCCACGAGCGCGAATCTGGCACTGCTCAGCTGGAATGAGCTGATCGTGTATCCCGGCGGTACCAAAGCCGCGGACGTGATGGTGACGCCTTCGCTGACCATTCCCGCGGGCTGGCACTTCGGTACGGCGCTGACGCCGACCGGAGGCGCCACGGAAGACTCACCGCATGCGGCCTTTCAAACCGTGTCGCTGGAGCAGTTGGTCGATTCGCCGGTGCTTTCCGGGCGCTGGTTTCGCGAGATTCCGCTGGCCACGGAGGTCATGCCGAAGCACTTCCTTGACCTGGCCGGCGATGGCCCGGAGGACATTGCGCTCTCGCAGGAGCACATTGATCAGTTCTCAAGGCTGGTGCGTGAGACTGGGGCGCTTTACAAGTCCCGGCACTACAACAGCTATCACTTTCTCGTGACCCTTTCCGATCAGGTGGCGCATTTTGGCCTGGAACACCACCAGAGCTCGGATGACCGCGTGGAAGAGAAAACCTTTGTTGACGACAACCTGTTTATCGCCGATGGCCTGCTGCTGCCGCATGAGTTTACGCACAGCTGGAATGGCAAGTACCGCCGGCCGGCGGGGCTGGCCACCTCGAACTATCAGGAGCCAATGAAAGGGGATCTGTTGTGGGTGTATGAAGGGCTGACCGAATATCTTGGAGACGTGCTGGCCACGCGGACCGGCATCTGGAATGCGCCGATTTACCGCGACCGGCTCGCCACGGTCTGGGGTCAGTTCAACGATGCCCGTCCTGGCCGCCTATGGCGCGATCTGCAGGACACCGCCACGGCCGCGCAGCTGCTGTATTTTGCCGGTGGCCCCTATGACAACTGGCGCCGGGCTACCGATTACTACGACGAAGGTGAGCTGCTGTGGCTGGAGGTAGACTGCACGATCCGGGCCAAGAGTAATGGCAAGAAAAGCCTGAACAATTTTGCAGGCATCTTTGAGGGGCTTGGCGGCAGTACGGGGCCCAAGGTGGTGCCGTATACCTTTGAGGACATCGTCAATACGCTGAACAGCGTGGTCCCGAACGACTGGGCAGGGTTTTTGCGCAGCCGCCTGGATGCCAACGAGCTGCACGCGCCGGAGACGCCCGGTCTCGACCAGCTAACAGGCTACAAGCTGGTGTACCTGGACAAACCTGACTACTGGTCGCAGCTGACGGAGTCGGAAACCGCAACGCTCGATGCCCGTTTCTCCCTGGGTATCTCTGTAAAGGACCGTGGCGAGATCACGGACGTGATTGTGGACAGCCCGGCATACAAGGCAGGGTTGGCGCCGGGTTTCACGATCGTGGCTGTAAATGGCCGTGGCTTTCAGACTTCGCTGCTGCGCGCCGCACTGCAGGCGGGCAGGAATGGGGGACCGGGACTGGATCTCATTGTGGAGAACACCGGATACTATAAGGTGCTGCACGTTGACTATCACGGGGGAGAGCGCTATCCGTCGCTTGAACGCGTGGAAAATACCCCGGACCGCCTGGATGACATCCTGCAGCCCATGGTGAAGTAGCGGCAGTCCTTTCCGCTTGCATGGATAGCCACCGCGCTTAGCTTGCAAGCGGTACAGAAGTTCCGGGTTCGGCGGAGGCTTCAGGAGACACCTCGCCGCAATCCTTCAAACGCTTTTCAGTTACAGCCGCCTGGATCTCCGAATTGATCTCTGCACCGGCCAGCAGCATAAGTCCGGTAACGTAGAACCAGGTCAGCAGCACGATCACTGCGCCAAGTGAACCGTAGGTAGCCGAGTAACTCGGGAAGTAATGCAGGTAGGCACGGAATCCTAACGAGGCCACGAGCCAGCCCAGGATACCGATAGCCGCACCCGGCGTAAGCCAATGCCAGTGCTTTGTCTTTAGGTCCGGGGCGAAGTAATAGATCAGCCCGAACAGCAGCATCAGAAGTGCCAGCACAAGAATCCACGATGCAATGTGGATCAGGACGATCTCTCCCGTGATCGCTATGTGGTTATGGATAAAGTGTCCCAGATGCTTGGTCAGGAAGTCGGCTCCCAACAGGACACCAAGCGTCAGGGTGATCACAACGCTAAGCAGGATGGTGACCAGAATGGCCTGTAGTTTGGCTTTCCAGTAGGGCCGCGTCTCCTTGACCTTGTAGACGATGTTGGCGGTGTCTTGAATGGCAGCAAAGCCGACGCTGGCCGACCACAGGGCTGCGACGAGGCCAAAAGTAATCTTCCCGCCACTGGAGGCTGCGGTCGTCTGGTTGAAGGTTTCGATCACCATCTGAAATGCCGACTGCGGGATGACGATCGCCAGGTAGTGCAGCATGGCTTCATATACGCTGCTGGCCCGCTTGGCGGCGAGACCCAGGATGCTTGAGGCGCTCAGCAACGTGGGAAACAGGGCGAAGAGGAAGTAGTAGCCAAGTTCCGCGGCACGGGACACCAGGTTGTCGTCGATGAACGCCTGCGCGGAGCGTTTGA
>CAXTZL010000024.1:0-21915 GCA_964248555.1 uncultured Bryocella sp.
CGAAGAACCCAAAGACGGCGCTGGAATTTATGAACGCGCTGGTACCGGCTTCCACCGCAAAAGCACGTGGCGAGGCTGCGGATATTCAGAAATTGATTGATTCGCAGCATGGTGGATTTCAGCTGGAACCCTGGGATTGGAACTTCTACTCCGAGCAGGTACGCAAGGCGCGCTACGACCTGAACATGGCGGAGCTGAAGCCATACTTCGAAATCAACAAGGTGCTGCAGGACGGGCTGTTTTATGCGGCGAACCAGCTATACGGGGTGACGTTCAAAGAGCGGCACGATATCCCGGTGTATCAGCCGGATGTGCGAACGTTTGAGTGTTTCGACCACGATGGCAAGCCGCTGGCGCTGATCTATTTCGATTACTGGAAGCGCGATAACAAGGACGGCGGCGCGTGGATGAGTAACTTCGTCACGCAGTCGACGCTGTTGAAGCAGTTGCCGGTGATTTATAACGTGGGGAACTTCCAGAAGCCGGCGCCGGGGCAGCCTGCGCTGATCAGCTTTGAAGATGTGGTGACGATGTTCCATGAGTTCGGCCATGGGCTGAACGGAATCTTCGCGGATACGATCTATCCGAGTTTGTCGGGAGCGAACACGGCGCGGGATTTTGTGGAGTTCCCGTCGCAGTTCAACGAGCACTGGGCTTCGGATCCGAAAGTTTTTCATCATTACGCGATCAATTACAAGACCGGGCAGCCTATGCCCGACGAGTTCTTCCAGAAGCTGAAGCGGGCAGCTACGTTCAACATGGGGTATCACTCGACCGAGGCGCTGGCCGCGCAGGAGTTAGATATGCAGTGGCATCTGCTGCCTGCGGAGGCGCCGTTGCAGGATGTGGACGCCTTTGAAAAGGCGGCGCTCGAGAAGACCGGGACGGCGATGAAAACCGTGCCGCCGCGGTACCGCTCGAGTTACTTCCTGCATATCTGGGGCAATGGGTATGCGGCCGGATATTACGCGTATGCGTGGGCCGAGATGCTGGATGATGATGCGTTCCAGTACTTCGAAGACCATGGCGGGCTGACGCGCGAGAATGGCGACCGGTTCCGCAAGATGATCCTTTCGCGCGGAAACACGGAGGACCTGGAGACCACGTATGAAAAGTGGCTGGGAGAAAAGCCGAATGTGGGGCCGCTGTTGAAGAATCGTGGGTTGGCGGCGGATTCCGCGGCGAAGTAAAGATTCCGCTTTGTTCGGGGGCGCCGGTGGCGGAGGTCTCAGCCGGCTTCAGGCGCATTCCTGCTGAGGGGATTCTGGAGTCGGCCTGCATTGTGCCTTTGCACCCTGGAGGAGCAGGTTGCACATCCTTTCACGCGGACACGTACTCTTGTCTTTAGGTGTTTCGGGGGTCGAGCAAGCACGCCTGCCCTGAACAGTCGCTCCCGGGGGAAGAGTATCTGTCGGTTGGCTTAGATCTCCCCCGGGGGCCGGGCAGTCCAGACTTAACCCGTTGCCCGAACGTACTTTGCCGCCGAAGTACCCCGGGGGGAGCGCAGCCCGCAGTACCATGGCAACTATGACGCAGGACCAAGCCAAACTCCAGGCCGCCAAACGCGCCGTCGAGTTCATCGAGGACGGCATGAACGTCGGCCTCGGCACCGGAACTACCGCCACGCTCTTCATTCAGGAGCTCGGCAAGCGCGTGGCCGCGGAGAGCCTGCGCATCCAGGCCATCGCCACCTCCGACGCCAGCCGCGCCCTGGCCGAAAAACTCGGCATCCCCATCACGAGCTTCCATGAGACACCCGTCCTCGACATCAACGTCGATGGAGCTGACGAGGTCGCTCCCGGCCTGGCCCTCATCAAGGGCGGCGGAGGCGCGCATCTCCGCGAAAAAATCATCGCCTCTGCCGCAACGCAGTTCATCGTCGTCGCCGACGTCAGCAAAATTGTCCCACAGCTCGGGAAGTTCCCGCTTCCCGTCGAGGTCATCCAACTCGCCCTGCCGCTGGTCGAGCGCCGCCTCGACCAACTCGGCCTCAATCCCACACTGCGCCCCGCCCGCGCCGGCCACGGCGATCTCGCCGGACCCTGGATCACCGACGAAGGCAACGTGATCCTCGACTGCCACTGCGGCACCATTGCCGACCCCGAACGCCTCGCCCATCAGCTCAAGGAGATCGTCGGCGTCGTCGAACACGGCCTGTTCCTCAACATGGCCACGCTCGCCCTCGTCGCCGGCGAAAACGGCATCGAGGAGCTTCGCCCCTAGCTCGCCCCTAGCTCGTCCCAGCCCCCCATCGCAGACGGAGTAAGAGCCTTGGAAACACGCGCAGGCATCCGCAAACAGGGCCTTCTGCTACCCGCGGCAGCACTCGCCCTGGGCTGCGGCACGCTTCCCGTCGCGGCGCAGAGCACATCCCCGCCCGACACCTACACGCTCCACGTCAGCTCCGAGCTCGTCCTCGACGACGCCTCCGTCGAGCGCAAACGTACCGGCGACCCCATCGAAGGCCTCACCCCAGCGGACTTTCTGCTCACCGAGGACGGCGTCCCCCAGACCATCACCACCCTCAGCGAAAACCAGGTGCCGCTTTCGGTCGTCCTGCTCTTCGACCTCACCGACACCGTGCATCCCGTCCTCATCCACCTCTCCGGTGGAGCCGCGGCCGCACTCCGCCATCTGCGCCCGGAGGACGAGGTCGCCGTTATGACCTTTTCCTCCCATGCCACGCTCGTCCAGCCCTTCACCCACGACCGCATGACCGCCGTCGAAGGCATCGACTCCGCCTCGGCGAGCTATGACTCGAGTGAACCCACCTTCCTCTACGAAGATCTCTGGGAAGCCGTCGGGCAGTCCGAGCGCACGCGCCTGCCCGAGGCTCGCAAAGTGGAAATCTGGCTTACCGACGGTTCAGCCAACGACCAGAACACCGGCCGCGCCCTCGCCCATCACGCGCCCGCCATCCTGCACGACGAAGCCGCCGCCACCACCGCCCTGCTGCGCAGCGGCGTGACGCTCAGCACCTTGGTCGAGCGCAGCAACCTGCCCATCTCCGGCCACTTCGGCGACCTTGAGCACCTCGCTGCCCTTACCGGCGGAACGGCTCTCCAAGCCACAGCGGAGGACACCGAGCTCCGCCTCGCCAATCTGCTCGACAGCCTGCGCGGGCGCTACACCCTGGGCTATCGTCCCTCCAGGCCCAGACTCGACGGCACGGTCTGCCACCTGAAGCTGACCCTCAGTCCCGCCTTTTTCGCCTCCCATCCAGGGCTCCGCTCCGGCGACGTGATCCTGCGTTCGCGCCAGCAGTACACCCGCATCAATTCCGCCCAGTAAACAGGGTGCCGTTATATCCCGTGACATCGCCGCGGGCAAAATCGCCATCCGAGTACCTATGGCGATCGTGACGGCATCAACAGCAAAAAACGGCATGCAGCGGGGTAACAACTGGTTCATCACAGGCGCTTCCAGCGGATTCGGCCGGCTTCTGGCTGAATACCTGCTTCGCCAGGGTGCAAATGTCGTGGCTACGGCACGCAACGTGAAGGATCTCGATGATTTCACCACCCGCTGGCCCGGTGCGGTCATTCTCCCGCTCGATGTGACCGATGAGGGCTCCATTCAGCATGCCGTGCAGGATGCCATCGGCCACGTCGGCCACATCGATGTTCTGGTGAACAACGCCGGCTTCGGTATCTGTGGTGCGGTCGAAGAGGTGACGGAGCAGGAATACATGCCGATGTTCAATACCAACGTATTCGGCCTCATCAATCTCACAAAGTCGTTTCTTCCCATGTTCCGCGAGCGCCGTTCGGGCGCCATCATCAATCTCTCCTCCATCGGTGGCCTGATCGGCTCTGCCGGTTGGGGCTTCTACAATGCGACCAAATTCGCCGTAGAAGGCCTGAGCGAAGCGCTTTATGCCGAACTTGCTCCTATGGGCGTGCACGTCATGGTGGTCGAACCTGGCCCATTTCGCACCGACTTCCTCGGACGCTCCGGCAAGGAGGCCTACCGTCGCATCGCCGACTATGAGACCACCGTCGGCAAGACCCGCGACTACTTTAACAATCAGGACGGCAAGCAGGCCGGCGACCCGCAGCGCGCCGTCGAAGCCATGGTGGAAGCAATCAACTCACCCGAGCCGCCCAAGCATCTCCTGCTCGGCAAACTTGCCCTTAAGCGCATGCGGAATCATCTCGGGGAGTGGACACAGGAACTGGACAAGTGGCAGGACCTTACCGACGGAGCCGACTTTCCCGAGAGCGAACAACCCGCGCAGGCGGCGACTCCTTATGGCGGCCGTTGATCCATTTTGGAACTGAAGACCGGTCTTTCAATCATTTTCGCGTAGGACAAAGCAGTCCGTGTCGTACGCTTGAATGGGTAGAGTTGATTGGGAATCGTAATGCTGGTGTCAGGCGCACAGGGGTGCGCGGAAGGATAGGCAAATGGAACTCGGAATGATCGGTCTCGGCAAGATGGGCGGCAACATGGCAGAGCGCCTGCGGGTGGCCGGACACAAGGTAGTTGGCTTCGATTTTTCCGCCGATGCGGTGAAGAAGCTCACAGATGCTGGCTCCGTCGGCGCAAACACGCTTGAAGACATGGTCAAGAACCTGACGGAGTCACCGCGCGCGATCTGGATCATGGTGCCCGCGGGCGATCCCGTTGACCAAACCATCGAAAAGCTCAAGCCGCTGATGAATAAGGGCGATATTTTCATCGACGGCGGAAACTCCAACTACAAGGACTCGCAGCGTCGACACGACGCCCTCAAGGGGGAAGGGTTCGAGTTCGTTGACGTGGGTACCTCCGGCGGTGTCTGGGGCCTTGCCGAAGGCTATTCCATGATGGTCGGCGGTGACGAGCCGGTCGTAGATCACCTCAAGCCCATCTTCGAAACACTCGCCCCCGCGCCGGACAAAGGTTGGGGCCGCACTGGCCCGTCGGGTGCCGGTCATTTCGTAAAAATGGTCCACAACGGCATCGAGTACGGCATGATGCAGGCCTATGCCGAAGGCTTCTCCATTATGGAAGCCAAAAAGCCGCTCGACCTCGATCTCGAACAGATCTCGCAGATCTGGCGCTACGGCTCGGTCGTCCGTTCCTGGCTTTTGGATCTCACAGCGGATGCGCTGAAGCATAACCCAACCCTCGAAGGTATCGCCCCCTACGTCACCGATTCCGGTGAGGGCCGCTGGACGGTGTTCGAAGCGATCGACCTTAACGTGTCCGCCCCGATCATCACAGAATCCCTAATTCGCCGTCTCCGTTCCCGGGAGGAAAACAACATGACCGATCGCATGCTTTCGGTCATGCGGAATGCCTTTGGCGGTCACGCCATGAAAAAGGAGTAGTCGCCGCAACGGGTATTGCAGCAACGAACTTAGGGCAGGAGCGTGAAGCTACGGTCCTGCCCCGTGCATCGAATGGCGGCAGGCAGACTCTTTAAAGGAACTCAGGAGTACCCCGGGCGGGTGTCTTCTCAGGAGCAAGCAGATGGCAGTAGCAGAGGTGGGGCAGTCCATGACCGACCGTGACGTCAGTGGTGAAATTTCCCAGAATGAACGCGTACCCGATCCGTGCATCGTCGTAATCTTCGGCGCCTCCGGCGACCTTACCAAGCGCAAGCTTTTGCCGGCGCTTTATCATCTGGAACAGCAGAACCTGCTGCCCAAGGACTTCGCGGTAGTCGGCGTGGCGCGGCGCGACCTTTCCGCCACGTTTGCGCCGGATATGCAGGATGGCATACTCAAGGGTGGCGGTGTGGATGCGGGCGACTCCCGGCTCAAGCCCTTCGTGGATCGCGTCAAGTACTTTGCAACCAACTTCGATGATGACGCAGGATTTGAAAAGCTGAAAGCCTATCTTGCCGACCTCGACGGCCAGATGGGAACCAAAGGTAATCGTCTGTTCTACCTGGCAGTCGCTCCCGAGTTCTTCGCGGACATCGCTCAGCGTCTGAGCAAGCACGGCATGACGCAGGGACCCGCGGGCAGCTGGGTCCACGTCATCATCGAGAAGCCTTTTGGCGTCGATCTTGAGTCTGCCAAGACCCTCAACACAGAAATCAATAAGGTGCTCACCGAAGACCAGATCTTCCGTATCGACCATTACCTCGGCAAGGAAACGGTTCAAAATATCCTTGTTTTCCGATTCGGCAACGGCATCTTTGAGCCCATCTGGAACCGCAACTATGTCGATCATGTTGAGATCACGGCTGCCGAATCGATCGGCATTGAAGGTCGCGGCCCGTTCTATGAGACCGCAGGCGCACTTCGCGACGTGCTCCAGAATCACGTGATGGAAGTGCTTAGTTTTGTCGCCATGGAGCCACCGGATAGCTTCCAGTCTGCTGCCGTGCGCACCGAAAAGCTCAAGGTCTGGAAGGCGATCGAGCCTGTCCCGGTGGCCGACACCGCGCGCGGCCAGTACGGTCCCGGCACGGTCGATGGCAAGGAAGTCATCGGCTACCGGCAGGAAGATCGCGTCAACCCCGAATCCGGCACCGAAACCTTCGCCGCCATGAAGCTCTCCATCGAGAACTGGCGATGGGCCGGCGTTCCGTTCTATATCCGTGCCGGCAAGCGCCTCGCCGAGCGGGTGACGGAGGTCACTGTTACGTTCAAACAGCCCCCATTGCATCTTTTTAAACGCAACGACACCGCTTCGCAGGTCTGCCCCAATGTCCTGAAAATGCGCATCCAGCCCGACGAAGGCATCACCCTGATCTTCGGCGCCAAGATTCCCGGGCCGACCACCAATGTAAAGCCGGTCGAGATGCACTTCCGCTACGCGGATGCCTTTGGTAAGAGCTCGGCCAACGGTTATGAACGCCTTCTGCTCGACGCCATGCTTGGCGACGGCACCCTCTTCGCCGAACGCGAAGGCGTCGAGGCGACTTGGGCTCTTATGACCCCCATTCTCGACGCTTGGAAGGCCGACAAGCCAAAAGACTTTCCGAACTATGATGCCGGAAGCGAAGGCCCGAAGTGTGCCGACGATCTGCTGGCCAAAGATGGTCGCAGCTGGTCCAGGCTCTAGTGGCCACCAAGCCGGAAGGGCAGCGGTGTACCGCACCATTGCCCTTCGGCTTGACGTCCGTTTCGCCGCCGAGCTGCCATAAGCTTTCATAACCTCGCCCGGGTTGCCCGAAAGAACTGAGTCTCCATGCCACAACCTGTCCATCTCACCTATGTTGTTTGGCCCTCCGCGGCGGATTTGGCGCTGGCTTCGGCGCAGAACTTCGCTGACAAGGTAAGCGGTGCCGTCGCCCTTCGCGGGGTAGCCCGCGTGGCAATCTCTGGTGGCTCCACCCCGCAGGCCGCCTTCAAGCTTCTGGCCGACCCGGCCCATCCCTTCGCCAATACGATTCCCTGGGATAAGCTCCAGCTCTTCTGGGTAGACGAGCGCTGCGTCGCCCCCGAGCATCCCGAATCGAACTACGGCGTCTGCAAGCGCCTCCTTCTCGATCAGGTCGCCATCCCGCCTGCCAACGTGCACCGCATGGAAGGTGAGCTGGACCCTGAAGAGGCCGCTTCCCGCTACGAAAGTACCCTGCGCAACACACTGAAACTGGAAGGCGCCGAAGCCCCGGCCTTCGACCTGCTTTTGCTCGGCATGGGAGACGACGGCCACACCGCCTCGCTGTTCCCTCACACGGAAGGCCTCACCGAGTTCGGCCGTCTCTGCATCGCCAACCACGTTCCGCAAAAGGACACTTGGCGCCTGACCCTCACCTCGCCCGTCATCAATCAGGCGACCGAGGTCGTCTTTGAAATCGGCGGCACCGCGAAAACAGATATCGTGGCCGAGGTCTTCACCGGGCCGCGCGACCCAGAGCGCCTTCCCTCCCAGCTAATTCGACCATCCAACGGCCGCCTTATGGCACAGCTGGATGAGGCGGCGGCGTCAAAGCTGCCCAATGCAGGCGTGGTCTCCACCACGGGCGGCCGCAAGGTCGGTACGCTGCAACTTTAAATACAGGTTCCACTTCAAGCAGCAAAAGGGAGCACGAGAAGCAATGATCCTCGCAGGCGATGTCGGCGGCACGAAGGTTCACCTGGCTTTGTACAACTTCGCTGGCGGCAAACTCGTGAAACTGCGCGAGGAAAAATTTCCCGCCTCCGATTACGCTTGCCTGGACCATGTCGTAAAGGAATTTCTAGCCCAGGGTAGCGAGGCCAAGGACGAGATCGTCGCCTCCTGCTTCGGTTGCCCGGGCCCCGTGCGCGATGGCCGCCTGAAGCTCACCAACCTGCCCTGGACGCTGGATTCCCGCGATCTGCAGCGATCCATTGGGATCGAACACATCTTTTTGATCAATGATCTGGAGGCGAATGGGTACGGTATCCCAGAACTCGCTCCGGACAAGATTCACACCCTCCATGATGGAGACGCGGCCTCGGTCGGTCATCGAGGCTTGATCTCGGCAGGTACGGGTCTTGGCGAGTGTCTGCTCATCTGGGACGGCAAGCTGCGCCGCCACACCCCCATCCCATCCGAGGGCGGTCACACCGACTTTGCTCCACGTGACGACCGCGACATCGCTCTCCTGCAGTATTTGCGCCGTACCCTCAACGGCCGCGTCAGCTTTGAGCGGGTCGTTTCCGGTATCGGAATCAAGAACGTCTATGGGTTTCTGCGCGACGACGTGAAGATGGAAGAGCCAACATGGCTGCGGGATCGTCTTGAATCCGAGGACCCCAATGCGGTCATCGGAACCCTGGCCGAATCCGGTGAATCCGATATCTGCTCGGAAGCCATGCGCATTTTCAGCGCCGCTTTTGGTGCCGAGGCCGGCAACGTCGCGCTGAAGGTGCTCGCCGCGGGCGGCATCTATTTGGGCGGCGGCATCGCTCCCAAAGTGATCAAGACGATGTCGATGGGCCCGTTTACGGAGGCCTTTCTGGACAAGGGCCGCATGCGTCCCATTCTTGAAAGCATCCCCGTCCGCATCATCCTGGACGACACGTGCGCGCTCCTCGGTGCGGCGGCCTTTGCGGAAAACCGTGCCGCGGACCTGTCCGGGCGTTCCGAACGCATGGCCTCCCTGGCCTGAGTGTCTCCCCGGAGCGACCCGGCGTAGGTCTACACCAGCCGAAACCGCTCCCGCATCAGGCGCGCAAAGCGTGGCTTCCAGATCAGGTCGTATGCCAGTTCCTTGCCCGGAAACATGGCTAGCGCCGCCGTGCGGGCGTCGGCAACCATCGCCGCCGCATCGTCATAGCTCAAGGTCGCATCCTGCGCGATCACGCCCATTACCATGTTCATCATCAGCTGCAGCCGCCGCAGCAGCTTTGCTTCTTCCAGTCTGGCAGCCGCATCCTGTGTCGGTGTCTCGGTACCACCCTGCTCGGGCCGCGATTCGTTGTGATTGTCCGATCCCTGATGTGTTTCGTCCACGGTGCCTCCTTCCACGTGCCACTGGCTTTGCGGGGCATATTGCGGCCGACCCGAGCAGCCGCAGCGCCCTTCCAGGCTCAGTTATACGCCGCCTCTGCCGGCAAGCTGCGGATACTCCCATCGGCCCCCATCAGGAAACTCTCAGCTCCTTCGCGATCCGTGCGAAAGGTCCGCACATGGGCCGCCTCCAGCCGTTCCAGCACCTCGCCGCGCGGGTGGCCAAAGGTATTGTGCTGCCCCACGCTGATCACGGCGTCGCGGGGCGCTACTGCCGCCAGAAACTCCGGGTTTGTGGACGTCCGGCTACCGTGATGGCCCACCTTCAGCAGGGTAACCGGCTGTAGCCGGCCGCTGGCCACCATGGCCGCCTCGCTTGGCGCCTCGGCATCCCCCTCCAGCAGCACGCTCGCCCGCCCCCAGTTCAGCCGCATCACCAGCGAGTCATCGTTGCGCGCCGTCCCGGGATTGCGGTAGCCAGGCTCCGGCGAAAGCACAGTGGCCTGCACGCCGCCCCACGGAAAAACCGCCCCAGCCACCAAGGGATGAATCGCTATCCCCAGCTTGTGCGCCTCGGCCAGCAGGTCCTGCAGGGCGGGGGACTCGCCTGGCTCCACGCTGTACCAAAATTCCCGGGGCTGCAGATCGCGCAGTACCGCAGGCATGCCGCCGATGTGATCGCTGTGCGCATGCGTCACGAGGACGGCGTCCAGGCGCCGGATCCGCCGCGTCCACAGATACGGGGCCACCACCTCCTCGCCCACATCCCAGCGCGTAGTCAGCCGTCCAACCGGTCCTCCGGCGTCGACAAGCAGCGTCCGGCCCTCGGGAGACACCACCAGAAGCGAGTCACCCTGTCCCACGTCAATGGCGGTCACTTCCAGAAACCCGGGGCTGGCCACCACCTTCGCCGGCCAAAGCACACAGGCAAGCAGCGAAACCGCCGCCAGCCCGCCAACTCCGGCCCACGCCGTCCGGCTTTCCCGCAACGCCCAACAGGAAAAAGCCAGCAGCACGCAAAACAGCACGATGCCGGCCATCGGGGGAGCGGGAAGACGCCAATCGCTGGCCGCCGCCCGTCCCAGGTGGTCCACAATGCCCCGCACCAGGTGCAGCAGCAGGGCGGCGGCAGCCCCCGGCACGGCCGCCGCCGGAAACACCACCGCCGCGGCAAAGGTCAGCACGCCCGCGCCCGCCAGCATCGCCGCAAACGGGGCCACCAGCAGATTCGCCGGCATCGCCAGTGGCATCGCGCGATGGAAATAGAGCGCCATCGGCAGCGCCATGCAGACTTCGATCGACGCCGACAGCAGAACAGCCTCGGCCGCCGCCAGCAGCAGACGCACCCCAAAAACAGGAACGTGCTGCGCCCATCGCCAGCCCGTGAGGTTCCGTAGCAGGGCACCCCACATGCGCAAGCCGACACGCCGGTGAGCAATTGCTGGCGCCAGATACGGGTCCAGCGCCACCTTGCCCGGCCGGTGCACCGTCGCCCGCCAGTCACCCAACAGCCTCTCGGCCATCGGGGTCCCCAGCCCCGCTACCCCCAGGATGACCAGCGACGTCATCTGAAAACTGGCCTCGTAGAGCGCCCGGGGATCGCCCACAAGGATCAGCAGTGCGGCGGCCCCCAGCGCGTTCAGCCCCGAACTGCCCCGGTCCAGCAATCGCGCTATTAGATAAACGGAACTCATCGCCAGCGCACGCTGGGCGGGCACGCCGAAGCCCGTCAGCAGCGCGTATCCCAAAGCCAGGACGATCGTCAGGCCCGTAGCCGGAATCTCCGGCATGCGCAGCTTGCGCAGAAGCCAGAAAAGCACCCCGGTAAACAGCGCCACATGCAAACCGGAGACCACAAATAGATGAAACGTCCCGGTCCGCTCAAAACCAGCCCGCAGCCCTTCGCTGAGCGCCTCCTTGTCGCCAAAAAGCATGGCCGCCAGCATGGAGGCGTCGTCCTGGGTCAGCCGCAATACGGCGGGCAAGTGGGCAATGGCGGCGTTGCGGGGCAGCGCTTGCAGCCTTCCCGCCGCCCAGCGCTGTGCCGCCTGCAGGTGACAGCGGAGCGTAGTCCTGCCCGTACCTAGAACCCGCAGCTTTGTCCCTTGCGCGCTCGCACTGGCGCCGATGCCCTGACCCAGCAGCCAGTCGCTATACGAAAACGCACCTGGATCGCGATACACCTCCGGTGTCTTCAGGCGTAGCGGCAGCTCCAGCGAATCGCCGCATGCAAATGGCTTTAAAGGACGCAGCACCGTAACGCGCACCCCGCCCGCCACCGGCACCATCGTGGACACGTCGGGGGTCACCTGCTCGATTGCGTCCACGGCCAGATCCACCGTGGCCCCGGGCTGCCCGGCTTCACCCTCCCATCCGCCCCCCTCCACCAGCCATGGCGCGGTCACCAGCGCGAGATTGGGGGCGGCAGTGTTGATCTCGGTTCCGCGCAGGGGGTGAATGGCGACCACCCGACCCCGGACCATGCGGCTCAGACCGTCGGCATACGAAGTCAGCGCTTTCTGGTTGGGCACAGGCGGTTGCAACTGCGCGCACCAGCAACCCACTCCGGCCCACAGCGCCAGAACGGCAAACCAGCCCGTCGCGGCCGAACGCTTTACCGCAAAACACGCCAGAACTCCGAGCAGTAGCAGCGCAAGCAGAAGCATGGAGGGCTCCTGCCAGCGCCGCGCCATGAGAATGCCCACGGCAAAGGCCAGTGCAGCCGCGAGCAGCGGTAGGCGCCGCCAGCGAAGCGGTTCCACGGCCGGGGAGCCGTTCATCCAGAATGTGGCAGCACCGGCAACCGGCATGGGAAGCGCTGACCCGTTCTTTTCCTGAAGCCGCTAGACGGTACGGTGAAGCACCGCCAGCGTTTCCAGGTGGTACGTCTGTGGAAACAGGTCTATCAGGTGCAGCGTCCGGATCCCATAACCCGATTGCGTCAGAACGAGGAGATCCCGCGCCAGCGTCGTCGGATCGCAGGATAGATACGCAATCTGCCGCGGAGCTAGCCGGGCCAGTAGCTGGCAGGCCTCCACGCCCGCTCCCGCACGCGGCGGGTCGAGCACGACCAGCTCCGGCCGCTCCCGCTCCAACACGGCGCGGCGCAGAAAATCGAGCGTCGTCGCTTCGACCGTCCGGTGCTGCGGCCCGAGCTTCCGCAACGCTCCGCGCAGATCAAGGCTCGCCCCGGGATGCTGTTCCACCGCCGTGACCGCAGCAAACCGGCGCGCCAGCACCCGCGAAAACAGCCCCACCCCGGCGAAAAGATCCCACGCCAGGCCCCCCGCGTGCTCATCGCAGACCAGGTCTACCAGCGTGGGCAGCAGAAAGCGATTGACCTGGAAAAATCCACCCCGGCTTACCCAGTACAGCTCGTCGTTCACCGGATACGGTAGGCCGCCCGCTCCCCACGCTGCAACGGTCTCGATCACACGGCCGGACTGCGCGTCGACCCGGACGGCACCACACCCGCTGAGCTCCGGAAGCAGCTTTTGAAGAGCCTCCGCCATGCGCGCAAACGAGGCCCCATCGCGCGGCGACTTCCCCGGGCAAAGCAACGTGACCTGCACGCGCGCCTCGTCCGCCGTGCAGAAAAACTCCACCTCGGCAGCCGCCTCCAGCCATACATCCGCCTCGCGCAGAGCTCGGTCACCCTGCTTCGCCGCAAGCGCCATCACCGCCTCCGCCGCCCGCCAAAGCACCGGCGCCGCAATCGGGCACATGCTCACCGGTAGAAATTCCCGCGTGCCTCGCCGGCTATACCCCAGGTTCAACCTGCCATCGCCCTCACCACGCCGCGCCCGCAGCCGAATCCGGTTGCGGTAGCCGTACGGCGCGGGCGAGCCGAGCATCTCCAACTCGGGGAGGTCACGCAGACCGGCCCCGCCCAGTAAGTCACGCAGGATCTCCGCCTTCGCCCGTAACTGTGCCGGGTACGCTGCCATCTGCAGCTGACACCCCCCACACCTGCCGAAGTGCACGCACCGAGGCGCAACGCGGTCCGCCGAGGGCTCGACAAGGTGCAAGGCATCCTCAACGCCCTCGCGTTCGCCCCTAGGCATGTTCAGCGGAAGCGTCCGCAGCTCGATCAGCTCACCGGGCAGGCTAAACGGCACGGAAACAGCATTGCCGTCCGGATCATGCGCCAGGCCGTCGCCACCGTAGACCAGCTTTTCCACGCGCAGCCGCAGGGGATCTGCACCGTTCGCCGACTCGCTCGGCAGCTTCGGTAAGCCGTTTCCGCTCACGCCGCGGCCTCATCGTTGCCTGGGTCCAGCGGCATATAGAAGAGACTCAGCCGCGGCAGGCGGTAGCTTTCAAAGAGGCGCTTGTGCACGAACTGCTCCCGCACCTGCCGCCCCTGGATCGCCCCCATGCGGCTGCGCAGCGGCGCCAGCTCGCGATCGGCAGCCTCCCGCACCGCCAGCAGCTCCGCCTCTGGTATGCCGGCGACCAGTGCGGCATAAAGCCGCTCCTCAAGCACCGTCAAGCGCCGGTCCAACTCGTCCAATGCCACAGAATCGCCCCCGCCTCCGACGCAAAGCTCAGCCATCAAATCCCGCAGACGACTGGCCGTCTCGCGGAAGACACCCAGCCCGGCGTTCTGGCCTGCCGCACGCTCCAGCGCTGCCGCATTTGCCTCCAGGAAGCCACACACGCGGGCGGTTTCAAACCCGGTTTCCCGTCCGCCCGCCTGCTGCTCGGTACGGTGCTCGCTACCCGGCGCGGGGTGAGCCCCGACAGCCGCCTCGGCCAACGCCGCAGCGGCTTCCATCACCGCCTGCGCACACCAGGCCAGTCCATTGACCCTCGCCAGCTTTCCTTTGGCTGTGGCACGCCGGGCATCGTACTTGTCAAAGGCTGCATCGATACCGCGCAGCACCGCAGGGAGCGGCACGCCCGCCTCGCGCCAGGTCTCAATCAACGCCCAGTCAAGCGTCGACAGAAGAAGAACGGAGCCGCGTCGTGCAACAAACCGCTCCTCAATTTCGCTGAAATATTCAAAATAGTTCATAGGGAAACAGTGAAGGAGTGAAGCGTGAATGAGTGCAGCATTACGAGGCAGCGGCGGCTCTGAGACAAAGTTCTGCTACGGCCAGGCATCCGGCAACAACGAATCATGCCCAACCAGAAAGCTCAAGCGCCTTTCTCACTCCTTACTCCCTCACTCTCCGCGACCCATTCCGTTCCCAGATCAGCCGCAATCCATTCAGCGTCAGCATCGGCTCTACGCGCTGAATATACTTGGACCCGTCCGCAATCAGCGACGCCAGTCCACCGGTGGCAAGGGTCTTCGTCTCCGGTCCCAGTTCCCCGATCATGCGCTCCAGGATGCCGTCCACCAGGCCGATGTAGCCGTAATAAAGCCCAATCTGGATGTTGTCCGTCGTGTTCGTCCCGATGATCTTGGCCGGCTTCTTGATCTCCACGCGCGACAGCCGCGCCGCCCGCGAGAACAGCGCTTCGGCCGAAATCCCCAGCCCCGGCGCAATCGCCCCGCCTAAAAACTCGCCCTTGCGAGAGATCACGTCAAAAGTCGTCGCCGTCCCCAGGTCCACCACCACCGCTGGCCCGCCCACCAGCTCATATGCCGCCACGCAATTCACCACCCGGTCCGCGCCCACCTCGTTCGGATTGTCGGTCAGAATCGGCAGCCCGGTTTTCACCCCTGGCTCAATAAACAGCGGCTTCAGATGAAAGATCGACTCACAAATCTGCCGCATGCCCGCATCCAGCGGCGGCACCACCGAGGAGATCACCACGCCCGTCACCTGCTCCGTGCGCAGCCCCCGCATCGCAAACAGCGATTGCAGCAGCATCCCGATCTCGTCAGTGGTCTGCTTGGCCGGCGTCGTAATCCGCCAGTCGGCAACCGCCTGCACCGGTTCGCCCTTCCCACCCTGTCCGCTCGGACCCAGCTCAAAAAGCCCAAGAACCGTATTCGAATTCCCGATATCGACTGCCAGTAGCATTCAGGTCTGTTTCTCCGCTCGAACTGCCGGCCAACTCCGCATCAGGCCTCGCGAACACCACCCGACCGGACCGTTCGCCTTGACCCGTCGTCCGCGTCCACCAGCAGAAATCCGCTGGGGTCCAGTCCGGCCGTCACGCCAGTATAGCCGCCATCTTCCGGCACCTGGACCCGTTTGCCGCGCACCCACGTCGACGCCTCGGCAAGGCGCAAAAGCATGCCGGCCCCCTTCTGCACCTCGGTGGCACCGTCCGCATTTCCGCGAACGTGGGATTCCAGCTTGCTCAATAGGGAAATCAGCAGCGACTGCCGATCTGGCAACGCCCAACCCTCAAGGAAGAGCGAGCTAGCCACGCTGGCCAGCTCCCCTGCGGACGACGTCACCCCTGACAACGCCGGCGGGAACTCCCGGTGCGCCACATTGATCCCGATCCCGACCACGGCGTACCGCAACCGGCCCGGGGCATCGTCACCGGGTGGCGCCATCGCGGACTCCACCAACACTCCACCCAGCTTGCGGCTGCGGCCGCCGCCCTCCGGCTGCGTCACCAGATCATTCGGCCAGCGAATATCCACCGTGATCCCCGAAACCTCACGAATTGCCTCCCAGGAAGCCAGTCCGGCAAGCAGGGACAGGCTCAAACCCATTCCCAACCCCCCTGAGCTTCCGGATCCGGCGGGGAACCCCGGCGTCAGCAGCACGCTCACATAGAGCCCATCTCCCGGAACGGAAAGCCAGCCATGACCTCCCCGGCCCCGGCCCGCCGTTTGCGCGTCGGCCACCCAGACCCCCGTACGAGCCCCCGCCTGCGCGGCCTCCAGCGCCAGATCGTTGGTCGACGCCACCTCCGCGAAATGCTGCACCGCACCCCCGAAGCCGGTGTGCGCCAAAGCCCGGTTCACCCCTCGGGCATCGATCGTATTGCCTTGCCGAACGGTCGTGGCCATCGCCGTATCCTACCGCAGCCGCCCACGCGCGATCTGCATCCTACCGTCCAGCTTCCGGGTTCCTCGAGGTCCGATTGTTCATCCCAGACGCCCTCCCGATACCGCTCACCCATCAGGCAGCCACCCTCCTGCTGCTCGCGCTCCCCATCGCCTGCGCCTCCTGGACCGTAACCCATGAAGAGGTCTTTCGCGAGCCCCGCGATTACTGCAAAAAGCGTAGCCAGAGCTGCTCAAACCTGCCGCAACGCAAATTCTTCTACCTGTTCACCTGTGAATACTGCTTCTCGCACTACGTCTCGGCGCTGGCGTTGCTTCTGTTCCGTTTTCAGCTCCTCTACACCGGCTGGCGAGGCTACCTCGTCGCCTGGTTCGCCGCGGTCTGGGTCGCCAACTTCTACATGAGCCTCTATAACCGCCTGCGGTTGGAGATCAAACACGAAAACGTCTCCATTGCGGCTGAACAGGCGGAACTGCCGGCCACGGACGGGAGCCCTGCAAAATAACCCCGCACGGATTCACCACGGAACGTTACGCCCAACCGGGAAAGCTCCCGCATCCGTGCCGAAGCTAACGCCGCAGTCTCCGCCGCCATCTCAACAGGGAAGAGGTTTCCATGGCAGAAAACACCAGCGACAAACCCGCCGAACCCCGCGGCTTCGGCGAACACACCCGTGGCCTCGCCGGCGAATACGCCCACGAACAGGGTTGGGGCCTAGATGAAGCCGAGCGTACAAAGCAGGAGATCGCTCCGCAGGACGCCGACGGTGGTATCGACTACGACTACGGCGCGCAGGACTTCGGCGACACGCCAGTCAACACCTCCATCGATCACACCAACAAGACCCAGAACATCCCGGCAGCTCCGGCCGCCGGCAAGGAGTAAAAAATGTCTGAACATGCCAGCAAGGATTCGCTCGACGCCATGAAGGAAAACGACCGGCACAGCACCGGAACCAGCGATGCCGTACCCGGCGGTGCCCACGCCCACTCGCCCGCCGCACACGAAAGCGGCCCGTCAGCCCACACCAAGCCCGTCGGTGACATGCGCGACATTGAGAATAAGGAGGAGTCCGTCCGCGAAAGCGGCCGCGCTACCGAGTCTTATCGCAACTCCTAGGGTAGGATCTGCTGCAGAAGGAAAGGGCGCTGCAAAATCAGCGCCCTTTTTATCCAAGCCCGGCAGCCTACTTGCCGACGACCTTTTCCTGATTTTCCCGCTCCGTGCCCGGCTTTGCATTGGTAATCCCGGTTCCACTGCCCTCCGGCAAGGGGAAGGAATCGGCGCCAATGTCCGCTGTGCCTTCCGACACTTCTTTCGGCAAGCCAGAGCCGCCGTTCACATGAAACGAACGCTTGCCGGCCGTCTGCGCTCCGTCGGTGTCCCTGTCCAGCGACGCGGCATTGCCTGTATCGTACGGCTGCGGATTTTCTGCGGTTTCCATATCGATGGAGTCGGCATCCACCTCGGTCTGCGGCTGTGTATGCGGTGTGGTTTGAATGGCCATGGGTAGTTCTCCTCCTGCACTAAGACGCTGGGAACGCACGTGGCGGCTGCACACCCGTCATCCCCCGCTACAACGCGACAAGCAACCGCACCGCGAAAGCCCCCGTACAGATACGGGCGACCGTGTCCTCGCTTAGGCCCCGGGCAACGCGGCCAGAGCTGCTTCGGCCTTTTCCTTCAGCCCCCGCATCTCCGCCGCCTGCTTTCGCAGCCCCTCCACGATGTGCACCGGCGCCCTGGCCAAGAAACCCTCGCTACCCAACTGCTTCTCCGCCGCACTCAATCCCTTATCCAGCCGCGCCAGCTCCTTCTGCAACCGCTCCCGTTCGGCAGGAACATCGATCTGTCGCTCGTACACCACGGCGACATCGAACGCCGCAGTAGACCGCGCCGCATTGCCCGTCAGCGCCTCCGGCGCAATCTCCACCGCACTCACCCGCGCCAGCCGGCTCAGCATATCCGCGTTTTCCGCTACCAGCGCAGCCACCGCCTCCGCCGCATGCACCCGCACCGGCGCCGCTTCCTTCTCCGGCACGCCCAGCTCCTTGCGCAGCGCCCGCACCGTGACGATCAGCTCTTGCAGCGTGCTCATCGCGGCAACACTCGCCTCATCGGCAGGAAAGTCCTCCACTTGCGGATACCGCGTCAGCGCAACGGACTTCTCCGTCACCGGCAAATCCACAGAACGGTACAGCGCATGCCAAAGCTCCTCGGTAAGAAACGGCATAAACGGCGACAGCAATCGCAGCGCCGCTTCAAACACCGTTACCAGCGCCTGCAGCGTGATCGCGGCCACGGCGTTATGTTCCGCCTCGAAATCCAGCCGCAGCTTCACCAACTCCAGGTACCAGTCGCAGAATTCACCCCAAAAAAACTGGTAAATCGCGTTCGCCGCCTCATCGAAGCGGTACGCCTCCAGCGAGCGGGCCACCTCACCCGCCACCGCACTCAGCCGCGAGAAAATCCAGCGCGTCTCCAGCGGCGTCTCTGCTTCCAGCACCGTCGTCCCGCTGAATCCCAGGTGAATCGCATACCCCGCCTCGGTCCCGCGCCCGATCTGCATTCCCAAAAACCGCGCCGCGTTCCAGATCTTGTTCGCAAACGCGCGGTACCCCTCCGTGCGCGCCTCGCTGAACGCAATATCGGACCCCGGCGACGCCTGCGACGCCAGCGTGAACCGCACCGCATCCGTCCCATACTGCGTAATGATCGAAATCGGATCGATCACATTGCCCTTGGTCTTCGACATCTTTTCGCGGTTCGCATCGCGAATCAGCCCATGCAGATACACCTCGCGAAACGGCACCGTATCCGCTAGCGTGCGCTTCGACCCATCCGGCATCGGCACATCTTCGGTCAGTTGACAGCTCATCATAATCATGCGCGCCACCCAGAAGAACAGGATGTCGAAGCCCGTCACCAGCAGGTCCGTCGGATAGAACGCCTTCAACTCCGGCGTCAGCGCATCGGTCCCATCCCACCCAAACACCGTAAACGGCAGCAGTCCCGAAGAAAACCACGTATCCAGCACGTCGGTCTCCTGCGTAATAAACTCACTGCCGCAGTGCTCGCACTCAGCCGGACCGGCAGTATCCGCCGTAACGGTGATGCCTTTGCACTCATCGCAGTGCCACGCCGGAATCCGGTGCCCCCACCACAACTGCCGCGAAATGCACCAGTCATACAGCTTGCTCATCCACTCGTAATACGTCTTCGCATGGTTCTCCGGCGTAAACCGGATGTGCCCGTCGCGCACCGCCGCAAGCGCCTTGGCCGCAATCGAATCCCCCTGCGCCACGCCCTCCTTCACCGGCTGCTTGTTCACCGCCACAAACCACTGCATGCTCAACCGCGGCTCAATCACCGCTCCCGTCCGCTGGCTCACCGGCACCGCCAGCGGATGGTCCTTCACACTCACCAACGCACCCAGGGCCTCGAGATCCGCAAGCATCCGTTCCCGCGCCACAAAGCGATCCATGCCGTCATAGGGCGATCCGGCCAGCTGAATCCGCGCCGTCTCGTCCATGATGTTCAGCTGCGGCAAGTTGTGCCGCTGCCCGATCGCGAAGTCGTTCGGATCATGCGCCGGCGTCACCTTCACCGCACCCGTGCCGAACTCCGGCTGCGCCCAGTCATCCGCAATCACCGGAATCTCCCTGGCTTTCCCGTCCGCCCCGGCGCTCAAAGGCAGAACCAGCATCTTGCCCACAAACTCCCGATACCGATCGTCCGCCGGATTCACTGCCACTGCGGCGTCGCCCAGCATCGTCTCCGGCCGCGTCGTCGCAATCGTGATCGACCCCGACCCGTCCGCCAGCTCGTAGCGAATCTCGTACAGCTTCCCGACTCGCTCCTCGGACTCCACCTCCAGGTCGCTCACCGCCGTCTGGATCTGCGGGTCCCAGTTCACGATGTACGCCCCCCGATAGATCAGCCCCTGGTCCCACAGCCGCACAAACGCCGCGCGCACTGCGACACTTAGCCCCTCATCCATCGTGTAGTATTCGCGCGTCCAGTCCACACTGGCGCCCAGCCGCCGCATCTGCTCCGTGATCGCCCCGCCGTACTGCTGCTTCCAGCCGCGCACCCGGTCCACAAACGCTTCGCGCCCCAGCTCCTTGCGCGTCGGTCCGCCTTCGGCCTTTAGCTGCCGCTCCACCATCATCTGCGTCGCAATGCCCGCATGGTCCGTGCCCGGCACCCACACGCTGCGCTCGCCGCACATGCGATGCCAGCGCGCGAGAATGTCCATCTCCGTCTGGTTCAGCATGTGGCCCATGTGTAGCCGGCCCGTCACATTCGGCGGCGGCAGCAGCTGCACAAAGCTTTTCTGCGGCTCCTCTTCCGCGGAGGGCGCACCCACCGCAAACAGCTCTTCCTCAATCCAGTACTTCGCCCACTTCTCCTCAATCGAGGCCGGGTCATACGCCTTGGGAAGCTCAGTTCGATCAGTTAGCTCAATGCTCATAGACCTTCAAGGCTAGCAGGCCTGACCGGGAGCGACTACTGCCCCTGCCGCGCCTCAACCTTGGCCACACGCTCATGGATCATCAGCAGATCGGCATGCACCTGGTTGCGCAGACTCACCATGTCCGCCCGCAAACCATCCCGGAACGTATCCATTTCGGCTCGCAAACCATCCCGGAACGTATCCATTTCGGCTCGCAGGCCATCCCGCAGACGATCCATTTCCATGCGCAGATCCCGACTGTCCTGCCTTTGCAGCAGGATGCCGATAAAGACAGCAACGGTCGGGGTTAGCGCCGTCAGCAGGGCAGTCGTCAGGGTTGGATCGAAGGCCATCGAGCAGCTCCCGGTATCGCTACATCCCACTGTACATCAGGGCCCACCGGCTCTCCCGTCGTCCGAACCCCTCAGAAGCTGTACCGCAGCCCCGCCTCCACACGCCGCCCGGGATCGGCCTGGTACCCCACCCCGAACAGCGGCGACCCCAGCACCCCACCTACCGCCGTGATGTTTGTATGGTTCAGCAAATTGCTCGAGCGCAGATTCACCGTCAGCGTCTGCTGGTGTTCGGCCTTCGCATTGTGCGTCATCACAAAGGCGCGCTGCATATTGGTGTCGAGGTAGACGGTCCACGGCATGATGCCCACATTCCGCTGCACCGGCGCAATCCCGGCGTTGTCTGTCAGCAGCCCGTACCGCGTCTGCACCGCGCCGGGCGTTCCGGGTAGCGCCACATTGGGCCGGTCGTTGAAGTTACCATCGCCGTTGTTGTCAAAGCCCGTGGTGACGTTATAGTGCGCATCCCCCTGCAGGTTCAGATCACCACTGAGTACGATCTTTTTCGGAAACGTGAAGCTGCCGTTGCCGAACACCTGCCATACGCCCTGGCCCGTGCGCGGCGCAAACTCGCCCGCATCGCTGAAGCTGCTTTGCGGCGACGTCAGCGCGCTGTCATCGGTATCGTCAATCTGGGCAACATGCGCCATGCCCGCAAAGAAAGTCACGTTCTTGATCGAGTGCTGTTCAACCCCAAAAAACTCGACGAAAACATGTCCCTGCCCGCTGTTGTTCATCTGCAGATTGTTCACATTGGCGATGCCCAGCGCACGCGGCCCCGTCGGCACGCCGTTCAGCGGAGAATTGATGTTCGGCGATCGCTGAT
>CAXTZL010000025.1:0-21556 GCA_964248555.1 uncultured Bryocella sp.
TCTTGGGTTTCAGTCACTCGTTCTACCTCAGGGGAGATTGCAGAGAAGCTCGCCCCTGGGTTTCCGATCTCGGATGAGAGATGTGGATCGGTGGTCCAGAGGGCCTGCTCACGATGCTTCGCGAGTGGAAGGGAATTCCACTCCCAACAGGAGCATGAGCATGAAGCGAGTCTACGGTAGCGTCGCGTGCCTGTTTTAACTCTTTAGGCACGCGCTTGATTCTCCCCGTCGTGCATCACGAAGTTACTTTAGGCAGCAGCGACGGCCTCGCCATGGGCTTCCGCGGGAGCGGCGGAGGCCTTTTTCAGTAGTTTGGTGACGATTTCGGACGGCTGTGCGCCCTTTGAGCGCCAGTATTCGATGCGGTCCTGCTTGAGATGGATCGTTGCCGGCTCGGTGCGGGGATTGTAGGTGCCGACGACCTCGATGGAACGGCCGTTGCGAGCGCGATCCTTTTCGATGACAACGACGCGGTACTGGGGCTGCTTACGGGCGCCGACGCGCGCCAAACGGATCATCAACATGGAAATTCCTCACCTATGTAAAGCTTTTTTCGGCCAGCACTGCACAAAAAGCGCCCGGAATGAACACAGGCAGAGAGGCCGAACACCTAAGTATCGCGGAACCGGAGGAGTGTGTAAAGCGGTGACACCATCCCGGGTGCACAAATTGAGGTGCAAGGGAGAGGGTTCCGGCGCGCTATGGGGTCTTGGACACGGGGGTCTTGGACACGGGAGTCTTGGACGCGGGAGTCTTGGACGCGGGAATCTTGGACGCGGCAGTGGCGGGAAAGAGCCACTCGAGAACGCGGTGGAAACGTCGAGCCCAGGCGTCCTCGTCATGGAGGCCGCCGGGGATGCGGAGGTAGCGTAGATCCACGTCATCCCGCCAGCCGCGGCCGAGCAGGCGGTGGTAGAGCAGGTCGGTATCGCGGAGGTGGCGCAGGCCTTCGCTCATGCCCATGTCGAGCCAGATTTTCGGGCGCGGCAGGGGTGTTTTGGAGCCGACGCGGTTGAGGATTTCGCGGTTGTTCCACCAGACGCTGGGGGAGAGCACGCCGAGTTTGCCGAAGACGCCGGGGTAGTCGAGACCGAGCGAAAGGGAGATGAGGCCGCCGAGCGAGGAACCGGCGAGACCGGTGTTTTCGCGTTCCGGGAGGGTGCGGAAGGAGGTATCGATCAGGGGCTTCAGTTCGTCGACGAGCAGGCGGCCGTAGAGGGCACCCTCGCCGCCGCCGAAGTGGGGGTCGGCGGAGGGGGTGTACTCCGGCATGCGGCGGAGGCCGGTGTTGTCGACGCCCACAAGGATGAGGGGCTCGATCTGTTCTTCGTGGGTGAGGCGGTCGGCGGTGGTGTGCGCACGCCAGGTGCGGCCGGGCAGGTAGGAGCTGCGGCCATCCATGAGGTTCTGGCCATCGTGCAGGTAGAGCACGGGAAAGCGGCGTTGCGGTTCCGTGCCATAGGATGGGGGCAGCCAGATGCGGACGTCACGCTCCGACGGCAGGTAGGCGGAGGAGAACTGCCGCAGAAGGCGGAGACGGGGGTTGCCATCGAGGGCGGCGTCCTCGTGGAGATTGTCGTTGCCGGGAGTGTTTCCGGCCCCCCAGCGCCCGGTGCAATCGAGGGCGGGCTGCGGTCCTTCAAAGGGCAGCAGGTGAGGTTGTTTCGTAGCGGAAGAGGGATCGAGTTGAGAGAAGGCGGGCAAGGGAAAGGGCACGCGGCGGCGGATCGAAGCCGGTTGTGCGAAGGTTCAGGTTACCAGAGGAGCTGCCGGTGAATCGCGAATACCACCGCTGGCACTCGCGTGAGCTGGGCCGAGAGATGGAGATGCTGGTCTTCGGGCACGGGGGCCTGCCGGCCGTCGTGTTTCCGACCTCGCAGGCGCGGTTCTTCGAATTCGAAGACCAGGGCATGGTCGCGGCCGTGGCTGACAAGCTCGAAGCCGGACACCTGCAGCTATTCTGTGTGGATTCCGTAGATTCGGAGAGCTGGTACAACCGGGGCGTTTCCCCGCGCTGGCGCATTGCGCGGCAGGTGCAGTATGACGCATACCTTGTCCAGGAGCTTGTGCCGTACGTGCGCTGGCGCAACGGGTCTCCCCATCTGGTGGCGGTGGGGTGCTCGTTTGGGGGGTTCCACGCGGCCAATGTGGCGTTCCGGCATCCGGATGTGTTTTCCGGTTTTCTGTCCATGAGCGGGGCCTTTGATCTGGTCGGTTTGGGTTTTCTGGACGGTTATGCGGATACGGACGTTTACCTGAATCAACCGTTGCAGTACCTGCCGAACCTTGGGGATCCGTGGTTTCTGGAGCGCATGCGCGCGGGCCGCTATGTGCTGGCCACCGGGGTGCATGACCAGTGCTGGAACGATAATGAGCGCCTGGCGGGGGTGTTACGGGCGAAGGGTTTACCGGTGCAGCTGGATGTGTGGGGTGAAAGTGCACGGCATGACTGGCCGTGGTGGAAGCGCATGATCCACCTGTATCTTTAGGCGTTGTAGGTTGTAGGTATGGGCTGTGTGGATTCCAGGCATTGGGGGTGGTTGCGGTGAAGACGATTGGCGTGTTGTTTGGCGTGGAAAACACCTTTCCGGGAGCTCTGGTGGAGCGCATCAATGCGCTGGAGGTGGAGGGCATCCGCGCGGAGTTTGTGAAGGTGGGCGGCGTGATGATGGCGGAGCCCTGCCCTTATGCCGTGATCGTGGACCGCATTTCGCATGATGTGCCGTTTTATCGCTCGTATCTGAAGAATGCGGTGTTGACGGGGACGCAGGTGATCAATAACCCGTTCTGGTGGTCGGCCGACGACAAGTTTTTTAACTACGCGCTGGCCACCAAGATCGGTGTGGCGGCGCCGCGGACGGTGTTGTTGCCGCACAAGATCTATCCGCCGAACATCAACTCGCAGTCGCTGCGGAACCTTGAATTTCCGCTGAACTGGGATGCGCTCTTCGACTATGTGAAGTTTCCGGCCTTTCTGAAGCCGCACGACGGGGGTGGCTGGCGTGATGTGTACCACGTGCATTCGCCCGGGGAATTCTTCCATGCCTACGACCAGTCGCGTGACCTGGCGATGACGCTGCAGGCGGCTGTGAAGTTTAACGAGTATTTCCGCTGCTACGTGGTCGGGCAGGAGCATGTGCGGATCATGCCGTATGACCCTCGGCAACCGCATGAACGGCGCTACGTGCAGGACCCGCCGGAGTATGCGCCGGGGCTGCTGGAGCGTGTGGAGGCCGACGCGTTGAAGCTGTGCAGGGCGTTGGGGTATGACCTGAACACCGTGGAGTTTGCGGTGGAGAATGACGTGCCGTATGCGATCGACTTCATGAATCCGGCGCCGGATGCGGACTACCACTCGGTTGGAGCGGAAAGTTTCGAGTGGATCGTGGAACATGTGGCGGACCTGGCGGTGAAAAAGGCACAGGCGGCGGAGCCGCAGAGCGCGGCGTTCCACTGGTCGCGGTTTTTGTCCGGCGGTGCGCTGGAGAAGGTAGAAGACAGTCGCAAGGGCGCGGCAAAAAGCTCGTCGAAGTTAGCCAAGAAGGTAGCGGCGAAGGATGCTCACAAGTAGACTCGCCCGGAAGTGTGGGCCTGCGTTTCGAATGACACACCAGTAACAGGGCACGGAGAATCGATGCGACCGTCTTTTACGTTGGGCATTGAAGAGGAATACCAGACGGTTGACCCGGAGACGCGCGATCTGCGGTCACATATCTCGACGAACATGCTGGAGCAGGGCAAGATCCGGCTGGAGGAGCGGGTCAAGGCCGAGCTGCACCAATCGGTGATCGAGGTGGGTACGCGGGTTTGCCAGAATGTTGAACATGCGCGGGAGGATCTTTACGATCTTCGCCGGAACCTGATCCGGCTGGCCGAGGAGAACGGCCTGGTGCTGGTGGCGGGGGCGACCCATCCGTTTGCCGATTGGCGCGACCAGGAGATCTATCCGGATCCGCGTTATGACAAGGTGGTGGAGGATCTGCAGCTGGTGGCGCGGTCGAACCTGATTTTCGGTTTGCATGTGCATGTGGGCATTGAGGATCGGGAGGCGGCGATCCGGGTGATGAATTCGCTGCGGTATTTTTTGCCGCATATTCTCGCGCTGAGTACGAATTCGCCGTTCTGGATGGGCATGGAGACGGGGTACAAGAGCTACCGGGCGAAGGTCTTTGAGCACTTTCCGCGGACGAATCTGCCGGATTTTTTCAACAGCTACTCGGAGTTCGAGGACTATGTGAACCTGCTGGTGAAGACCAATTCGATCGACAACGCCAAGAAGATCTGGTGGGATGTGCGGCCGCATCCGTATTTCGACACGGTGGAGGTGCGGATTTGCGATATCCCGATGCGGGCGGAGGAGTCGGTGGCCATTGCAGCGCTGATCCAGGCCACGGCTGCGAAGCTTTGGAAGCTGCACAGCTGCAACCAGGATTACCGGCAGTACTCGCGGGCGCTGCTGATGGAGAACAAGTTTCGCGCGGTGCGGTATGGGTTGGAGGGCAAGCTGATTGACTTCGGCAAGCAGGAGGAGGTGCCGGAATGCGCGCTGATTGAGGAGTACCTCGCCTTCGTGGACGAGGTGGTGGATGAGTTGGGCAGCCGAAACGCGATTGAGCACATCCGGACGATGATTCGGGAGGGCTCGGGTGCGGACCGGCAGTTGAAGGTGTGGCGCGAGACCGGCGATTTGAAGAAGGTTGTGGATTACATGGCGGAGGAGACGCGGGCCGGACTATGAGGCCGGAGCGCGGCATCCAAAGTGAAGGAACCAACGTAGGTTTGACGAGGAAAGATTTTTCCATTGACCAGCATTGAAGCCAACCGCGCGGCTGCGAGCCAGCCGGAGACCCAGACCATGACCGCCCAATCGCCGACTGCCACAACCGATCTTCGCTCCGTCCCCTTTCCGGCCGAGTTTGCGGAGGGAGCGCACAATGCAGCGACCACGTGCCTTCGGATTCAGCCGGACGAGCGTGTGACGCTGATTACCGATGAGGCCACGGTGTCGATTGCGGCCTCGGTAGCGGTGGAGCTAGACCGGATCGGCTGCACCTGGCACGGCTTCGTACTGGAAGAGCTGGCGCCGCGGCCGCTGGCAGGTATGCCTGCAGAGGTGCTCGCGGACATGGAAGAGGCCCAGGTGAGCATCTTTGCCGTGCAGGTGCAACCCAAGGAGCTGGGCAGCCGCATGCAGATGACCGATGTGGTGAACCGGCGGCGCATGCGGCACGCGCACATGGTGAACATCACGCCGGAGGTGATGCTGGGCGGCATGCGCGCAGATTTCAACGTGGTGGACCGGCTGAGCCAGGCGGTGCTGGACCGTGTGCGGCAGGCGAAGTACGTGCGTGCGACCACGCCGGCGGGAACGAATATTTTTGCCGAACTGGAGCCGACGTACCGGTGGTTTAAAACTTCCGGCATTATCAGCCCGGAGAAGTGGGGCAATCTACCCGGTGGCGAGGTGTTTACGGCGCCGGGCGAGGTGAATGGGGTCTTTGTTGTCGACGGTGTGGTGGGCGACTTTCTGTGCGCGCGCTACGGAATTTTGCGAGAGACGCCCTTGACGATCCACATCAGCCGCAATCGCATCACGACGGCCGAATGCGCGAACAAGCAGCTCGAAGCCGAGTTCTGGGACTACACCCATACGGATGCGAACTCCGACCGGGTGGGGGAGTTCGCGATCGGCACCAACATTGGGGTTGAGGCGGTGGTCGGCAACATTTTGCAGGATGAGAAATTTCCGGGCATTCATATTGCCTTTGGCGATCCGTACGGAGCGCACACGGGGGCACCCTGGAAGTCGACGACCCATATCGATGTGGTAGGGCTCGGCTTCAGCATCTGGCTGGGTGCGGGCGATGGCAGCGAGGAACAGATTATGCAGGATGGAAGGTTTCTGCTGCAGCCGTAAGGGTTTGGAACCGGTGTGGTGTGCTGCGGCAAGCTTGTTGCCGACCGGGGTAGCTGGAAGTTTGCCGAAGGAGATCGGTGAGGCATGCTGGAGCCGTTTCGCAGTGATTTCAACGCACGTTTCAGCGTGGCGAAGTACGAGGCGCTGAAGGCCCGGCTGAATGCAGAGACGGGAACCGAGATCGAGTTTCGCATGGCGGAGACGCCGTGTTTCTTCCCGGCGGCGCTGCTGGAAGAGATGATCACGGCAGGCCGGGAACTCACCGAACAGCTGCTGAACAACCCGTCCTATCTCCAACAGGCCCAGGCAATGATTCCGGCCGGCTTCGACGTGCCGGGGCAGGATGCCCGACCGCACTTCATGACTGTGGACTTCGGCCTGGTGCGCGATGCGGACGGGGAATTAAAGCCCAAGCTGGTGGAAATGCAGGCGTTTCCGTCCATCTTTGGGTTTCAGCCGGGATTTGCACAGGCCTACAAGGAAGTATTTGCGCTGGACCCGCGGCTGACGGCCTTGTACGGCGGCCTGGACGAGGCGGCGTACTGGGCTCTGCTGCGGCGGGTGGTCGTCGGAAGCCATAAGCCGGAGAATGTGGTGTTGCTGGAGGTGGATCCGGAAAACCAGAAGACACTGGCCGATTTCCGTATGCACGAGCGGCACCTGGGCACTCGCACGGTGGACATTACGGAGGTGGTGAAGCGGGGTGCGGAGCTGTGGTATCGCGACGTGCAGAATGGCGGGGCGTTGACGCGGATCAGGCGAATCTATAACCGGGCCATTGTGGACGAACTCGTCCGACGGAAGATCTCTTTACCGTTTGACTACCGGGAGCCGCTGGATGTGGAGTGGGCCGGGCATCCGAACTGGTATTTCACGATCAGTAAGTTTTCGATTCCTTTTCTAGATCACCCGACGGTGCCGGCGGCGGTATTTCTGGACGACTGGTTCGCCGGTCGAGGGCGGGACCGTCTGCCAGCGGATCGTAAGCGATGGGTGTTCAAGCCCCTTTACTCCTTTGCAGGCAAAGGGATAGAGTTTGCTCCAACCGATGACGACCTGCGGGCGGTGCCCGTGGCGCGGCGGCATGAGTACCTCTTGCAGGAGCGGGTGAGCTTTGAACCGGTGATCCGTACGCCGGAAGGAATGACGCAGGCGGAGGTCCGAATTTTGTATGTCTGGCCGGAGGACGGTGTTTTGACGCCAATGACCAGCCTGGTGCGCATGGGACGGGGTCTGATGATGGGGGTGGACCACAATCGCGACCGTACCTGGGTGGGTGGTTCGGCAGGTTTGTTTCTGCCTCCCCCTTCGCTGCCCTGATGTGAGACACAGGCCAAGCTTCGTCACACTTGCGCGGGATATGCTTTGGTAGCCTTGGATTTTAGAATGACTAAAGAGCTTCAGATCGGTGAAATACGTATGCAAGATGCTCCCGCCGAAGAATTCGTGAAGGGTGAACCGGTTCGGGCGGCGGTTCGCTTCCCGCTTCACCTGGAACTTGTGCTGTTCGCGAATCAGCGTGAGTACCATGCCACTACCGAGGATGTGTCGGCCAGTGGTGTGCTGTTCACCTCAGAGGAACTGCCTCCGTTGAATACGCCGGTGGAGTTCCGGTTGACTATGCCGGCGCGGGTCATGGGTGGGGAGGATGATGTGGTGCTGCACTGTACCGGGCGCATCGTGCGCCACGCAACCAGCGAAGGCCGGCAATTTGCGGCTGCGGTGATTGACGAATATGTGTTGAAGGCTGAGCAGGCATGAAGACGGAAACACAGGGCAGGCAACAGGATACGGCGGCAACGGCGGATGGCTTGAATACGAGCATTCGCGTTTTGTTAGCCGACTCGCAAGCCATTTACCGGGTGGGGATGCGAAAGATTTTCGCGCTCGAGGACGATATCCGGGTGGTGGCGCAGGCGGAGAACCTGGACAACCTGTTTGCGGCCCTGCAGCGATTTCCGACGGATGTGGTTCTGCTGGAAGGGCAGTTGATTGCCGGCACCATTGACGCGATTCCGGAGTTTGTGCGGCGGGCTCCGGATGCCAAGCTGATCGTGCAGGTGACGGAGTCGGATGAGAGCAACACGGTGGAGCTTTACCGCCGCGGGGTGCGCGGGGTGGTGCCGCGGTCGATCTCGCCGGATCTGCTGGTGAAGTGTGTGCGTAAGATTGCGGCGGGGGAGACCTGGATCGATAACCAGTCGATTAGCTGGGTGATCGAAGCGTACCGGGCGCAGGCGCAGGCGTTGACCAATCCGCGCACGCAGCCGCGCCTATCAGAGAAGGAGCTGGCGATCATCGGCTGCATCACGCGGGGGATGCGGAACAAGGAAATTGCTTACCAGATCGGCACGACCGAGCAGGTGATCAAGAATTATCTGCGCAAGGTGTATGACAAGCTGGGGGTTTCCGACCGGCTGGAGCTTGCGCTTTATTGCCTGCACCACGAGATCCTGCGGAACGAGACTTCGGCGGCCGAGATGGCATTTGCCGACCCTGGACTGCCACTGCGGGCGAAGCTGTAGGGCGAGGTCCGCGCGGGGTTAGGTTGTACACTCTGGCAATACCTCTTGCCGGACCCGTATGCCTTCTCCGCTTCAATCGTTTCGTGAGCTTGCCCCGGGGCAGCGCCGGGCGTTTACAGCCTGTTTTCTCGGCTGGACTCTGGATGCCTTCGACTTTTTTCTGCTGACGTATACGCTGGATGCCGTTGCTGGCAGTTTTGGCGTGAGTCTGAAGACCGCGGCGACGGCGATCTTCTGGACGCTTTGCATGCGGCCGGTGGGCGCCTTGCTGTTTGGCTGGATGGCCGAGCGGTTTGGGCGGCGACCGACGTTGATGGTCAACATTGTCTGCTTTTCTGTTTTTGAGGTGCTGTCGGCATTTGCGCCCTCGTTTACCAGCTTTTTGTGGCTTCGGGCGTTGTTCGGTGTTGCCATGGGCGGCGAGTGGGGCGTCGGTGCGGCGCTGGCGCTGGAGACGCTGCCTGCGGCCAATCGCGGTTTTTTTGCGGGCCTGCTGCAGGAGGGTTATGCGGCCGGGAATCTGCTGGCGGCGGCGGCCTATGGAGTGCTGGCGGTAACGTATCACGGGCATGCCTTTGCCTCCTGGCGCGTGTTGTTCCTGGTGGGGGCGGTGCCTTCGTTGCTGGTGTTTTATATCCGGTCGGGGGTGGAGGAGTCGCCGGCCTGGGTGAGCGGGCAGCGTAAGGCGGGACGGGGCGGTGCGAAGGAACAGGGTACGGGAGGGATGCTGCGTTCGCTGCGGGCGCACCTGCCGGTGTTTCTGCTGTTGATTGTGCTGATGACCGGGTTAACGTCGTTGAGTCATGGAACGCAGGATTTATATCCCACTTTTCTGAAGACGGTGCACCATCTGCGGCCGCGCACGGTATCCGCGGTGGCGATGGTGGCCACGTTGGGAGCGCTCGCGGGTGGGCCGGCGTGGGGGAGTGTTTCGGAGCGGTGGGGCAGGCGACGGGCGCTGGCGGCGTCGGCCCTGCTGGCGATTCCGATGATTCCGCTCTGGATTTGGGGGCACTCCGTGGTGTGGCTGGCGCTTGGCGGATTTTCGATGCAGTTCATGGTGCAGGGAGCGTGGGGCATCGTGCCGGCGCACCTGAACGAGCTATCGCCGGGGCCGCTGCGGGCGTTACTGCCGGGGCTGGCGTATCAGTTGGGCAACCTGTTTTCTTCGCGCAATGCCGTTCTGCAGACGGCGCTGGGAGTGGCTTATTTTGGCGGCAGCCTGGCGCCTGTGCTGGGCTGGACGGTGGTGGGGGTGAGCGTGTGGGTGGCGGCGGCGGCGTGGCTGGGCGGAGAGGCACGTGGGGCGGATCTGGTTTGAAGCAAGGCAGGGCTGGGCAACGGCTTACCGCCGTACGAAAGAGGCATGTTGCCTCGTGCCTCCAATCCCGGTACGCTGTCGATGTGACGATTTCTTGTGAACAAAGCGGTTTTGAGTGTTGTTCCCCTGGCGCTTGCGCGGCTTCAAGCCTGCTTTGCTGATGGCCTGATGCATCCTCCGCCCGCGCCCACGATCCAATCGTGGGCTTTTGTTTTTTATCCCAACTGGAGATTGTTTTGAGCGATACGATACCGGCCGCGGAATCCACTACGCATGTCGTCACCCCCGCCGCTAGCGCGGCGCCCCTGGTGAAAGAAGTCAAGGAGACCAAGGCGCAAAAGGTCGAACGCCTGAAACGGGAGAAGAACCCGTGGGATGCGTGGGACGAGGTGCGGCAGTTCGCCCGCGAAGGCCGCTCCAGTGTGCTGCCGGAGTGGGCGGGCACGTACTTCAAGTGGTGGGGCGTGTACACGCAGGGGGATGGGCTGGGCGTGACCGGCGGAACAGCCGGCGAGGGGAAGGCGAGCGAGTACTTCATGATGCGCATTGGGATTCCCAATGGGCTGCTGACTTCGTACCAGTTGCACAGCATTGCCGATATCGCGGCGCAGCATGGACGCGGTATGGGGGACATCACGACGCGGCAGAACATTCAGCTGCATTGGCTGACCATCCAGGATCTGCCGGAGGTGGTGGACAAGCTGACCGAGATTGGCCTGAGCCCGAAGGGGGCCTGCGGCGACGTGGTGCGGAACGTGACGGGATGTCCGCTTGCGGGGCTGAATCACGAAGAGTTGCTGGACGCTTCGCCGCTGGCCGTGGAGATTGCGGAGAAATTGACGGCGAACCCTGATTTCGTCAATTTGCCGCGCAAGTTCAAGGTTTCCGTAACCGGGTGCCCAATCTGGTGTTCGTATCCGGAGATCAACGATGTGGCGCTGACGGCATTGAAGCGGGTGAAGGACGGGCAGACGGAGGTTGGCTACAGTGTGCGCATTGGGGGCGGGCTTTCCACCGAGCCGCACATGGCGGTGCGGCTGAATGCCTTTATTCCGCAGGAGAAGGCCTATGACGTGGTGCACGCCGTTTGCGAGATCTTCCGCGAGCAGGATGAGTTGCGGGAGAATCGGACGCGTGCGCGGTTGAAGTACCTGTTTATGCGGCACGGGTGGACAGCGGACTCGATGCTGTCGGCCGTTGAAGCGAAATTGGGCTACAAATTCGAGCCACAGGAAGAAGGGCCGGTCGCGGACGATCTGTACCGGGATCATGTGGGCGTGCACCGGCAAAAGCAGGACGGTTTGAGCTCGGTGGGAGCTACGGTGCTGCGCGGACGGTTGACGGCAGAGCAGATGCACGGGCTGGCTTCGCTGGCGGAGCGGTACGGAGACGGGCATCTACGTACGACGATTATGCAGAATATCGTGCTGGTGAACGTGCCGAATGCGCAGACCCCGGCGCTGGTCGCGGAGCTGAATCAGCTGGGCCTGGAGGTTGAGCCGAGTGTGTTCTACCGCGGCGCCATTGCGTGTACGGGAACGGAATTCTGCAAGCTGGCGATTTCGGAGACGAAGGGATTCGCGAAGTGGCTGGTGGGTGAGATGGAAGAGCGCATGCCGGACTTCGACCAACAAATCAAGCTGCACGTGACAGGTTGCACAAACAGCTGCGGACAGCATTGGATCGCGGACATCGGGCTTGAGGGTAAGAAGATCAAGAAAGACGGTGCTCTGGTCGATGCGTATTATTTTTGCGTCGGTGGGGCGGTGGGGGAGAATGCGCGGGCGGCGCGACCGATTGGCTACCGGGCGGCGGCGGAGGATTGCCCGCAAGCCATTGAGCGATTGCTGCAAGGGTATAAGGATCATCGGTTTGAGGGAGAAAACCTGCGAGGGTACTTTAACCGCAGCAGCGATGAAGATCTGCTCAACCTGATTGCCGGCGCCGTGGTGGCCCCGGTGGATCGCGATCCGGCGCCGGGGCGCCACGGGGCACCCAATATCGATATGTAGGGTGTTGTGGCCGGAAATCGACGAGAGGGGTGAAAGCATGAGCCTGTTTCCAATGTTTTTGAAGCTGACGGCCCGGCCCTGCGTTGTGGTCGGGGCGGGAAACATAGCCGAGTCGAAGATCGAGAGCCTGCGAAATGCGGAGGCGCAGGTGACCGTGATTGCGCCGGAGGCACTGCCGCGCGTGCAGGAGTGGGCGGAGGCAGGCGAGATCACATGGTATCGGCGGGAGTACCGCGAGGGTGATCTCCAGGGCGCGTTTTTGGCGGTAGCGGGCACGGCCACGGCGGCGGTGAACCGGGCGGTCTATGCCGAGGCAAATGCGCTTGGCGTGCTGTGCAACGCGATCGACGATCCGCCATTTTGTGATTTTTACTTTCCCTCGATCGTGAAGCGCGGGGAGCTGCAGATTGCGATTTCGACGGCGGGGGAGAGCCCGGCGCTGGCACAGCGGTTGCGTAAGGAGATCAATGCGGCGCTGCCCGCGGACACGGGCGAGTGGCTGATGGAGCTTGGCCGCTTGCGCCGCGAGGTCACGGGAGTGGAGCCGGTTGGGGAGCTGCGCAAGGGGCTTTTGCATGAGCTTGCGCAACGTGAGGTGTGCGGCTATGACGGTTGTCCGGCGCGGATGCATGCGCGGCAGCATGCACGGGAGCACGGTTTTGCCCCCAAGGGCTACGTGCTGGAACCGGATGGGGGCGAGGCGGCGCGGATTGGGAGGCCGGAGACGATGGAACTGGAGTCTCCCGAGGAGTCCGCACTTTGAGTCGGCCGACGGAAGCTGCCAGGGGTACTGTGTACCTGGTGGGTGCGGGGCCGGGCGACCCGGAGTTGCTGACGATCCGGGCGCTGCGATTGCTGGAGAGCGCGGATGTGATTTTTCACGATGACCTGGTCCCGGAGGAGATCCTGGCGTTGGCGAATCGGCAGGCGCTGGTAACGACAGTGGGCAAGCGCTGTGGGCGGCCGCGGATCACACAGGCCGGGATTCAAACGCTGCTGGTAGAGTCGGCGCGGGCGGGGCAGTCGGTAGTGCGGCTGAAGAGCGGTGACCCGCTCATTTTCGGGCGAGCTGCGGAGGAGATCGCGGCGCTGCGATCGGCGGGTATTCCGTTTGTCGTGGTTCCCGGGGTTACTGCGGCCCTGGCTGCGGGGGCATCGTTGGGAATCTCTTTGACGGATCGGGCAAGCGCCTCCAAGTTGATCCTGATGACCGGTCACCATGCGGCGGAGAAAGCGGAAAGCAAGCCTTTGTGGGAGGGTTCGCTGCCTAGGGATGCGACGGCGGTGGTGTATATGCCCGGACGGGCGTTGGGTCGGCTGCAGGCGGAGTTACGGGCAGCGGGGCTGGCGGAGGATACACCGTGCGCCGCCGTCTCGCATGCCGCCAAGCCGCAGCAGAGCTATGTGGCAAGTACGCTGGCTTCGCTGGATCGTTTGCAGTGCGGCCCCGCGCCCCTGTTGTTACTGATTGGGTGGGCGCTGGCACCACTGCTGGCGCAGCCTGAGCGGCTCTCGCACCTGCTTGTGGAGGCCGATTTAGTGGATCGTCACGGCGAAGTGCAGGTTTAAGACGTCGGCTGAAGTGCAGGTGGAAGACATTGCCATCGTGCCACGAGGAACTAGTCGGCAAGAAGCTGATCGCTCCTTGCCGCCTTTCCGTTGTGACTGTTGAGCCCTCGCGAGAGCTCTGTCACTTGCAGCCTTAGCGGGTGCGCAGACCTTCCTCCTCGTGGCGGGAAGGTTGTTCCGTGGTGTGTACCGTGATGGAGCGCTCCAGGCGAAAGCGGATATCGCTTTCGGAGGGAATAGAGACTTGCTGACCGCGGGTAACGCCCTGCAGCACCGTGCCGCCACCGCCACCGGCGAGCGCGCCAACACCGGCCCCTCTGCCGCCACCGAAGATGCCTCCGAGTACCGCGCCAACGGCAGCGCCGCCGCCGATCTTTTCGGCAGAGTTTTTGCCGCGGTTTTTGCCTTCCACAGTGTAGGCATCCGTGGCGATGGGCAGGGTTTCTCCATGCCGGCGCACGGAAGTCAACTCGATGGAAAGCGCGGAATGACCTTTGAAGTGGCCTGCGTCCTTAGCGTCGATCACGCGGCCACTGACGGCGGAGCCGGCAGGGATGACGGTGAAGCCGTCGGCGACGACGTCCCGTGTGACGGTGCCGCTGAACGGCTCACCGTCCTGTGCTGTCTTGCTGCTCAGCTCTTCGGTGATACGGACGGAGATGCCGGTGCCGACAGGCGCGGTGATAGCACGTTCCACGGGGGCCGGCGGCGCGATGGGAGCGGGCCTCGGGGCGGCGGTTGGCCTGGAAGCAGGGGGTGGGGGAAGGGGGTGGCCGGTAGCGAGGCTCTGTCGCTCCTGGGGTGTCGCCGGGCGGGGCTGGGTGGGAGCCTCGGGTGACGTGACGGTGGCGGCGACCGGGGCGCCGGCGATTGTGAGGCTGTCTACGACTTCCTTGACGCCCTTGACGCGCGCGGCATCCTGGGCCGCCACGGAGCTTGCCGTGTCGTCTGAGACATTACCCGTCAGCGTGACGACGCCGTTCTGGGTAGCCACCTGGATGGGCTGCTTCTGGATGGAAGGATCTCCGGCGAGCGCACCTTTCACATTGGCCGCCAGGGTGCTGTCCGATACCGCGTGGTTGCAGCCGGCTAGACTGAGACCCAGGGCCAGAACCGGGACTGAGGCCAGAAACGTGCGTTGTTGCCGGGAACGTGGAGAGATAGATCCTGTATGTGGCATGACTTCACTTTCTAAGTGGCGTACGGCGGTAATCTTAGCCCAACGCCAGATGCGATCGCTTTTGTCCCTCTGAGATGCAGATACAGCCGTTCGGGAGTTGCAGCGGCTGGATTGGGTGTGGCTTGCAAGGCTTCTATCTTCACGGGACGGAACAACCGCCACGTTTCGGTTCGCATCATTGTGTCTTGAAGTGCGGCTGACGGTCGCATCATTTGCAAGAAATCAGGAGACGTGCACATGGCGAAGGATGAAGGATCGAGCAGCTTTGGATGGTTTGTGGCGGGCCTGGGAATTGGTGCGCTGGTAGGTGTGCTCTATGCTCCGAAGTCCGGCCGCGACACCCGTGATGATTTGGTAGCCGGTGCGCTTGAGGCACGGGACAAAGCCAACCAGATGTACGGTCAGACCAAAGAGCAAGCCATTCAGTATGCCGGGCAAACGAAGGAAAACGTGACCCAGGCCGTATCGCAGGGCAAAGAATCCCTTAACCAGGCTGTATCACAGGGTAAAGACGTGGCGACCCAGTATGTTGACAAGAGCAAGGATGCTCTCGACAAGGGACGTACGCAGTGGACCGAGTACGTGGAGAAGGGCAAGGATCTGATCCAGAATCAATCCGAGGCTGTGCAGGCCGCTGTTGACGCGGGCAAAGATGCTTACGTTTCCAAGACCAACGAAGCGCCGCCTGCATCCTAGGGTAAGAATGCAGCCTGATCCGGGGCCGGTGTTCCATGCACCGGCCCTTTGCTGTGAGTGTTGAAGTTTACAG
The DNA here is from genome assembly GCA_964248555.1 of uncultured Bryocella sp. Lineage (GTDB taxonomy): Bacteria > Acidobacteriota > Terriglobia > Terriglobales > Acidobacteriaceae > Granulicella. The sequence continues at coordinate 15,294 of CAXTZL010000025.1, forward strand.
ATCCGGCGGCCTGCAGGCTCAGCCCGAATGTGCGAAAAGGAGATCCGATGCAAGCTCTCGGCACCGTTGCGATTGTTTTCCAGGACAGTAGCACCCTGATTCAGGACGTGCACTCGATCATGTTCGCCCAGTGGCTCATGGCGATATGCATCCTGATTGTGCTGCTGGCCCTGATTGGCGCTGCCCTTGCCGCGTATCTCGCGGTGCGTGGGTTGCAGAAGAAGATCAATCAACTGAGCAAAGAAGCGCAGGGCAGGGCAAGGCCGCTGATTGCGCAAGGTCAGGACATTCTGGGTAAAGTCCAGGAGGTTGTTGCCGATCTGAAGCCGAAGATTGCGAGTGTCACGACGGATGTGACGCACATGACGGGCGTAGTCAAGGGGGAGGTGGATCACATCTCCGGCGTCGTCAAGGAGCAGGTGGACCACATCAGCGCCATCGTGACTGCAAAGGCAGACGAGATCGGGACGACGGTTACCAAGCTCAATGGCACGGTACAGGAGCTCAACGGAACCGTACAGGATGTGAACGGGAAGACGCAGGCCCAGGTGCAGCGGGTGAACGGCATGGTGAGTGAGGCACTGACCACGACGGAGAATGTGTCGCGCTCGATTCAGCAGGGAATCAAGGCGCCGGTGATCAAGGTTGCCGGTTGGGTCGCGGCGGCTAAGTCCGGTATAGAGGGTCTGTCGGAGAAGATTCCGTTTTTTAGCCATTTAATGGAATCAAAGTCAGAGTCTGTGCCGACCACGCCGGTGGCGAAGGACGCGGGTGCCGAGAAGCCACCGCAGCCCCGGATTCCGAAGGACTTTCCGAATAAACCTATGTTCTAGTTATGTGGAATTGAGAAGTGGCCGGGCCGCTGGAAACTCTATTCTCGAAAGAGACTAGAAAATCCAGCCTCCCCCGGCCACTTCGTCGTTCTGGTAGAAGACTGCGGACTGGCCGGGTGTGATTGCTCGCTGCGGTTCATCGAAAACAACCTCGACCTCGCCGTTGGCCGTGGCCTGGAGCGTTGCGGGTGCGGGTTCGTGACGATGGCGGATCTTTACCGTGGTTCTGATGGGACCGGCGGGTTGCGCAATTGAAACCCAGTTCACGCGGTCGGCGCGCAAATGCCGCGTATAGAGAGCCTCATCAGGACCTACCTCCACGCGATGGGAGTCGGGGTGGATTTTTAGGACGTAAAGCGGTTCCGGAGAGCTGATTCCAAGGCCCTTGCGCTGGCCCACGGTGAAGCTGTGAATGCCCCCGTGCTGTCCGATGATGTCGCCCTTGGTCGTGACCAACTCACCCTCGAGGTCCGGCATGGTGCGGCCCTGTTCTTCGAGATAGGCTTGTAAGAAGTGCGAATAGCTGCCGCCCGGGATGAAGCAAATTTCCTGCGAATCCGGTTTCTGCGCCAAGTCCAGGCCATGGCCGGCGGCCATCGTGCGGACCTCGGGCTTGCACATCTCGCCCAGCGGAAAGAGGGTGCGGCTGAGCTGCTCCTGGGTGAGGCCGAAAAGGAAGTAGGTCTGATCCTTGCTGCGGTCGGCGGGGCGGGAGAGCACCCAGCGGTTGCGGGCGGGATCGAAGTGGTTGCGGGCGTAATGGCCGGTGGCGATGCGGTCCGCGCCAATACCGCGTGCGGTTTCGAGCAGCTGGTCGAACTTCAGGTGGTTGTTGCAGAGGGTGCAGGGAACGGGCGTGCGACCGCGCAGGTAGTCGTCGACGAAGGGCCGGACAACCTCCTCTTCAAAGCGCTCCTGGGCGTTGACGAGGTAGTAGGGAATTTCGAGCTGGTCGGCGACGCGGCGGGCATCGTAGACGTCGTCGATTGAGCAGCAGCGGCCCTGAACGGTTTCGGGCATGCCCTCCCGGCCGGCGAGGCGGCGCTGGTTCCAAAGTTGCAGGGTGAGGCCTACGATTGGGTGGCCTTCGGCGCGCAGCAAGGCTGCGACGGCAGAGGAATCTACCCCTCCCGACATGGCTACGGCGATGATTTCGCGCTCCGGCATCATCTTCTATGGTAAAGGTTTCGAGGCGGATCTGCTGGACTGGGGTGCAGCAGATCACAGCGCGGCGCGATGCTGCGCAAGGTGTCGAAGTCTGCATTTACGGAGTCGATGGCCGTAGAGTGGCATCCATCTCTGGATGCCCGTGGAGAATGAAGTAGCCGTTGAGCCGGCGAACGGACCGAATGACAACCTGCAAGCGCCGGCTTTTACGAGCCGGTGGGCATTGCCGTTTCTGGGTCTGGCGTGCGCTGTGGGCGTGGGATCGATCTATTACAACCAGCCGCTGCTGCTGGTGATGGGACGTTCGCTGGGGCAGGGCACGCGCGCCATGGGCTTTGTCGCAGTGGCTACGCAGATCGGCTATGCGGCGGGCATGATCACGTTTGTGCCGCTGGGTGATGTGACCGAACGGCGCGGGCTGATGATGAAGCTTTATGCGGCCGTGGCGGTGGCCCTCGCGCTGGTGGCGACGGCGCAGAATCTGGCCTGGATTCTTATGGCCAGCATACTGACGGGGCTGCTGGCCTCCGTGACGCACATCGCCTTACCGCTGGCGCCGGATCTGGTGCCGGCTTCGCGCCGGGGGCAGGCGATTGGTACGGTGATGACCGGTCTGCTGTTGGGCATCCTGCTGGCGCGGAGTTTTGCAGGCTGGGTCAGCAACCTGGGCGGGTGGCGCACCGTGTTTTTTGCGGCCGCAGCCATGAACCTGGCGTTTGTGCCGCTGCTGGCCAAGGTGATGCCGCGTTTGGAGCCCAAGCAGCAGTTGCGATACCCGGACGCCCTGCGGTCGCTCTGGACGCTGTTTCGATCGCAGCCGCTACTGCGGGAGTCGGGCGTGATTGGGGCGCTGACGTTTGCGGCGTTCTCCTGCTTCTGGACGACGCTGGTGTTTCTGCTGCAGGCGCACTATCGGCTGGGACCCGGGGTGGCCGGCACGTTTGGCGTGGTGGGTGCGGCCGGGGCGCTGGCGGCGCCTTTCGCCGGACGGCTAGCGGATCGCCGCGGCACACGCTACGTGATCTCGATTGCCGGGGCGGCCATTACAGCGTCCTTTGGGCTGCTCTGGGTCTTTGACCGCATGCCTGGAGACCGGGTGGTTCACCTGGCCGGGCTGGTGCTGGGAGTGATTGCGCTGGATGCGGGGACGCAGATGATGCAGGTGGCCAACCAGACGCGGATTTTCGGTCTGGATACGGGAGCGCGCAGCCGGTTGAATACGGTTTATATGACGATTTACTTTGTCGGCGGCGCGGTTGGTTCGGCGCTGTCGAGCCTGGCGTGGTGGCGGTTCGAGTGGACGGGTGTTTGCGCCCTGGCGATACTTTTCATGCTTTGTGCTGGGCTGGTTCATGCCTTTGGGGCGAGCCGCCGGATCAATGAGACCAAGCTGGTTGGCGTGAGTGTGCACGAGCTGGGCTGAGGGGAGTGCGAAGGCCGGGCCGGATGGCAGGCGAGGCTGGGATGGTAGGCGAGACAGGGATGGTAGGCGAGACAGGGATCGAACCTGTAACCCCCGACTTAGAAGGTCGGTGCTCTATCCAATTGAGCTACTCGCCCGTGCTCACTGCAACCCGACGGGTGCCTATCGCTAATCGATTGTAGCGGAGCCGGGCGGGACCGCCTGTTCGCGCTCACGCAGAAGAGCTACCAGGCTGTCGAGGGCAGCCTCCCAGCGGCGAAGGGCGGTTTCCGGATCCCCGGCCACGGCGGTGACGTAGAGGGAGGCGCCGAAACCCTCCAGTGGAGCGCGGGTGTCGACGACGGCAGGCCGGAGGATTGCCTCAAAAGCGGCCTCATTGTGCGGAAGGCGTGCGGCGCGGCGGGTGAGGCGCGCAAGGCGTTCGCTCGCGATATGGGCGGAGGCAAATACGGAGCGTTCACGCCAGAGGATGTCGATGTAGCTGGAAAGGCCGAAGGCGACGTTGTCGTCGTCGAGATCCAATTCGAGGCGCAGGGATTCCAGCTTTTCGCCACCTTCTTCCGGAGAAAGGGTCCAGACGTCGCATTTTGACGTGAAGACGGGGGAACGGGTGGCGTTCAGGGAGCGGAGGGCGCGGCGCAGGGAGGGGTATTGTTCGGCCTCGGCGACCTCGGCGAGATCGAACGGTTCGGCGCGGAGATCGAGAAAGCAGACCGTGCCGCCGGAGTCGGACGGACCGGACCAGGGCACGACCATTGCGGGATCATCAGCTCCGCAGGCAGCGGACCACTCAGCCAACATATCGTTCCAGACTACTAGGCCAGAGTGCCGCTTTGCTGAAGAACGAACTGAAGAGCGGTTTCTTCGGCCCAGTAGCCGTCGTCGCCGGCCTCTGGGTGGGGTGTTGCGAGAAAGGCGCAATGGCCGCCGTGGGCGGTCTCGAGTAGTTGGATCTGTGGGTTGGCCTGGAGGATGGCGCGAGTTTCTGGCAGCATGCGGATGAACGGGTCGTCACAGGCATGCAGCATGAGGGCGGGGACGGCAATGCGATCGAGGACGCGCGCGGCGGAGCAGCGGAAGTAGTAATCGCCGGCATCGCGAAAGCCGGCATAGTGGGCCGTGATGCGGTCGTCGAACTCGCGAATCGAGGTGATGCCGTTGCCGCGATTGGGATCGAAGGCGCTGGGGAACAGAAAGGCCTTACGACGAAAGCGGCTGACGAGAGCGCGCACGAAGCGGCGCTCGTAGAAACGGCTGGCGGGCAAGTGCAGGGCATCGGCAGAGGCTCCGAGATCGACGGCCGGGGAAACACCCACGATAGCCCGGAGCTCGGGCGGAGCGTTCGCGCCGAGTTCGCCGGCGAGCTTGAGCACGAGATTGCCGCCCATGGAGTAGCCGATCAGGCTGATGGATTCGAGCCGCTCGGCGCGCAGAAAGTGGCGCATTACGGAGTCCACATCGCCGGACATGCCGGAGTGGTAGAGCGTGGGCGTGAGGCGCTCGGTTCCGCCACAGTTGCGCATGTTCATGCGGATGACGTTGCAGCCGGCAGACCAGAATTTATTGCTGTTTCCGATGACGTACTGAGAGCGTGAGGAGCCCTCGAGCCCGTGCAGGATCAGGGCGGTGTGGCGTCCCGAACGCACGGCCTCCGGCTGCCAGTGGCACTCGCACAGGATCTGGCTGGTGAATCGACTGCCGGGCAGGGTGGGGATGTCGACCAGGGTGGAGGTGGCAGGGGGCAGGTGGTTGGGCCGCGGGAGAAGGTTGCCGAATACCGTCTGCAGGTGGCTGTTCGTGAGCCAGGCCCGAGGGTGAAACGGGGGAAACCGGGACGGCCAGGGATTTGTGGCGCCCGGGGCGAGGTTTTGCGTGGCCTCGAAGGCCGGCATTGTGGGAGGTGAGGGAGCGGTGGCCATCAGCGTTGTCCACCCGTGCTTTGCGTGACAGCGGAGGTGAGCAGGTCGCGGGCGTTCAAGGCCCCGGTTGGCTCGTCCTGGTGGCGGAAAAAGGCGGAGACTTCGCCTTCAAGGGCGGCGGCCGCAAAGCGTTGCGCCATGCCTCCGAGCTCGGCTGGGGTGTAGCCGCCGTTTCGGCGGAGGCGGTAGCAGCGGAAAGGAGCGGTGGCGGTGGCGACGTCGGGTGTGGTGAGGTCGTCCGTGTCGGCGATGCAGAGGGCGGCGCCGGCCTCGCGGAGGAGGGTGAAGGTTTCGTCGCTGAACCAGCTCGGGTGGCGAAACTCGAAGGCGATTCGCGGGGCGTCGTTGCCGTGCAGGGCGCCGTTGGCGAGAAAGGTGCGCAGGCGGGGGAGATCGGCGGCGAGGTTGGGCGGTAGTTGGAAGAGCAGAGGACCGAGCTGCCCGGCGGCGCGGGCGGGAGCCAGGGCGCTGAGAAAGCGTTGGAGTTCCTCGCCGCAGTCGCGCAGCCTTGCGAAGTGGGTGATCCTTTGCGGCGCCTTGAAGCTGAAGCGAAAGCCGGGCGGTGTGGATTGCAGCCAGCCCTCCAGCTGTGGAACAGTGGGCAGGGTGCGGAAGGTGTAGTTCACCTCGACGGCGTTGAGTTGCGAGGCATAGAAATTCAAAAAGGCCCGGGCGGGAACTTCCTTGGGGTAAAACCCTGGCTTCCAGGTTGGATAGGCCCAGCCGGAGGTGCCGGCGAACAGGTTCGCCGGGGCTGCGGCCGTACGTTCTGCGGCGGGAATGGGCTTGGGGTAGCGCGGCACGAGCGGAAAGGGAAAAACTTTTCCGCAGGGCAAAGCGGAAAGGGTGCTTTTGGGGCGGCTAGTGGGAGAAAGAGGTCAAGGAGTTTGGGATCAAGGAGGTCAAGAAGGAGGATATCTG
>CAXTZL010000026.1:0-21348 GCA_964248555.1 uncultured Bryocella sp.
CAAAGACGTTGACATCCGCGTTGGAGCTGGTTCCGAGGGTGACCGACGCACCGTCGGCCAGGACGTTGCTGTACGGCAAGTTGCCGTTTGCGGAGATCTGCTGCCCCGGATTTACGCCTCCGGCATTGCCCGATGAGCCCGGGATCAGGATGGCGAAATTCTCCCAGTCCTGGCCGACGTTTGGCAGCACCTGCATCGATTTTGCTTCAAGGGTCGTCTGCTGTGTGCCCGATTCCGTCTCCAGCAAGGGCAGATCGGAGTTGACGACCACCTCCTGCGTTGCCGTGCCAACCTGCAGAGCCGCATTCACGGTGGACGTACCCACCTGCAGCGTGATGGAGGACCGCTCGAAACGTTCGAAGCCGGGTTTTTCAAAGGTGAGGCTATACGTGCCGACGACTATCGAGGAGGTGTCGTACAGGCCTGACTTGTTCGAGACGAGTACTTTGCTCACGCCGGTATTGAGGTTGGTCACCGTGACCGTGACGCCCGGTATCAGCGCGCCGGTTGAATCCGTCACGGTTCCGCGTATATCGCCAGAGTTCGTCGCCTGTCCCCAAGCCGCGTTCAGGCCGAGCGTACACACGGTGGTTATGGTTAGAGCCCGCACAGCGGACCAATTCGCCTTCATCTGAAGCCTCCAGGAGAGACTGCTGGTTCTGCGTCGTAGCGACGCGAAACAAACGTTAGTCTTTGTAGGAACCCGATTCAACATGGGCGCGGGGATCTTTGTCAAGACCGCTGTTTCCCTCTGCGCCACGCAGGTGAATGCAGTGGAGTCCTCCATTGACCGGCAGCTGGCCGGCAGACTTGCGGGGCGCAGTTGCCGCAGCAGCAAAGGCAACCAAGACCACCGAGACCGCCCTTGTGTTCTGCCGGGCGCAGAAGTTTGCCGAGGCTCCTATCGCGGGGGCAGGGTGCTGTGTGAGTCGTTGTTTGGGGTGCGAGGGGCTAGCAGCGCTGATTTTGTTAGGATTCGGAGGTCGCCCCCAAGGTCCGGATATGGGCTGCCACGGGGAGCCCATCCAGATGCGGTCAGCGGTGAGTGCCTTGGCCATCGGCGTTTGGCAGCCGTGCACAGGAGATGCCATGTTCCGGGTTTTCAGCGAATTTCGGCGGAGGACGAGGCATCTGTGGCTGATCGCGGCCGTGCTGGCGGCCTTTGTTTTTGCCGGGATCTTTCGCTTCTGGAATGAGACGGGGCAGGACCTGTCTTCCTCGTATGTGGGGTGCCGGCTGGTGGCGACCGGGCACACGGGCGTGTTGTATTCCTTTGATCGCGAGAATTTTGCAGATGTAGGCGACCTGACGAAGACCTGGGAGCACCTGGGGAAGGCGGGCGGTTTTTACGGTTACCTGCACCCGTACGTGCAGACGCCGCTGTGGGGCTGGATTTTGCAGCCGCTCTGCGATCACACCCGCTTTTCGGCGTTTAAACATGTGTTTCTGGTGTTGGTGATGCTTTCGCTGGCCGGGGTGGTGTGGCTGGTGGGGCGGTACTGGACGCCGTCCGTGTTCGACCCCGTGGCTATCGGCATGGTTTTGCTGGGGCTTTGGTTTTCGCAGCCCTTTGGGTACGCGATGTACCTGATGCAGACCCATGCACTGTTCTTTTTTCTGACGATCGCGGGGCTGGTGCTGGTGGAGCGTGGGGAGAGCTGGAAATTCGCTTTCTGGGCCGGGTTGGCGGTGGCGTGCGCGGCGGCGGTGAAGGTGACGCCGATCGTCCTGGTGGTGTACTGGCTGCTGACCGGGCGATGGAAGGCCGCGGCGAGCACGGTTTTCTGGTCGGCGGTGCTGATGGGGCTGACGGTGCTGGCGGTGGGGCCGGGGCTAACGGCGGCGTATTTTGAAAGCCTGCACCGGGTTTCCCGGGTGCTGCTGGTGGCGCAGAACAACCAGTCGCTGGCGGCCTGGGCCATGCAGCGGTTTTATGCGCCGGATGAGGTGTTCGACATCAACAGCCTGCCACTGCCGGCGGCTCTGCGGATCGGGTCCACGGCACTGATGCTGGCGTGCACGGTGTTTGGGGGCTGGCTGGACCGGCGCCGCGTGGGGGTGGGAGCGCCGGTCGGACGCAGGCTTCCGGCGGGAGCGATGATCACGCTGGTGGCGCTGACGATTTTTGCGCCGATTGCTTGGACACATTACTTCATTGTTCTGGTGGCGCCGGTGATGGTGCTGCTGGAGGCGGCGCACCGGCTGCATTCGCGTTGGCTGCTGGTGTTGTTGCTGCCCTTGCTGGCGTTGAACTATCCGCCGCTGGCCTCGCAAGTGCTGACGATGGACATTAGTGACTACGCGGTGGTGCGGGGGCAGTTTTTTTCTGGCGTGCTGGCGCTCGGGGGCCTGGGGTGGGCCGGGTGGCGGCTTCGGAGCCGGCTCCCTGCGGGGCGCGAGGCCGGATGGTCCACGGAAGGGTAAACCAAAGAGTGCGCTGAGGGGTACCAGACAGACATCCGCGAAGGGGTGTGGACTCGTTACCCTGAGACGGACATGCGCACAGAAGAGAGACGATTCGCGGGTACGGCTGCGATGGCTGCTGCGATGGCGGGTTCGGCCGCGGCTTTGCTCTGGTATGGCGTCAAGGCGCGATCGTCGCAGCTGTTTGGCCGGTCGGTTTACCGGGGGTCGGGCCGCCGGCGCAGTGTGGCGTTGACCTTTGACGATGGTCCGAGCGAGGGCACCGCCGGGTTGCTGCGGTACCTGGCGGAGCAGGGGATCCGGGCGACGTTCTTTCAGTGCGGGATGAATGCGGAACGTTTGCCGGAGCTGGCGCGGTCTGTTTCCGCGGCTGGCCATGAGATTGGCAATCATACGTATTCGCATCCGCGGCTGCCGCCACGGCTGAGCCGGAAGCCCAACCTGCTGGGGCCCGGAGTGATTTTTCGCGAACTGGAGCGGACGCAGGAGATCCTGCGGGACATTCACGGGAAGGCGCCGCGGCTGTTTCGGGCGCCGTACGGGATGCGCTGGTTCGGGCTGCGCGAGGCACAGCGGCGGATGGGTCTGCTGGGTGTGTTGTGGACGGTGATGGGGCACGACTGGGAGTGGCCGGCTGCACGGATTGCCGGGCACGTGCTGGAGAGAGTGGCGCCGGGGGGCATTCTCTGCCTGCATGACGGACGGGATATCCGGCAAGCGGCGGATTTGTCGGAGATGTTGGGCGCTCTTGGTCTGATCATTCCGGCGCTGAAGGCGGGGGGCTACCGGTTTGAGACCGTCAGCGAGTTGCTGGAGGGCGACGATGCCTAGCTGCCGGCTGCGGTTGGGTGTGGTTTTGCATGCTGCCGCGGGCGGGTGGTCGCCGGTTTGCGCCTGCGAGGCCGTTTGAGCGCGCAGGCGTGGGGGGCAGGGAACGGGGCCACTGCGGAGCGTACGGACGTGGAGCCGTGGCACATTTTGCAGATGTCGGATGTTCTGGACCTGGAGTTTGCCACGGGTCTGGCCGAAGGCGGCCCGGTGGTCGTGTGGGAGCCGCGGCGGAGCTTTCTTCCGCGGTGGCCTGGTCTAGCCGGCCGTGGCGACCTTTCCGAGACCGCGACGAACCTGCAGATTTTGCAGTTTCCGGTGCTGCGTGGAGCGGCGCGGCTGCCGTTTTCGCTTCTGGAGCGCATGGGGCCGGCACTGGCGGCGCGGCTGCTGCAGCAGGCGCCGGAGCCGAAGAGGGCTGTTCTGGTGTGTACCACGCCGTACTTTGCGGCGGTAGCCGAACGCTGGCCGGGGCCGGTGGTGTACTGGCTGACGGACCTGATTGCGGCTTATGAGGGCATTGACGCGGAGGCGCACCGGCGGCTGGATGAGCGGATGTGCCGGCGGGCGGAGCTGGTTTGCCCAAATTCGGCGCGCATTGCGCAGTATTTGCGGGAGAGTGCCTGGTGTCCGGCGGGAAAGCTCGAGATTGTGCCGAATGCGACGCGCGCCCGCAATCTTTTGCCCGCGCCTCTTTATGAGCCGGATGCGGTGCCGGGCGGGCTCGCGGGTGGGGTGGGGCCGGTGGCCGGTGTGATCGGAGCGCTTGGCGGCAATATGGATTGGGAGTATCTGCTGCGGTTGCAGGCCTTGACTCCCTGGCTGCGATGGGTTTTTGTGGGGCCGGCGAATCTTCGGGTGGAGGAAGCGGCGCAGCGGCGAGCGCGGCGAGCCGTCTTTCGTCATCCGGGGAGCATTTGTATCGGGGCGAAGCCTTACGGCGAACTTTATCGCTATGCCCGGGCTTTTTCGGTTGCCGTGCTGCCCTACCGGCGCCGCGAGCCGACCTATTCCGGGTCGAGTACACGTTTTTATGAGCACCTGGCGGCATGTCATCCGATGCTGGCGACCCCGGGCGTGGCGGAGTTGCTGGACAAGGAGCCGCTGGTGTGCCTGGCGTCCACCCCGGAGGAGGCGGCGGGGGTGCTGGAGCGCTGGCGGGAGACGGGCTTTGAGGACGGTCTGCGGGAGGCGCGGTGGAAGGCGAGCCAGACGGAGACCTGGACCGAGCGCGCGTGGTTGATGCGCCGGGCGCTGGCGGCGCGGCTTTCGCCGGAGCAGGGGAGAGGAAAATTGGCTGGAATGCTGGCCGAAGGCCTGGCGCAGGTATGAGCTTGAGACCCGGAGCCTGGGCCACTATGATGCACAGAGTCGGTAGCCACTGCTTTGCACGATCCTGCAAGGGGCTTCACCAGTTCGGCTCCGGGAGCGCGTGTGAGTACCAGCCTTCAATCTGTTTCGAGTTCTACGGCGGGCGAGATTCCCCCTGACGGCGAGAACGCCTGGCCGGCGTCCCGTCCGAACTGGATTGATCGTTATCCTTTTCGGGCCTTTGCTCTCCTGACCCTGTTCTACGCGGTGGCCACGGCGGCACTTTCCTATGTGAAGCTGTTGTGGCTGGACGAGTTGATTACGCTGCATATCGCCCAGCTTGGGTCAGCGAAGGCGATCTGGCATGCGCTTTCGCGGGCAGCGGATCCCAATCCGCCACTGACCCATCTGGCCGTGCTCGCGAGCATGCGGATCTTCGGTGCGCACACCTATGTGTACCGCCTGCCCGCGATGGTCGGGTACTGGCTTGGAATGCTGGCCGTATTCTTGCTGCTGAAGCGGAGAGTCCCGGCGACCTGGGCGCTGCTGGGCGCCGTTCTTTCCATGGGCATGCGGAGCTTTGAGTGGAGCTTTGAGAGCCGGTCGTATGCGCTGTTTTTTGGTACGACCCTGATGGCGCTCTTTTGTTACAGCGGGGCTGTCGCGGAGAAGACGTCCCGCGGCGCCAGATGGCTTGCAGCCGTCGGTGTGGCTGTCTTGCTGGCGGCCGGCCTTTGCACCAACTATTTCTCGGTGTTGGCTTTTGTCCCGATTATCACGGGCGAAGCCGTTCGTGCAATTTCTGCCTCTCGACTGACAGACCGGCGAGGGGTGAGGGGTTTTCTTTCACAGGTGAACAGGCCTGTGGTTCTGGCGCTCTGTGTTGGTGGAACGCCCTTGCTGGTTTTTCACAAGGTGATCCAGCAGTCGATTGCTCTGTATCAACCGTATGCATGGAACAAGGTGTCCTTCGACCTTACCAACGTTGCCTACCTCGAGATGGTCGAGGCGATGCTTTGGCCTCTGGGCATCCTGATGCTGCTCTGCGCAGGAGTTATTTTCCTGAGGAGTTTTTGCAATCAGTGCCGGGCCGGGATGAGGCCGCGCTGGCTGGGGCGCTTCGTTACGGCGGCGCGTCCGCGCAGCCTGCGAGCGCCGGCGCCCCGCTTTGAGATTGCCGCTGTCTTTATGCTCCTGATCTACCCTTATCTGGGGTGGGCCCTGGCTTCGCTTCACGGAGGCATGCTGGCTTCGCGTTTTCTGCTGCCGATGTGCGGGGGCTTTGCGCTGGCGGCAGCCTACCTGACGTACCGGAGCTTGGGACAGATTCGTTCGGTGGGTCCGGTGCTGCTGGCGGGATTCCTTCTGTGGTTCATGGTGCGCGAGTCCTATGTGGGCTTCAGCTACGACGAGCAGAAGACGGCTTTGTTTACGACCTTTGCCGCACTGCGTGAAGTGGACCATACGAAAGAGCCTATCGTTGTGAGTGATAACCTCTTGCTGCTGCCATTTCAGCATTACGCCCCACCCGACGTGGCTTCGCGTGTTGTGGAACCGATGGACATTGCAGCTATTATGAATCGCCGGGGCGAGGCGTCGTCGGAGGTCAACCTTTGGCATGGGCGCCAGTTGTATGGGTTTCCCATCATGCCGCTGGCCTTCTTTCAGAGGTCGGTCGTGAGCTACCTGATGGTGGCGAGCGAGCCGGACTGGTTATTGGATGATTTGCATGCGCATCATTATTACGACGATGTGCTGCCGGTGGACACCCACGCGGAACCCCTGAACTGGGGGCCTACCCCGCTGAGCCACGCAAAGCCCGAGATCATTCGTGTTTATGGTGACAAGGATGTGCTGGACTTCCCGGAAGAGCCCTTGCCCAAACCATTCTCCGTCCAGGGCGAGCTTCCGACGCAGGGGCCCTAGCTGCGTTACAGTGCACCTTGGAAGACCGGCCACTTCCCGCTCCAATCGAGTGGGGCAAGATGCATTGCCGAACGGCCGGAGTCGGTGGCATAGGCGTGGTACACCAAGAGGTCCTGACCGCCCGGACTCACCCAAATACTGCGACCGCCCGGGCCGACCCAGGCCTTGTTGCCGGTGAGGATCGTGGTGCCACCGCCTTCCATCAGCTTGCGGCCTTTTTCATCGCGGTAGGGACCGGTGACGGACCTGGAACGCCCGACTACCAGGTGGTAGGTGCTTTTTGCGCCGCGGCAGCACGGGTCCCATGAGGTGAAGAGATAGTAGAAGTTGCCGTGACGGATGATAAAGGGTGCCTCGATCGCGGATGATAAAGGGTGCCTCGATCGCCTCCCAATCCCCCGAGAACCCCGAGGTGGCCTGCTGATTGCGGGTGGCCTTTTCCGGTCGGCAATGGTCTGGATCTGCTTGTGTTTCCGATCAAGCAGACCGTCCGACGCCAGACGACGCACGTTGATGCCGTCGTAGTAGCTGCCGAAGACCAGCCAGTTCCGTCCGCGCGCGTCGCGAATGAAGTTAGGGTCGATGGCGTTGAGGGCACCGTCCGGAGTTGATTCGAGCACAATGCCGCGATCCACCCAAGCGTAATCGGGACTGGCGGGATCCAACGATTTGTTCGTGACCAATGCGATGCCGGAGGTGTTCCGCGCATAAACGGAGTAGGCGTAGTAAACACGGTATTCGCCGTTTTCGTAGGAAATGTCTGGTGCCCAGAGGTCCTTGACGCCTGGCAGGCGGGCCTTGATCCAGGGAGGGATTTGCGGGAAGACGTAGCCGCAGCGGGTCCAGGTGACGAGATCGGTGGAGCAGTGGATAGGAAGCTGCGGCCCTTCGGTGTGGCCTGTGGTGCTGAAGATGTACCAAGTGTTGCCGGCCTTGATCATCGAGGGATTGTGAATGCCAGGGACGGCTACGGCTTTGAGGTTGGGGATGGGGAGTGGGTTGGGGGAGGGCGGGGGTGTTTGGGGTAGGGCGAGCGGAGCGAAGAGCAGGGCAAGCCAGAAGGCGGCGAGGTTCCACGTACGGCGCTGAAGCATCCATCCCCCTTTCAAAACGTAACAGGGCGGCGTTCGCGGTGATGTGGGTGCCGAGGGTGGAGCATCCAATGCGCGTGACGAGTGAGGCGACGAGCGGCAAACGGAGTGCAGGGACGAGCCGGCGCATTGTGCTGACGGCGGTGGGTTCGCTGGGGGATTTGCATCCCTACCTGGCGGTGGCTCAGGAGCTGGGGCGGCGGGGGCATCGGCCTGTGGTGGCGACGGTGCCGGGGTTGCGGGAGCGTGTGGAGGCAGCCGGGGTTGCATTTGCGCCGTTGCGGGCGATGGCCGCCGGGTCGCCGGATGCGGCGCTGGTGCGGAGGGTCTTTGATGGCAGCCGCGGGGTGGAATTTATTGTGCGGGAGCTGGTGTTGCCGGCGCTGCGCACGGCCTATGAGGACACGATGGCCGCGGCAGAGGGGGCAGATTTGCTGGTGGCGCATCCGCTGACGTGGACGACGCGGCTGGTAGCGGAGAAGCGCGGTTTGCCTTGGGTTTCGACGGTGTTGGCGCCGACGAGCCTGCTGTCGGCGACAGATCCGCCGTTGCTTCCGGGGCAGCGATGGTTGTACCGGGCGCATCCGAAGCCGTGGGTTTGGCGGCTGCTTTATAGATTTGCGGACCGGATGACGCGGCGCTGGCTGCGGCCGTACGATGCCTTGCGGCGGGAGTTGGGGCTATCGGATACGGGCAATCCGCTGTTTGCGGGCCGGCCGGCGCCGGTTTGCGATCTTGCGCTGTTTTCGCCCCGTTTTGGCGTACCGCAGAGGGACTGGCCGGCGGGGACGGTGGCTACGGGTTTTCCATTTTTTGAGCAGCACCTGCCGGCCGATCCGGCGCTGGAGGCGTGGATGGCTGCGGGTTCGGCTCCGTTGATTTTCACGCTTGGGTCGTCGGCTGTTTTTGCGCCGGGTAAGTTTTTCGAGCAGAGCGTGGAGGCGGCGCGGCGGCTCGGGCGGCGGGCTTTGCTGGTGGGGCCGGTGGCTGGATCGGGCATGGCGGCCGGGGATGTATTTTCGCTGCCGTATGGGTCGTATGCGCGGCTGTTTCCGCAAGGCGCCGTGACGGTGCACCAGGGCGGGGTGGGAACGACGGCGGAGGCGCTGCGGGCCGGGGTGCCGACGCTGGTGGTGCCTTTTGGAGCCGATCAACCGGACAACGGGGAGCGGGTGGTGCGGCTGGGCGTGGGCCGGGTGCTGCGGCGGGGGCAGTACAGGGCGGCGCGGGTGGCCCGGGAGTTGGAGGGGCTGCTCGGAGATCCGGGCGTGGCGTCGCGGGCGCGGGCGCTTGGGGCTGCGCTGCGGGCGGAGCGGGGCGCGGCGCGGGCTGCCGATCTGCTGGAGACGATTCTGCGGTAGGGATCCGGGCGGCTGAATCGGCTGCGCGGGAGCCGTGAGGGTGGACAAGGCGCACGTGAGCCGTGAGGATCGGCTACCATGCAAGTTCACGCCCACCAGTGCCCGACCTCCGCCAGATTCGCGCCACACCTAACCTGCTGACGATGTTTCGGCTGTTTTTGCTGCCATTTTTGGTGATAGAAATTCTGGATTCGCACTGGAAGCTTGCCTTTGCGCTGCTCTGGGTGGCGGGAATTTCCGACAGCCTGGATGGCCTGCTGGCGCGCAAGCTGGGCCAGCATACGACCCTGGGGCAGTACCTGGACCCGATCGCGGACAAGGCGCTGTTGAGCACGCTTTTCCTGGTGCTGACGCATGTGGGGGTGATTCCGCGGTATGTGACGGTGTTGGTGTTCAGCCGGGATCTGGGAATTCTGCTGATTTCTACGCTGCTGTTTGTGACGAACACGCTGCGGGATTTTCGGCCGAGCTGGCTGGGCAAGCTGAGCACGGGGGTGCAGATCCTGGCGGTGCTCGCGGTGATGACGGTGCAGGTGGCGCCGGGGCGGACGCTGGGTGCGGATTTGCGGGAACTGACGATGTTGTTGCTGCGGCTGGTGGCGTTGCTGGCACCGCTTTCGGCGGCACAGTATGCCTGGACGACGCTGCGCAAGGTGCAGGCGCAGAATGGGGGGCCGGCGGGTGGGCCAGGGGGTGGGGCGCAGGCCGTGGGTGGGCAGGCGGTTTGACGCATTGGGCGGTTCGGTGAAGGTTTGTATGGCCGGGTTGGTGGTTGCGTGGGAGGGCCTCTCCCGTTACACTGACTTGTACGCACTATAGGCGCGTAGCTCAGTTGGTTAGAGCGCTACCTTGACACGGTAGAGGTCGTTGGTTCGAATCCAATCGTGCCTACCATTCCTTTCGGCAAGCCTTTCGAGGCCGACAAGCCGTTTTGCCCGGTAGTTTCTACCCGGCTGGGATGTGTGTACCAAGATTCCGTCTGGAGAAACACGATGGCACAGGTTTGTGAGCTTTGCGGCAAGGGTCCGCAGTTTGGCAACAATATTTCGCATGCAAATAACGTTACCCGGCGGCGCTGGAACCCGAACCTGCAGCAGGTAAAGGCGCGTATCAGCCAGGGCGTCTCCAAGCGTATTCGCGTGTGCACCAGCTGCATCAAGAGCGGCAAGGTTGTAAAGGCGTAGCTGTTCTTGGGGGCTTGCTGGCCATCGCTTTTGGTTTCATTTGCAAAGAGGCAGTCGAGCTATACAGCTTGACTGCTTCTTTGCGTCTGCGCGGCGTTTTTGCAGATGATTACAGGCGGCAGATCAGGAGTTCGCGTTCATAGACCATTTCCGGTGGGAGGTGGCTGTGGAGCAGGATGAAGAGGCGTTCGTGGCCCATGGCCTCATCTTTCCACTGTTCGGGGTCGACGGTTTCGAGTTGGTTGAAGATCTCGCGCGGAAAGGCGAGGCCGTCCCAGCAGAGGTCGTCGTAGAAGGGCGTCCAGCCGATGGGAGTTTCGCGGGCGGGGACGCGGCCGCGGATGCGGTCGACAATCCAGGTGAGGACCCGGAGATTTTCGCCGAAGCCGGGCCAGAGGAATTGGCCGCTGGCGTCTTTGCGGAACCAGTTGACGTGAAAGATGCCGGGCGTGTTTTCGAGGCCGCGACCCATCTCCATCCAGTGGCGGAAGTAATCGCCCATGTTGTAGCCGCAGAAGGGGAGCATGGCCATGGGATCGCGGCGGGCTTCCCCAACTTTGCCGCTGGACGCGGCCGTGGTTTCCGAGCCCATGGTGGCGCCAGTGTAGACGCCGGCGATCCAGTTGAAGGACTGGTAGACGAGGGGCAGGGTCGTCGGACGGCGGCCACCGAAGATAAAGGCGGCGATAGGAACGCCAACGGATGACTCCCAGTCTGGGTCGATGGAGGGGCACTGGGCGGCGGGGGCGGTGAAGCGGCCGTTGGGGTGTGCGGCGGGGGTAGCGCTGCCGGGCGTCCAGGCGTTACCGCGCCAGTCGAGGATTTTGACATCCGTGGGGGGCTGGTCGGTCATGCCCTCCCACCAGACGCCCTCCGGTTTCCCATCGCGGAAGGTGAGGGCGACGTTGGTGAAGATGGTGTTGCGGCTGAGGGTCGCCATGGCGTTGGGGTTGGTTTTGGCGGAGGTGCCGGGGGCGACGCCGAAGAAGCCGGTTTCGGGGTTGATGGCGCGTAGCTGGCCTGTGGCATCGGGCTTGATCCAGGCGATGTCGTCGCCGACGGTCCAGACCTTCCAGCCGTCGAAGCCGGCGGGCGGGATGAGCATGGCGAGGTTGGTTTTGCCGCAGGCGGAGGGAAAGGCGGCAGCGAGGTAAGTTTTTTCGGTTTTGCCGTTGCTGTCGGCAGGGGATTCGATGCCGAGGATGAGCATGTGTTCGGCCATCCAGCCCTCATCGCGGGCGATGTTGGAGGCGATGCGGAGGGCGAAGCACTTTTTTCCAAGCAGGGCGTTGCCGCCGTAGCCGGAGCCGTAGCTCCAGATTTCGCGGGTTTCGGGGAAGTGGACGATGTACTTGGTGTCGTTGGAGGGCCAGGGTACGTCTTTTTCGCCGGGCTTCAGGGGGCAGCCGACGGTGTGCATGCAGGGCACGACGCGCTTGATGTCTTTGTCGATTTCGGCGAGGACGGGAGCGCCGATGCGGGCCATGATGCGCATGTTGACCACGGCATAGGCGGAGTCGGTGAGCTGGACGCCGATCTGCGACATGGGCGAGCCGACCGGGCC
The DNA here is from genome assembly GCA_964248555.1 of uncultured Bryocella sp. Classification (GTDB taxonomy): domain Bacteria; phylum Acidobacteriota; class Terriglobia; order Terriglobales; family Acidobacteriaceae; genus Granulicella. The sequence goes on from CAXTZL010000026.1 coordinate 11,690, forward strand.
CATGGAGAAGGGAAGGACGTACATCGTGCGGCCGCGCATGGAGCCCTTGAAGAGGCCTTTTAGCTTGCGACGCATGGTGAAGGGGTCTTCCCAGTTATTCGTGGGTCCGGCGGCGTCTTTGGAGAGCGAGCAAATGAAGGTTCGGTCTTCTACGCGGGCGACATCATTGGGGGCGGAGCGGGCGTAGAAGCAGCCGGGCCAGAGTGTAGGGTCGAGGCGGGTGAAGGTACCGGCGTCGACGAGTTCGTTGCAGAGCTGCTCGTTTTCAGCTTCGGAGCCGTCGATCCAATGGATGCGGTCGGGCTGGCAGAGCTCGGCCATCTTTTCTACCCAGCGGATGAGGTGCCGGTTGGTCGTTGGGGCGCGCGCTGGGTCGAGGCGGCGGGAGGGGAAGCTAACGGGTGAGGAGGTTGTGGCTGCGGACATGGTTGGGACGCCTCTTTCGCTTTGGCGTGGTTCAGATAGGGTACGTCAGCCAAGGCCGCGCACGAGAGTTGCGCGTTCGCTGCCACTTTTTGCGCATTCCTTCTGGACAGAGGCGCGACCCTGCTCAGGCATCCCCAAGGGGGTCTCTGCCCTCACAAGAAAAGCACCATGTCAGGCCATGGGAGCATCCCGTACTTGCCGGCGTCGCTGCTGGCGTTTGCGGCAGGTTTTTGCTGAGCCGATGTTACGCAGGGGGCAGTCACCATGGAATTTCATATCGCGCGGTCGCTTCGGGAGAAGCTCAACGTAGGTGATCTCCTGTTCAGCTACGCGGGCAATGTGGTTTTCGTTGACGTGGGGGCGAGCCGCAGGCTGGCGTTGGCGATGAACCGGCAGCGCACGGAAGAGAACGGCGGCATTGAGGACCCGAAGCGGCTGGTGAATGCCGGCGCGCTGTTTGCCATGGGGTTGATCGATGAATTGAGCCACGCGGTGGTGGCGCGGTATCGGAAGGCGACCGACCCGGAGGTGCTCACGGCGGCGCTGCGGTGGTTTGGCGCGCAGGCCGGCGACGATGCCGTGGATAAGCTGCTGCTGGCCTTCACAGAGCGGTTCCCAAATGCCGAGGTGTATGCGGGGAAGCTGACCGCGAAGGAGTGGCTGGCGGGGACGACGGAAGGTCTGCCTCATCGCGAGGCGGCCTTTGAGGAATTGCTGCTGCTGTATCTGGCGAATACAAATCCCGCGTTTCAGCCGTTCCGCGAGCTGTTCGACGACAAGGGGCTGACCGAGACGACCGCCTACAAGACCGTGGTGAAAGAGTTGCCGGAGTACTTTGCGACGCGGCCGCAAGTTGCACCCGAGATCGGGACGCTGCTGGATGCGCTGGAAGCGCCGATGCGGCTAAACCCGGAGTCGCTGACGGCGCAGCTGGAGTACATCCGCACGCATTGGGACCGGTTCATCGATGCAGACCTGGGGATGATGCTGAAGACGATCCTGCTGGCCATCGACACGGTGAAGGAAGAAGAGATTGCCGTGTGGATGCGGTTCAATCCAGCGGGGCCGGATCAGTACCGTCATGGCACGCCGGGGGGTGGCGAGGGCTTTGTTGGCGACGAGTATATTGGCTTTGAAGAGTTTTATGAGGTCGGCGCCGACGGTGTGCGGCGGCGGGTGCGGCGCGGCTATGCCAGCGATTACCAGGCGCCTCTGAACGAGTATGAGGCATTTTCAGCCGATCAGGCGTGGATGCCCACTGTCGTCATGATGGCGAAGAGCACGTATGTGTGGCTCGAGCAGTTGAGCCGCAAATACGGCCGGCACATTCACAAACTGGACATGATTCCGGACGCTGAGCTGCAGCTTTTGGCCGATCGCGGGATGACGGCGTTGTGGCTGATTGGGTTGTGGGAGCGGTCAGTGGCTTCGCAGCGCATCAAGCATCTGCGCGGGCACTCGGATGCGGTGGCTTCGGCATATTCGCTCAAGGAGTACAACATTGCCGAGGATCTTGGCGGCAACGCGGCGTATACGGATCTGCGGGATCGTGCGGGCCGGTACGGCATTCGACTGGCCAGCGATATGGTGCCGAATCATATGGGTATCGACTCTCCGTGGGTGATCGAGCACCCGGACTGGTTTGTGTTCCGTTGGGAGAGCCCGTATCCGAGCTACAGCTTCAATGGGCCGGACCTGAGCGCGGACTCGCGAGTCGAGATCAAGCTGGATGACCATTACTACGACCAGACCGATGCGGCGGTGGCCTTTCGTGTGCGGGACAATCGCGATGGAACGACGCGCTATATCTATCACGGCAACGACGGGACGACGTTTGCCTGGAACGACACGGCGCAGCTGGATTACTCGAAGGCCTATGTGCGCGAGCAGGTGATGCAGGCGATTCTGCATGTGGCCCGCATGTTCCCGATCATCCGCTTCGACGCGGCGATGGTGCTGGCCAAGCGGCATGTCCAGCGCTTGTGGTTTCCATTGCCAGGCGTTGGCGGGTCAATCCCGTCGCGTGCGGAAAATGCGATGACGGATGTGGAGTTTGACGCGATCATGCCGGCCGAGTTCTGGCGTGAGGTGGTGGATCGCGTGGCGGTGGAGGTGCCGGGAACGCTGCTGCTGGCGGAGGCCTTCTGGATGCTGGAAGGTTACTTCGTACGCACGCTGGGCATGCACCGTGTGTATAACTCGGCGTTCATGAACATGCTGCGCGATGAGGAGAATGCGAAATATCGCAGTTATTTGAAGAAAACCATTGAGTTCGATCCGGACATTTTGAAGCGCTATGTGAACTTCATGTCGAATCCGGATGAGCGTACGACGATCGATCAGTTCGGGTCCGGTGATAAGTGCTTTGGTGTGGCGACGGTCATGGCGACGATGCCGGGACTGCCGATGTTTGGGCATGGGCAGATTGAGGGCTACACGGAGCGCTACGGCATGGAGTTCAAGATGCCGAAGTACACCGAATATCCGGATGAAGGGTTGGTGGCGCGGCACCAGGCCGAGATTGCGCCGCTCTTGAAGAAGCGCTACATCTTTGCCGAGAGCACAAACTTTGTTCTGTATGACTTCTGGACGGGGTATGGCTCCGTGAACGAGAACGTGTTTGCGTACTCGAATCGCAATGGCAGTGAACGTTCGGTGGTGCTTTATAACAATGCGTATGACTCAACGAGTGGAACGATCAAGATCTCGGCGGCGTCGATGGACAAGGGATCGGGTGAGCTGCGGCAGCGCACTTTGAGTGAAGGGCTGGCGCTGCCGGGCGAGGACAACCTGGTCATGGCGTTCCGCGATCATGCGCGCGGGCTGGAGCTATTGCGGCGTGCCAGCGATTTGCGTAACGATGGGCTTTACCTTAAGTTGCGCGGCTACCAGTATGCGGTGCTGCTGGACTGGCGGGAGCTGCGTTCCACGGCGGAGCAGCCGTGGGATCGATTGTGCGATGCGTTAAACGGGCAGGGTGTGCCCAATCTGGAGAAGGCGCTGACCACGTTGCGGTTTCAGCCACTGCATGCGGCGCTGCGGCGGGCCTTGAACCGTGAGCAGATCACCGCATTTGCGGATGCGGCGCAGAAGCTTGATTTGCTTTCGCGGACGGGTCCGGGGGCGTCGGAGGTGCATCCCGGAGAGCGTGGTGGTAGGAACGGGGCCAGTGTGAATGGGCAGGGGCCTGTGCTGAACGGCCAGACCGTAATGGCTGACGGGACGTTTGCTGGGGTGGAGAAACCTGCCGTGGGTGCGAGTGAGGTGACTGCGCTGTTGCCCGGCTTCTTTGAGCGGGCGAACGAGTTTTACTGGCGACTGACCGAGGTGTTGCCGGTGGAGGAAGCGGAGGAACTTGCGGAGGATCTGCAGGTCGGTGCCGAGGTGTATCGCCAGCAACTGGTGAAGATGGTGGAGGCGGTGCTGGCTCTTCCGCAGCTGGCGCGGCGCTTAGGCCCGGCGTGGCCGCATGCGGTACGCGAGGTGGTCCCCGGCGCTGGGGTGGGGGTCGGCCTTGAGCGTAGCTGGGCGCCTGCCCTGGCGTACGCGCTGCTGCACGCGCTGCCGGGGACGCTTGAGGCGCAGTCACTGTTTAACGCCGTGGACCTGCGGGCCGGGCTGGCGGACAGCTTCGCCGAGGTCGGTATCGGGGGCGAAGATGCGTGGCGCAACGCGGCGAAGGTGCGGCTGCTTTTGACAGGCCGCATTCCGCTGGAGGCGTTGCACGCGGAAAGCTACTGGGCGGACCCGGACGTGCACTGGCTGGCGGGGGTGAATGAGAGCGACGGTGTCCGCTATGTGAATCAGGAGAGCTTTGAGCAGCTGCTGTGCGCTCTGCAGCTGCCGGCGCTGCTGGGAGTTGCCGGTGGGCTTGGCGGCGATGAGGGCTATCAGGCGGCGGCCTCGGAGTTGGAGGAGATGGCGGGCGGTTTGCGGGCCGAATGCGACGGGATGGAGCAGGCCGGCTATCGCCTGATGGCCTATCTCGGGGAAGAGAGTGAGGCCGAGCCTGAGACTGTGGAAGGAGAGATGCTGGCCCTGTAGTTGATCCTGCTTTGAAGCGTCGGATTGCACGTTGTGTGTCACAGGGGTGGCGACCTGCCCAGAAGTGGTATGTTGCCACCCTGCCTTTGACCCGTATACCAATGCTCATCGCGGTACAGGGCGGAGGACCACAACGATGGCGACAGGACAAAACAGTGAGATCCAGGTGTCACGGCTGCTTCCGTGTTTTGTGGAGGCCGGTTGCGATGGGCTGGTGAGCGATTCGGTGATGCTTTGCGAGGTGGTGGGCGATGAGATTCAAAGCATCTCTCTGCGGATTGCGGCGGATGCAATGCGGCGGTGGTTTGAGACGCAGGCGAAGCCGTAGAGTTTACATTCAGCGGATACGGAGCGTTTGCAGGTTAGATCACTGAAAGAGCAAGAGCACATGCTCTTCGCATGTGCCCTTGAGGTTTCAAGCCAGGTGCCGCTTTTAGAAGGTGACCTTGAAGGCGAACTGCACGTTGAAGGGTTCGCCCTGGCCGAGGCCTGGAGCTATGGAGCCGTTGCGGGTCTGCGTAAGGGCACCGAAGGAGGAACTGGAGACGGTGCCGCTGGGGTTGGCGAAGTTTGCCTGGTTGGCAATGTTGAAGAGCTCTGCACGAAGTTCCGTGTTGACGCGCTCGTTGATGGGGGTGTGCTTGAAGATGGAAAAGTCCACATCGCCAAAGCCGGGACCGTATACGGAGTCGCGGCGTTCGGTGCCATAGACGCCAAAGCCGGAAGTGGGCGCGAGATAGCTGCCCTTGGTGAGGTACTGGAAGGTGCGGGCCGTGGTCAGCGTGGTGATTGGCTTGCCTGCTTTGAGAGCGACGGTGGGAACGCGGGTAGCGCGGTCCTTGTTTTCAGAGGTTAGCGAGATGTTGGTGCCGGCGAGGATGTTGATCGGGGTACCGCCCGCGAAATTGTACAAGGCGTTGAGTTGCCAACCCTTGGTCAGCAACGGCAGGGCATGACCGAACTGCGGCAGCGAGTAGCTGGCGAAACCGTCGAAGATGTTGCGGGAGTCGAAGGTGGAAGGCCCGTAGTCGGCACGCAGGTTGTAGCTGTTTTCGGGCGTAGTGACGCTTGAAACATAGTCCATGGAGCGGCCCCAGGTGTAATAAACCGTGGCCGACAGGCCGTGCCATGCGGCCTGCCGGAGGGACATCTGCATGGAGTTGTAGTTGGAGGAACCGCCGGATTCGACCTGGTTGACCGCCTGCAGGGTGGGGTAGAAGTGCGAATACGGCCTGATGCCATTGATCGGCTGATTGATGTCGCGTACCAGGCCGAGGCGGCGGCCCAGGCTGCCGACATAGGCCACGCTGAAGAGGGTGTTCTTTGTCAGCTGCTGTTCGATGTTGAGGTTGAAGTTCTGCAGGTAGGCGGTCCGGAAGTTCTTGGCGATGGAGAAGGCGCCGAGGCTGGTGGAGGATGAGAGTGTTGTGGGAAAGATGGCGGCGTTCGGTGTGAACTGGACGCCGGTGGCGACCGGCTGGAAGACGGGCGAAGAGCCGGCGGGGTTGGAGTAGATGCCGGTGGCGCCGGTGTTGCCGATGTTGTTGTAGACGAACTGCCCGACGGTGGGCTGGTCGTAGTACCAGCCGTAGGCGCCGCGGACCACAAGCGAGGGATTGTTGCGTGAGGGGGTGAAGGCGAAGCCGACGCGGGGAGCGGCGTCAGAAAGATCGCGGTTGAAGAGCGGGATGGGGGTGTAGGGGCTGGCGGCGCCCGAGGCGGCCAGGGTCTGGTCGAAGTTATAGAGGGAGTTGCGGTCGTCGGCGACGACGCCGGGGTAGCTGTAGCGGATGCCGTAGTTGACGGTAAGGCGCTGCGAGACCTGGAAGTCATCCTGGGCCCAGCCGTCGACGGAATTGATAAGGTAGACGCGCTGCGGGTTGTTGCGCAGGATGAGCGCGCCGGAGGAGTTGGTGGGCGTGCCGTTGAGGAAGTCGGCGACGTTGCGGAGCGCCGAGCAGGTGGCGCCGTTGGTGTTGCTGTTGGAGAAGCCGAGCGAGGCGCAGTTGGCTGTGCCCAGCGCGGTGACCGAACCGCCGGAGGAGGACCAGGGACCGCGGCTGCCGTCAAAGGCAAAGGCGCCGCGGCCGTTGGTGTAGTAGCCGACGTTGACGTTGGCGTGGCGGTACTCGCCGCCGAGCTTGAGATTGTGTTTGCCGAGTGTCCAGTTCAGGGTGTCGGTGACGTGGCCGGTGACGTCGGTGCGGCCGAGGGGAGCCGTTGCGCCGGTGTAATCGAAGCCGGTAACGGTGAGCTTGGTGGCGCCTTCGGCGAGAAAGCCGGCCAGGCCGAGGTTTAGGCCCGTGCCCTGGGTGTTGAAGTTCTGGTTGGCGTCGTTGAAGGTCTGCAGGAAGTAGCCGGTACCGAAGGTGAGCTGGTTGACGAGTTTGCTGGTGAGCGTGGAGTTCTGCACGATGGAGAAGTTGTGAATGTGCATGGGCGCACGCTCGAAGTAGTCAGCATAGTGCGACCCGACGTCGGCGGTCTGGGTGCCGGTGGTGCCGAGATAGCGGATGGAGAGTTGTTCGCGGCTGTTGAAGTGGTGATCGAGCTTGATGACGCCGTTGTAGCTGTTGTAGCTGTTGAGGCCGGTGGAGAGATAGTTGCTGGAGGTGGCGCCGCCGCCGCGGGAGGCTGCCGGGAAGAGCAGGCCGTAAAGGTTTAACGAGACCTGGTTGGGGGCGAGGCCGTAGAGGCCGAGGTAGCGGGTGGCCGCGCCGATCCAGGCATCGGAGAGGACGGTGTCGCCGATGCTGTTGTTGGCCTGTGCGATCTGGACTTCGCCGGCGAGAAAGAGAAAGGTGTGGTCCTTCCAGAGGGGTCCGCCGAGGGTGAAGCCGCCCTGGTGGTTGCGGATTTCGGGTTTGCGGGAGCCGGGGATGGCCACGGGCGAGAGCGAGGCGAAAAACTCGTTGCGGTCGAAATAGAAGAGGTCGCCGTGGATGTGATTGGTGCCGGAACGCAGGACCATGTTGGAGTTGGCGCCGGCGTCGCGGCCCTGGTCGGATTCGGCGTTGTCCTGCAGTGAAAACTGTTCAATGGCTTCAATGGGTACTAGACCGCCGGCGATGCCGGCTACGCCGCCCTGGTTGGAGGCGACCTGGTTGGACCAGGGATCGTTATTATCGGCGCCGTCGATCTGGAAGTTGATGCTGTTGACGCGGGAGCCATTGGTGGAACGGTTGAGAGGGTTCACGCCGGGTGCGAGCTGCACCATTTGCATGAAGTTACGGCCGTTGAGGGGAATTTCCTGCACGGATTTTTGATCGACGATGGCGACCATCGAGCTGGTAGTGGTGTCCAGCTGTACGCCGCTGGCGGCTACCTCGATGATGGTCTGCTCCTGGCCGACGGTGAGTTGCACGCGCAGGTTGACGACCTTGCTGGCGTCGACGGCGATGTTTTCGATCTTGCGGGTATCGAAGCCGGCTTCAGAGACGCTGAGCTGATACCTGCCTACCGGGAGCTCGGGAAAGCTAAAATCCCCGGCGCCGTTGCTATGGATTGTGAGCTTGTTGTTGGTCTCGGGGTTGGTGATCTCTACCGTGGCGTTGGGGAGAACGGCACCGCTGCTGTCAGAGACGGTGCCGGAAAGTGCGCCGCGGAAGGTCTGCGCGTGCAGCGGTGAGGAACTCAGGAGGGCCAGGGCCAAGGCGGCCGAGCCATGAGCCACCGAGCCTGCTTTTGCCGAGAGTGCATGGTGCAGAAGCGATTTTGCGGTACGACGACGGGAACGGACAGTCATGAAACCTCACAGGGATCGAATCTGCAGGAGTGCAGTGAAAGGTTTAGGGGCAAGTGTGTGCACTCGTGCTCCTGGCAAGAGTGGCAAGAAAAAAGGGCCGGTGCTGCAGGGTCCAGAAGACGAGGGTGCCCGGCCCGGATGCACGAGATAGGTGCACACAGGGAGGGACCATCAGCCCGGGACCGAAGTTCAGATCAGTTCAGCCGAGGGACTACGGTAATTTTTGGGATACTGCCAACATGGTATGGGGGCTTTCACGGCTTGTCAACACGAAGGAGCGGCTGGTGTGATAGCGGGTAGCCTGTGTCACGGCGCTTTTGCAGGTGCGCGTCGCCCCGGGCCGGCGTCGCTGGTTTCATGGGTTCGGCAGACGCAAGGGGCAGATGCACCACGGAAGCTCTGAGCACACTTCAAAGCGCACCTGAAGGTACACCTGGGCGCGAGGCCAGCGCGAAACCTTTGCCCTGGCGAGGGAATGGTGCCGTGTCGTGGTTGGCGCGTGGGGTGGAAGGCCGTAACGAGCCAGCGATAAGCCGACACAGCCTAGGAGTCGCGGTAGCCCAGGGCGCGCTTCAAATCGTCGATGCTGTTGTGCATGCGGATGGTGCTGGTTTGCAGGTTGGCGAGGGAGTCCTGCCAGTTTTCGGCGTTGAATTGGCCGAGGTGCTCGTCGATGGTGTTCATCGTTTGCTCAAGCTCGGCGACGGCTTCGCGCACGGCGCGGTTGTGGAGCAGGGTGGCGTCGCGCGCTGGTGTCTGCGTGGGGTGACAGCCGGCCAGCAGAGCCGCTGAGGACAGACCGGCGATGGTGAGGGCGAAGCGGCGGCGATCCAGCGTTGATGAAGGGACGTCGTTGCCGTTTGCGGGGGCGCAGGTGGTGGCTGACGGGGGGCGCGGTGTCGCGGGAGAGCGATCTGGGCTTTCTAGGCGATCTGGACTTTCCAGGCGATGTGGACTTTTCAGACGATCTGGACTCTTCAGACGATCTGGGCCGTTCAATCGATCCAACGGATTCGAGCGGTTCATCGGCTCATGTTCGCAGGTCGCCTCCCGTGCCGCAACTCCCGCAGGGGTGATTACTGGGGAGCCGGGCCACGGACGACCTGTACGAGATTGGCGGGGTTGATTTTCCGGCTAAACGCGGCTTTGATCTCCGCAGCGTTCAGGGCGATATAGCGTTCGGCGGCGCGGTGGGATTCATCGAGTGGGAGCCCGATGAGGGCGCGGCCGAGCAGGCCGGCGGCGACGGACTCTTCACTGGCTTCCCCGAGGGTGATCTGGCGCAGCAGAAGGGCCTTGGCCTGGTGGAGTTCGGTGGGGGAGACCTCGTCGGTGCGCATCTGGGTGAGATCGCGTTCCACGAGTGCGCGAGCCTTGGAGACGTTGGCGGGGTCGCAGCCGTAGTCGACGGAGTAGGTGGCGCGGGTTTTGGAGGCGCTGAGGC
>CAXTZL010000027.1:0-17034 GCA_964248555.1 uncultured Bryocella sp.
GACTTGTCTTCTCGACCAAACTTCCCCTTGCAGTCGCACGGCGGACCATACATTCACGATACCGGGCCTGGGCAAGCTCGTAAAGGCGCAGCGTGCGGCCAGGATGGGCCGGAACCCGGCGACGGGTGAGGCGATCAAAATCAAGGCCAAGACAACGGTGAAGTTCCGGCTCAGCAAGTCCGCCAAGGATGCCGTGGTGCCGCACAAACCCTAGTGGCACAGCCGGACGCAAGCTATTCATTACAAATGGTTTACGTCCGGCAATGAGGATTCTCCTTCTTTTGCGCTGATTATGGTGCAGTTCGATTTTCTGATACGGACTCCAGCTGTTATCTGTGGCGAACATTAGGCGAAAACGGTGGGCGACTTGTGCCGGCTGCCAGCAAGCAAGGCCTGACTCGCAAGCCTGAGTGCGGGCGCATTCGCGATTGTGGCGAGTCGGTTTGGTTACTGGCTCCTCGGCAATCTACCCGATGAGCAGCTCAATCTTAGGCACCGACAACCGGAGTTGTCGTGGGTAGCTGCTGAGCACGGGGGGCAAAGATCCGTGCACATTCGGCACAGAGCCGTGCAACAGGCGCTTGTCCGCTTGTAATTGACAGTTCAACAACGGGCAAAGCAACCTGTATTGTTCTTGATTCACGGCGACGGGACCTCAGCATGCGATTTTTACCCAAACTCGTAATTATCCTGCTAGCCAGTTGCAACGTGTACGCTCAGAGCCCTGCTGAACCCTCCACCTTTAGTGGAATTCCACCATCCGAGCTCGTTCTGGCGTGGCTCCATTCTCCCGATCCGCGTATCCAGGCTTGGGCCGCGCATGACATACTCGTCGCCCACGCGACTGACCTCATCACAGACCTCAAGGCGCAACTTGAGCGAGTCGCGCCCGCCGGTCTCGACGATGCTTCTCGACTCGCCAACTTCCGCACGACATTAGCCATGCTCGACACACTCATCCAGCTCGACGCAACGCTACCCGCAGTCAGCCTGGAGCGCATTGAGAAGCTAGGCTATAACTCGCAAACCGAGGAACTCGTACTTCTTTCCCGTCTTCCGCAAGACGAAGCCGAATCCGTAATCCGTTCTTTTTACCGCCCCGGCAATTCCGGCAACTACACTGCTTCCCGCGTCGCCGCCCAGATGCTCGCTCGACACCCGCCCAAAGGTTGGGTCGCCGAGTTTCTCTCCAGCATCGTTATCACAGTCCACGTCGTGGTGACCGATGAGAACTCTTATGCAGGTCTCGGGCCAGGCGTAGCCGCAATTGGCTGCGGCGGTTCCGGCCCCATGCCCAGCGACTGGCCTGAGATTGGTCGTTATGCTTTTCAGGATCCGCCAAAGGACCATCGGGCGCTACCCTCGAATGAAACCCTCTTCCTTTCCGCGCCTGACCCTGTCTACCTCTTACGCTCCGTAAGTCGCACGTACTATCCCGAAGTTTGCGGCGGCTTTTCTGGCCTCAGTGATGCCATCCGAAGTCATGTTGTTGGGACCTTGCTCAACGGGACACCCGAAAGCCCATTCCCGGAGCAACTCGTCACGCTCCACATCACATTCCACTCTCGCGATGCCTACCGCGACCAGATTCAAGCATTCGTGGATGAGCAACAGCAGAACTTCAATGAGGTCGCCGCCAGGCTCACTAGTCTCGACCTTCTCACTGAGGAAGAGCGCCAGGCTACCAACCTGCGCATCAATCTCGCGCTGCAAGATCTCCGCAACCACCCAGACCAGGACCTCCCTACCCTAACTTTCCGCCCACCAATTCAATGGGTGCCCGCCTCCTAGGTGTACGATCTACGGCTTGCTGCTGGAGCCACCCTGACATGAAGAACGCAGCAAACTAGCCGAGAATGACTGCTTCTTGAACGTGAGACATCGTTCCACGCAGTCTAGATCACGGGCTGATCTACATACGATAAAGGACGTTACATCTGTATGTCGTATGTATGAGCCGATGCATTCCACTCCCCGAGCCGGTCTCCGAAATCTACCGCGCGGTCGCGCTGCTGGAGCAGATGTACCCCGGGCGCAAGTTCACACCGGATGGACATCTGGTCGGCTCCATCGGTGAGGTGATCGCGGGGGAAGCCTTAGGCCTTACGCTTTATCCCGCATCGTATCCAGGACACGATGCCCATGACGGTCAGGGTGGCAATGTCCGGATCAAAATGACGGCCGGCCATAGCGTGGCCATGCATGCCGTATGTGACAGGTTGGTCGTTCTCAAGATCTTTTCGCCGGAGGAGGCTGAGATCGTTTACGACGGCCCGGGAGAGCCGGCCTAGTCCATGCCCGGCAAAATTGCCAAGAACGGTCAATGCGTAGTCCGTCTGACCAGGCTGCGCACCTTGGCCGTAGAGCGAAGTGCGTGACTGAGATCGTTCTCCAAAGGTCAGCCGGCGTCAGTGACCGGCTCCCGTCTTTGTTCTAAGCCATCCCCGAAGGCGGCCGGCGCTTCTGGGAGTTCTTCACCGTCAACATCCGCAATGTCCATACTCGACGGGCCTACTTCAAGGCCGTCGAGACCTTCGCCGCCTGGTGCGCGGAGGGAGGTTTGGAAGATCTTTCCCGGGTGACGCCCATGCACATAGCCGCCTACGTCGAGCAGTTCGGCCGCACCCATGCCAAACACACCGTCAAGCAGCACCTGGCCGCGATCCGGATGCTGTTCGATTGGCTGGTCAACGGCCACATCATGGACACCAATTCGGCCCACGCTGTTCGGGGGCCGAAGCATAGCATCCGCAAGCCAGCGGAAGAAGTCCACAACGACCACAGGACAAGAACAGCGATCACAGTCCTTCAAAACGAAGGAGGCTGAATCCAAAGCGATTTGCGATAAGGCGCGATGATCGGCGAGCTCAAACTCGATGGAGGCCGTGACACGCTGCATGCACCTGGAATCGCTTCGTCGCTCTGCTGCATGATGTTCATTTGCGGACACTCCCGTCCGGAAGCGGTCAGGGGTAGGATGTGACGTTGCGGCACGAAGCCGTCATGCTGGGGCAACTCCTGAGTCACAGGGGCTGTTTGGCATCTTGTAGGCCGAATTAGGTTTGGCACTCGACTTGCATACTCTCCGGGTGCATGGACATCTCCCGGCCTGATCTAAAACGCAAACGTCTGCAACGCAATGTGCTCTGGGCGGCGGCGCTGATTTTAATCCTGGGCGCGGTCGCGGCCTTTGCCCTGCGCCTGAAACCCGCGCTGCCCACCGTGGATGCGGCGGTGTGGACCGACACCGTGAAGCGCGGACCGCTGGTGCGACAGGTGCGCGGGCCGGGCACGCTGGTGCCCCGCGAAGATCGCGTGCGCCTGATTCCGGCCGAGACCGAAGCGACCGTGGTGCGCCTGCGGGTGCTGCCCGGCGCGCATGTGGAACCGGATACGGTGCTGCTGGACATGGTGGACCCGGCGCTTGAACAGGAGCTGCTGGATGCGAGGCTGCAGCTGAAATCGGCGCAGGCGGACTACACCAACACCCGGGCCAAGTTGGCAAGCGACATGATGTCGCAACGTGCGGGCGCAGTGACGGTAAACGACGACCAGAAGCAGGCGCAGCTGCAGGCGCAGACCGACGGCAAGCTGTACGAACTCGGCGTGATCAGCGGGCTGAGCTATAGCGCCTCCAAAGGCAAGGCGGAGGAGCTGGGCGAGCGCAACAACCTGGAGCAGCAGCGGCTGGCGGTGAACCGGGAGACGATCGGAACGCAGATGGCCGTGCAGGCGGCCAAGGTGCAACAGGCCCAGGCGCTGCTGGAATTGAAGCAGAAGCAGCAGGCGGCGCTGAGCGTGCGGGCTGGCATTGCGGGGGTACTGGTGGATCTTCCGCTGCAGGTGGGCGAGCATGTGGATCCAGGCACGACGCTGGCCAAGGTGGTGCAGCCGGATCAGCTGAAGGCCTCGCTGAAAATCGCCGAAACCCAGGCGCGCGATATCCAGATCGGGCAGCCGGCGGAGATCGACACGCATAACGGCGTGATTGCGGGCCATGTGGCGCGCGTCGATCCCGCGGTGCAGAACGGAACGGTTACCGTGGACGTTGCGCTTGACGGACCGTTGCCGCAGGGCGCGCGGCCCGATCTTTCCGTAGACGGCACGGTGGACCTGGATCGCATGGGGGACGTGGTGTATGTAGGAAGGCCGGCGTTCGGCAATGAGAACTCCACCGTGAGCCTGTTTCGCGTTTCGCCCGACGGCAAAACAGCAGCCCGTGTGCCGGTGAAGGTGGGGCGCGCTTCGGTCAACAATATCCAGATTCTCGCGGGGTTAGAGCCCGGCGATACCGTGATTCTTTCCGACATGTCCCGCTGGGATTCCGTCGATCGGGTGCGGTTGCAACAGTGAGCTTTGCGGTGCCCCGCAAGGGCCAGAAAGGAACTGCGCAGATGGCGACGATGACACAGACAAAGCTAGAGCGGCCAGAGCTGATCACCATCGAGGGCCTGACCAAGGTCTTCTTCACCGACGAGATCGAAACGCATGCGCTCTCCGGGGTGCACCTGAGCATCGCGCGAGGCGAGTACCTGGCGATGTCGGGACCGTCAGGGTGCGGGAAGTCGACGCTGCTGTCCATTCTGGGCCTGCTGGACACGCCGACCGACGGCCGCTACACGCTGAACGGCCGCGAGGTCGCGAATCTGAGCTTCGCCGAGCGCTCGCGCATCCGCAACCAGGAGATCGGTTTCATCTTTCAGAGCTTCAACCTGATCGGCGATCTCACGGTGTTTGAAAATGTCGAACTGCCGTTGACGTATCGCGCCGGGGTGGGCGCGGCGGAGCGCCGGCAGCGTGTGGAAGCGGCGTTAGAGCGGGTACACATGGCGCACCGTCTGCGCCACTACCCGGCCCAGCTTTCCGGCGGTCAGCAGCAGCGCGTGGCGGTGGCGCGTGCGCTCGCGGGTGCGCCGTCCATTCTGCTTGCAGACGAGCCGACCGGCAACCTGGACTCAAAGAACGGCGAGGCCGTGATGCGGCTGCTGGCCGACCTGCACAGTGAAGGCGCGACGATCTGCATGGTCACGCACGATCCACGTTTTGCAGCCCACGCTGAGCGGCAGGTCCATCTGTTCGATGGCAAGGTGGTCGCGGAGGGCGAACTGAACACGTTGCTGGCGCAAGCCGAGGCAGCCTACCGGACCGATGGCGAGGTGGCGCTGTGAGCGGGCTAAAGCAAGGCCTACGGTCTCTGCGGCGAGCACCTGCTTTCACACTCGTTGTGCTGCTTACGCTGGCGTTGGGCATCGGCCTGAACACTGCCATCTTTACGGTGGTAGACAACGTCTTGCTGCGACCGCTTGGCTACCACGACGCGGACCGCATTGTGGCGGTACAGACCCGTTTCAATGACGAGGATCGATCGATCCCGCTCTTGGGTGGCGATGACTACAACGACCTAGCGCGCGACGTCCACGGCCTGGATGCCACCGCGCACTACGCGAGCTACCCCGCCGGGATCAGCGTGCGCGGTGTGTCCTCCTACGTTCCTATCGCCACTGTGAGTCCGCAGTTCATGGAAGTGATGGGCGTGGCCCCCGCTGCCGGCCGTCTCTTCCAGCCCTCGGACCGCACCGGCACGGATGTTCTGCTCGGGGAGGCCTTCGCCCGCGATACGTTTGGCTCCGGGACGGCCGCTCTTGGGCAGCCGCTGACCTTTGGGGGCACGGTGTACACCGTGGCCGGCGTGCTCCCCGCGGGATTTCGCTTTCCTGAGAAGACTGCCGTCTGGATCGAGGTGCCCGCCGAGCCCATCATCAGCAACCGAACGGCCTATAACGATCGCGTGGTCGCGCGCCGGCGCGCCGGTGTTTCCCTCCCGCAGTTATCGGCAGAACTCGCCACCTTTTCCACCCGCCTGCAGCGCAGCTTTCCCGAAGATCGCCGCAAGAGCCTCAAAGCCGTTCCGTTGCAGGAGCAGATCGTCGGCAGCATCCGCCCCACGTTGCATCTGCTCATGGCCTCCGTAGTGGTGCTCCTGCTCATCGTTTCGGCCAACCTCACGCACTTACAACTGGTCCGTTCCACACGCCAGCTGCAGGCGCTCACCATTTGCACGGCGCTGGGGGCCTCGCGTCGCGCTCTTGCAATCCGAGCCCTCACCGAGACCGCCCTGCTCGCCCTCGCGGGTTCCGTGCTCGCGTTGGCTGTGGCGCTGCCCGCGCTGCACCTGCTCACCCGCTTCGCTCCGCCGGACATTCCGCGCCTCAACGAAATTCACCTCAACCTGGACGTTTTGTGCTTTTCCGCGCTGGTCAGTCTTGCCGTCATGGTGCTGGCCACGCTGTTGCCGCTCTGGCGCTCCTGGCACGTCGACCCTGCGGCAGGCCTCCGCGAAAACAGTGCGCGTGGCTCCGAATCGCGCGGCTCCCTGCGCCTCCGCAACGCGCTGATCGTCGCCGAAATCGCCCTTACCCTCACGCTCTCGGTTGCGGCGGTCCTGCTCACGCGGCAGCTCATCGCGCAGTCACGGCAGGACCTCGGCTTTGAGCCCGATCACCTGCTCATCCTCGACACCCACGCCATCCTGCCCCGCTCTGAACACATACCGCCACCCACCTCACCCGGTGCCTCGCCCGCCGAGGTCGCCGCACGCATGGCCGGGCTACACACGTTTATGCAAGCCCGCCTCGCGCGGCTTGATGCCACACTCGCCACAGTTGCTTCGACGCCCGGCGTGAGCGCCGCCGCGGCGGTATACGGCGCGCCCATGATGGACTCCGGCAGCAGCGTCGACTACGCGATCAAGGAGCGCCAGGCCTTTACTCCCGGGGTTACCAACCTGCCCCACGCTGACCTCCGTGAGATCACCCCCACGTTCTTTGCCACGCTCGGCGTTCCTCTGCTGCGCGGCCGCGGCTTCACCGGGAACGACCGTTTCAGCAGCCCCAAGGTCCTGCTCATCAATCACGCGCTCGCACGGACGATGTTTCCCCATCAGGACCCAATCGGCCAGCAAATCGTTACCGGCTTTGACGAGGGTCCGTACGATTGGGAGACCGTCGTCGGTGTAGTCGGTGACATCCGCAGCGACTCCCCCGCGCTTCCCGCACCGCCCACGCTCTATCTCCCCGCCGCGCAACATGCCGACTGGGCCGACGACATGCAGATCGTCGTCCGCACGCCACTCGCCCCCGCGGCGATGACCGAAACACTCCGCCAAGCCCTCCATCGTTCGCATCCGGAGATCGCAGTCGAGATCACCACCATGCGCGAGGACGTGGGCGCGGTCCAACGTCCCGAGGACTTTCGCACGGCGCTCTTCGGCCTGTTTGCCGCGGCGAGTCTGCTGCTGGCGGCGCTCGGCGTGTATGGCGTCACGGCCTACACCGTCACGCAGCGGCGCTTTGAGTTCGGCCTGCGCGTGGCCCTTGGAGCAACGCGCGGACAGGTCCTCGGGTTGGTGCTTGGCAAGGCTCTGGCGGTGGCCGGCGTGGGGGTTGCGCTCGGCATCGTCCTGTCGCTCGCGCTGGTTCGCTTCGTAGCGGGCGTCGTGGGGCCGCTGCCCGCCTTTGACCCGCTCGCCTACCTGCTGGCCTCGCTTGCCGTGCTCGGCATCGCTCTGCTCGCCACCGCACTGCCGGCCCGCCGTGCTTCGTCCGTCGAGCCCATGGCCGTTCTTCGCAACGAGTAAACGCAGATCCACCAAGAGGAAGACCATGCAGACACTCCTTCAAGATCTTCGTTACACCCTGCGCGGGATGCGGCGGGCGCCGGGCTTCGCGATCACAGCCGTGCTCACGCTGGCGCTTGGGATCGGCGCAACCACGGCGGTGTTTACGCTGGTGTACCAGGTTATTCTGCGCTCGCTGCCGGTGTCGCACCCAGAGCAGCTGTACAAAATCGGCAAGGGCGATGATTGCTGCGTGGAAGGTGGATTGCAGGCGCCCTGGAGCCTGTTTTCCTATGACCTCTACAAAACCCTGCGCGAGCAGACGCCAGGAACCGACGGCATTGCAGCGGTTTCGGCAAAGCGATTCTCGATGAGCGCACGCCGCTCAGGCGCAAACGCCGATGCGCAGCCGCTCGCGGTGGAGTTTGTGTCAGGCAACTACTTCCCGCTGCTGGGCGTATTGCCCTACGCGGGGCGCCTGCTGCAACCCACTGATGATCGTACGGGTGCCGCGCCGGCAGCCGTGCTGAGCTACTCTCTGTGGCAGACGAAGTTCGCGGCAGATCCGCTTCTGGTTGGCAGTACGATTCTTCTCAGCGGCCGACCCCTAACAGTCGTCGGCATTGCCGCCCCTGACTTTCTGGGCGAGCGCAATGAAATGGATCCGGCGGGTGTCTGGCTGCCCATTGCGTCCGAGCCAGAGTTCAACCCCGATGAGAAACTGGTCGATCTCCCGGGTATCCACTGGTTGGATCTGCTGACGCGCATTCCCAACAGCAGCCATGTGCCGCAGGTCCAACTCGCGGCGCAGGCAGAGTTGCAACGCTGGGTATCGGCGCACCCGCAGACATGGGCAGGCTCCTCCCCGGAGCAGGTTCGCAGCGTAAGCGTGGAGGTCGTCTCGGCGCGCGGTGGCATCAACAGCCTGCGCGGGCGGTATGAGAAAGACCTTCACCTGTTGCTGCTTGTTGCGGGCTTTGTGCTGCTTATTGCCTGCGCCAACCTGGCAAATCTTATGCTCGTGCGCGGCATTGCACGCCAAAGTGAGTTGGCTTTGCGCAGTGCGCTGGGTGCGCCGCGCCTACGGCTGATCCGACAGACCCTGGTGGAGGCCGTGCTGATTGCTCTGGCGGGTGGCGCCTTTGCGCTAGCCATCGCCTACGGCGGCACACGTGCGCTGTTAGCCCTGGCGTTCAAGGGCGTGGAGATCAGTCCCATCTCGCCGGGACCTTCTTTGCCTGTGCTCGGCTTTGCCCTTGGTATTGCCCTGCTGACGGGCCTGCTGTTTGGTACGGCACCGGCTTGGATGGCCTCACGATCTCAGCCGGTAGAGGCGCTGCAAGGGGCCAATCGCAGCACAGGCGACTCCAGTGCGTTGCCGCAACGAATGCTGGTTATCTTCCAAACGGCGCTCTCGCTCGCATTACTTTCCGTAGCGGGCCTGCTGATCACCAGCCTTCGTCATTTGGAGCACCAGGACTTCCGCTTCGAACCGGGTGGCCGCCTGATTGTTTTCACCGACCTCGCCGCCGCCGGCTATACCGCAGATCGGCTGCCGACGGTGTACCGGCAAATTGACGATGCCTTCGCCCGTTTGCCGGCTTTGAAACATTTTGGTTATGGCACCTATGCACCCATGACCGGGTCAAACTGGTCAACGGGTATCTGGTTTCCAGGTCAAGGAGAAACGGGAGAACTGGCGGGCTACCTGGCGGCCAGTTCTGACTATTTCGCCGCCGTCGGAACGCACGTACTGCTGGGACGCGGTTTCTCGCAGCGCGACACCTCCACAAGCGAACACGTGGCGGTTGTGAACCAAGCTTTCCTTGCGAAGTTCCTCGCGGGAAAACAGCCGATTGGATTGCACTTCGGTCCGGACCCCGGATTGCGCAACGAATTCGAGATTGTGGGGATCGTGGAGAACACCAGGTACGGAGACCCAAAGGCGCCGCCAAACCCGATGTTCTTTAAACCCATCACGCAAACGACGCCTTTCAGGGGGGTTCAGGACATCGCGGTGGAACGTGCGATTCACTTCGCCAGCAATATGGTAGTGCAATACCGGGGCGGCAACAGCGAAGCCGCGAGCGAGGTGCGGACAGCGCTGCAGGCGGTCAACCCTGACATCCCCATCTTGGGGATGCTCACCTACCGGGAGCAACTCGGTAACGACTTTGCGCAGGAGCATCTTGTGGTCCGGCTGACCACGCTCTTCGGCCTCATCGCACTCCTGTTGGCCTCCGTCGGCCTGTATGGTGTAACGGCCTACGGGGTCACGCGGCGTACGGGCGAGATCGGTGTTCGCATGGCGTTGGGCGCGAGCCGCACGGGTGTGCTGGCCATGGTTCTCCGTGGTGCCTTGAGTCAGGTGGCGCTGGGGCTGGCGATCGGTGTTCCGCTCAGCCTGCTGGCGGGGCGCTTGTTGCACCATTCACTTTACGAAACCAGCGGCTTTCAGCCCTTTGTACTGCTGGGCGTGATGCTCTTGTTGCTTGCCGCTGCGGCCGCGGCGGCCTTGATCCCGGCACGGCGCGCGGCAGCGGTTGAACCGATGCAGGCTTTGCGCACCCAGTAGCCCCTGATCGTCCCGCCGCAACGCTAACCACTTTACTGCGAAGGAGAAAAGAGATGACCGGACTCTGGCAAGACCTCCGATTCGCGCTACGTGCATTACGCCGGGCGCCGGGCTTCGCTTTGGGCGTCGTAGTTGTGCTGGCGCTGGGCATTGGAGCGAACACGGCGATGTTTACGGTACTGCGAGCCACGCTGTTTCGCCCCTTGGCCTACCGTGCACCATCGCAGCTGGTGCAGCTGCGGTCGGTGACCGCGGCGGGCGATCCGGGCGGTTCGCGGCTGGCGGATGTGCTTGCCTGGCGCGCGCGGGCGCACACCCTCGCGGCCGTGGCGTACTACAGCGAAGACGTGAAAACGATGGTCTCCGGATCGGCGCAGGGGGAGGTCACCGCCGTGGATGCAAGCGCGGACCTGCTCCCTCTGCTGGGCGTGGAACCCGCGCTGGGACGAGGCTTCACAGCCGCCGAACAGCAGCCGGGCCGTGACCATGTGGTGGTGTTGAGCGATGCGGTATGGCGGGCGTTGTTTCACGCCGATCGCGGCGTGCTGGGCCAATCCCTTCGCCTGAACGACGAGCTGTTCACCGTGATCGGCGTGATGCCAGGCGGCTTCGACTTTCCAGCGGATGTCGATCGGCGGCCTCGGGTCTGGGCGCCTGCGTCCCTCACGCCTGCTGCCTTCTCGCGCGACCCGCAACAGGACACGCCGCTATACGAGGTGCTCGGCCGTCGCCGCGGTTCTGCCTCCGTGGGAGAGGTAACGACTGAGATGACAGGCATTGAGGGCAGCCTGGCTCCACGGTATGCCTCCATGGCAAGGGATAACGTTCCAAATCGTGTTGAGGCTACCGACTACCGGCATACGCTCCATGCAAAGGAGCGCACGGGTCTTTGGGCCTTGAGCGCGGCGGTTGTGCTGCTGTGGCTGATCGCCTGTGCGGATGTGGCGAGCCTCAACCTGGCGCGCGCGGCTTCGCGCCGCCGTGAGCTCGCGGTGCGGTCGTCCCTGGGCGCCACACGCTGGCGGCTGGCCCGGGGGACGCTGGCCGAGGCGCTGCTGCTCAGCGCCTGCGGCGGAGCGCTGGGATTGGGGCTGGCGAAGACGACGCTGGCCCTCTTTCATCATGGGCTCGCCCGCACCTTTGGCGAGGGCCTCGTTCTGCCTGTAGATGGCGCTGTGCTGCTTGGGCTTTTTCTGCTCAGCCTCCTGAGTGCGGTCGCCTCGGGTGTGGCACCGACGTTGTGGGCCGTGCGCGGGCCGCTGGAGGAGGCGCTCCGGACAGATGGGGCGCAGGCCGGAACAGGCGTTCGCCAACAACGGCTGCAACGCCTGCTGGTGGTGGGGGAGCTGGCACTGACGCTCTGCCTGCTGGTGAGCTGCGGTCTGCTGGCGCGCACCGTGCTGGCGCTGCAGGCGGTGCCGCTTGGCTTCCGCACCGACCATGTGTTTTCCATCATGCCGCGGCTGCCGCACTGGAAGTACGGAGATCCGAACACCCTGGTGTACCAGCCACTGGCAGCGCGGCTGCGCACGCTGCCGGGGGTGCAGTCCCTGGCCGTCACCAGCGTGGCTCCGCTGGCCGGGCGGTTCGATGTGAACTTCCTGCTGTCGCTGGACGACGCGCCGGCGAAGGGAACGACGCCCCGAACGATCTCCGCCAAGATGCGCGCCTCCGGACCGGAGCTGCAGCAGGTGCTTGGCTTTCGCATGGTCGAGGGCCGCTTCTTCAGCGCCGCGGACACGTCCACATCGCAGCCCGTGATGGTGGTGAACCGTGCCTTTGTGCGGCTGTACGCTCCGTTTGGCGACATCTCCCACTTCACGTTGGGCAGCGGCAACCGCACCTTCCACGTTGTCGGGGTAGTTGACGATTTTCATCAACAGGGCATCGCCGAGCCTTCCGCGCCGGAGATCGACCTGAATGCGGCGCAGCTGCGCCCGACCGACGGATTCTATCAACCGACACTGAAGGCCCATACGGAGATCCTGCTGCGATCCTCGCGTGATCCGCGCAGCCTGTTGCCGGAGCTGCGCCACGCCTTGGTGGAAGCCAATCCCGATCTCGGCGACGCGAAGGTCGAGACCATGGACCAGATCGTCGCGGACTCCATGGGCAGCCAGCTGCTCGCAGCGCACCTGCTGGAGATGCTGGGCGGGTTGGCCTTGCTGGTCGCGCTGACCGGTCTGTACAGCCTGCTGGCCTACCTGGTCACGCTGCGCACGCGCGAGCTGGGCGTGCGCTTGGCGCTCGGCGCACAACGGGCCGACATTCTCCGGCTGATACTGCGCGGTGCGGGCGGCCTCTTGCTCGCCGGCGCAGTGCTGGGCTTGGGGCTCAGCCTCGCCGCGGCGCATCTGCTCAGCCGCTTTCTGTACGGCCTGCAAGCCTATGACCTCGGCACCTTCACCCTGGCTACGCTGACGCTGCTGGCGGTCGGTCTGGCCGCGGCCTTTGTGCCGGCAAAGCACGCCGCATCCCTTCAACCCACCGAAGCCCTGCGGGCCGAGTAGCCCCTGACCTAACAACCAAGGAGACCGCCCATGCAAAGCCTGCTGCAAGACCTCCGCTTCGCCCTGCGCCAGCTGCGGCGCGCACCTGGATTCGCACTTACGGCCACCATTACCCTGGCGCTCGGCATCGGCGCGAATACCGCAATCTTCTCCCTGCTTGATCAGGCCCTGCTGCGCTCGCTCCCGGTACGCGCGCCGGGACAGCTGGTGGTGCTGCGAGGGACCGGAGAAGCTTGGGAAGGGCACAGCTCAAGTCACGGTTCCGGAGCAGAGAACGCTTCATTTTCCGTTCCAATGTATACCGATCTGCGCCATCACGACTCGGCATTTCAGGACCTGCTGGCCACAAGCCCTGCCGAGGTCGATGTGGGGCGCGGAACGGAAGCCCGGGTGGTGCGGGCGGAGTTGGTCAGCGGTAACTATTTCACGCTGTTGGGTATCAATCCCCTCCTGGGTCGTCTCTTCACTCAGACTGACGATTTACAAGCGAACGCAGATCCGGTCGCCGTTCTGAGTTACGCCTTTTGGCAAAACGGCATGCATGGGGATCCCAGCGTAGTTGGGTCCTCGTTGTCAATTAATGGATACCCGTTTCAGGTCATCGGCATTGCGCCGCGCATGTTTCATAGTGCGATCTGGGGTGAGACCCCGGGCGTTTTCGTGCCCTTTTCGATGACGGGCGAGATTGTTCCCGGCGCGGCGCGGCGGCTCACCGACCACAAAGACCGGTGGATCAATCTCATCGGACGTCTGCAGCCCGGCGAGACAACTGCGCAGGCTGAGGCCCGCAGCGCGCCATTGTGGTATGCACTGCGCGCGGAGGAGTTAAAAGCGCTCGGCACGAAGTCGCCACACTTCGTCAATGAATTCCTGACGCGCAGTCGCTTGCTGGTACAACCGGCAGGGCGCGGCTTCTCCTACGAGCGTGAGTCCTATGAGAAGCCGCTGTTGGTCATCATGGCTATGGCCGCACTGATACTGCTGATCGCCGTGGTCAATGTCGCAAGTCTGCTGCTGGTACGTTCCGCCGGTCGCGTGCATGAGTTTTCCATGCGCTATGCGCTGGGTGCAACGAGTGTTCGGCTTGCCCGCCAGTTACTTGCGGAAGGTCTGCTCATCGGGGTTGGAGGCGGTGTTATCGGGCTTGGGCTCGCACCTCTTGCCATGCATGTCCTCATCACCCGCTTATCCGGTGAGGATGGAGTGACGCCCTTCAGCACGGCGCTCGACGAACGATTGCTGCTGTTTAACTTCGCCGTCGCACTGATCTTCAGTGTGTTCTTCAGTCTTGCGCCGGCTTTCCAGCTGCGACGGCGCGACCTGGTCAAGGGCACGCGGCAGACGAGTGCCACCGTAACGGGTTCTTTATCTCTGCGCCAAGTAGTCGTTGGTCTGCAGATCGGGCTCAGCCTCTTGCTGCTGATCGCTGCAGGTCTGTTTGTGCGCACCTTGGAGCACCTGCGTTCTGAGAATGTTGGTTTCCGGACAGACCACCTGCTTGCGTTCGGAATCTCGCCGCGCCTGGCCGGTTACACTTCGGATCGCATTCCGGCGATGCGACAGGAGATGCTCGAAGCGCTCTCGGCCATCCCCGGAGTCGTAAATGTAAGTGCGACAAACGATCCCGAACTCGCGGGCAACGATCACAGCGGCAATATCACGTTCCAGAACTATACGCCGCAGCCCGACGAGGAGGTCACGGCGGAGAAGGCGAACATAAGTCCAGATTTCTTCGCCACTTTGGGCGTTCAATTGTTAGCCGGCCGCTTCTTTACGGAGAGGGATGATTTAAACCATCCCTCGGTCGCGATTGTGAATGAGAGCTTGGCGAAGAAGTATTTCGGTTCCCCAAGATTCGCTCTCGGTCAGCACCTTGTAGACGGTGGCGGCTCTCGTCCTGTGTTCGATACGGAGATTGTTGGTGTGGTGGCAAATACCCACCACGATAACGTTCGGAATGCGGCTGGGCCAACACTGTTCCGCCCTATCGAGCAGGCAGAAGGAAACCAGATTAGCCGCGAGCTCTTCGTGTATCTGCGAACATCCACATCGCCGACGACGCTCTTTCCACAGATACGGCAGACAGTTGCAGGCGTCGATCCATTGCTGGCTGTGGACGGGATGCGGACAGTAGATGAGCAGATCGAAGAGGATCTGTGGAACGAGCGCTTTGTCGCGTTATTGGCGATTGATTTCGGTGTTCTGGCAGCGGTGCTTGCGGGCGTGGGTATGTATGGTGTGCTGGCCTACAGCACCACGCAACGCACGCGCGAGATCGGGGTACGAATGGCGCTCGGGGCCACCCGGGTCAGCGTGTCGCGCCTGGTGGTGGCGGACGTTCTGAAGATGGCGCTCGGAGGTATCGTCACAGGCGTCCCCGTGGCCATACTGATGGCGCGTTTGCTGCGCAGTCAACTTTACGGTGTGTCACCGGGGGATCCAGTTTCGATCGGTGCAGCGGTGTGTTCGCTGATGGTCATCGCCGTGCTGGCGGCCGCGCTGCCGGCACAGCGCGCGGCGTCAGTCAATCCAACCGAAGCCTTAAGAACGGAGTAGTGCCAATGCCTGAATCTTTGATTGCACTGCACAACCTGGAACGAAGCTATAAGACCGGACACACGGAGACCTTTGTGCTGCGGCGCATCTCGTTGACCATTGCCGCCGGGGAGTTTGTTACCGTGATGGGACCTTCGGGGGCGGGAAAGAGCTCGCTGCTGAATGTGTTTGCCATGCTGGACGATGCGTGGAACGGCGAGTTCCGGTTCGATGGCACGCCCGTACACACGCTGAACCGCAAAGGGCGTGCGGAGCTTGCGCGCAAACGCATTGGCATGGTGTTTCAGAGCTACCATCTGCTCGATGACCTCACGGTTGCCGAAAACATCGAGCTGCCCCTGACCTACAAGGACATCAGCCGTACGGAGCGGCAGGCGATGGTGGCCGACACGCTGGATCGTTTCGCGATCGTGGGCAAGAAGGATCTGTATCCCTCGCAGCTTTCGGGCGGCCAGCAACAGCTGGTTGGCGTCGCGCGCGCGGTGATCCATAAGCCGGCGTTGTTGCTGGCCGATGAGCCCACGGGCAACCTGCACTCCGCGCAGGCTACGGAGGTGATGCAGCTGTTTCGCAAGCTGAATGAGGAGGGCACAACGGTGGTGCAGGTGACGCACTCGGAAGCGAATGCGGCGTATGGTTCGCGCACTCTCGAGCTGCGGGACGGCTGGCTGAGTCACGATACTGCCCAGTCTGCCGAGACAGTGGACGCGGCCAGGGGTGCGACGCGATGAGGCCTGTTCGTCCGTTGGTCTGCGGTTTTTCCGCGTTGCTCTGCGTCTTTGGAAAGCCCGCTGCGGTTCGGGCGCAATCGGGGGTACCGGCTGCGACCATGCCGGCTCTGCGGCTGGATCTGCCGCACTCGCACAATCCGTTGAACGCCTACCGCGCCGATCATGTGCCGCCGCCCAACCTCTCCAACTCGCCTCGGCTGGACACCTTGATCCGCGACGGCGTACTTGTGCTTTCGTTGAACGACGCGATTGAATTAGCGCTTGAGAACAATCTCGATCTTGCGATCGCGCGCTATAACCTGCCGATCGCTCAGGCGGACATCCTGCGCACGCAGGCGGGAGCTCCGTTTTTGGGCGTCAACACCGGCGTGGTGCAGAACACGCCCGGCGGCGGCGGGGTGGGCGGCTTTGGCGCCGGACCTTCGGGCACGGGAGCGGGCGGAACCAGCGGCGGCGCCGGTGGCGCGGGCACGGGAGCGGCGGGGCTGGTGCAATCGACGCTGGGCACCGGCACCGCGGTGCCCTCGTTCGATCCCTTGATTACCGCCAACGGAAGCGTGGAGCACTTCACGGATCCGCTCTCCAACGAGGTCGGCTACGGCGTTCCGGTCCTGCACCAGAACACCATCGTGGGGGACTTTGGGTTCTCGCAGGCGTTCCCGACCGGCACCATATTTTCTGTCAGCCTGGACAATCATCGCTACACCAACAACAGCCAGGACACGTATTTGAACCCGCAGCTTTCCACGTACTACCGCGCGGCGATTCAGCAGCAGTTGCTGTCCGGCTTTGGCGTCGGGCCGAATCTGCGCTACCTGCGCATCGCGCGCAATAACAAACGCATTTCGGACGACGCGTTTGCCTTGCAGGTGAGCGTGACTGTGACCCAGATCGAAAACCTGTACTGGGATCTGGTCAGCGCGTTTGAGGACGAAGGCGTGAAGCGCAGCTCTCTGGACTTTGCCAATCGCACGCTGGCCACCGCCAAGCAGGAGTTGCAGCTGCAGGCGATTCCGGCGATCGAGGTGATGAAGGATGAGGTGGAGG
>CAXTZL010000027.1:17134-20793 GCA_964248555.1 uncultured Bryocella sp.
GAGTTGCAGCTGCAGGCGATTCCGGCGATCGAGGTGATGAAGGATGAGGTGGAGGTCGCCAACCGCGAGCAGGATCTTTCGATTGCACGCTCGCAGCTGCAGTTTCAGCAGCTGCTGATGAAGAATGCCATCACGAAGAACCTGGACAATCCATTCTTGGAGGCGATGCCGGTGCGGCCTTCGGACCTTAGCACGGTGGCCACGGATGGGGCCAGCCTGGCCGCGCTGCCGACTGACGACATTGTGAGTGCGGCGCTGGGGCAGCGCCTGGAACTGAGGATGTCGGAGATCGACCTCGCCAATCGCGACATCAGCAAAAAGGCCGCCGAAAACAACCTGCTACCCTCGCTGGCCTTGACGGGATATTACGGTGGTAGCGGGCTGGCTGGCGCGGTGAACGCGGTCGCCGGTGTACCTTCGACGGCGCCGCCGGGGTTTGGCGGTGCGCTTGGGGATGCCTTTAACAACTCCGCCCCGGACTACTACGTTGGCCTTTCGCTGCTGGTACCGCTGCGGAACCGCGTGGCCAAGAGCGACCAGTACCGCTCGGAGCTGGAGTCGCGGCAGGCCGAGCTGCGCCTGGCACAACTGCGCAAACAGATTCGCATTGAGGTGCGCAATGCGCAGTTCGCGCTGCAGGAGAACGTCGCGCGTGTGCGTGCTGCGATGGAGGCGCGCGACCTGGCCGCCAAGACCTTCGACATCACGCAGAAGGAGCAGGCTTTGGGTGCGGGCTCGGCGGTGCAGACGCTGGGTGCGCGCCATGATCTCGCAACGGCCGATTCCTCGCTGGTAAGCGCGCGCACGGCGTACCAGAAGGCGCGGATCGAATTAGATCGCGCGGTTGGACGGACGCTGGAGAGCGACGGAATTTCGATAGAATCAGCCAGAACCGGTACTGCCGCAACCGCTGCCGCCGGCGGCACGACCACAAACCCGAGTACAGGGCGCATCACGCCCCGCATACCCGAAGCGCCCCGCATACCCTAAGCACCCCGCACACCCTGAGCACCAGCCTATGCCAGCTATCCCCTCGACGCAGCACACAGACACAGACGACCCGGCAAGCACACCGCCATGCCGGCTGCTGATCGCCGACGACCAGCCACACATCCTGGAGACGCTGGCGTTTCTGTTGAAGCCGGAGGGCTATCAGCTGGAGACGGCACGCACACCGGCGGCTGTGCTGGAGCGGCTCAGGGGCAGCAGCTTCGACGGCCTGCTAATCGACCTGAACTACACGCGCGATACCACCTCCGGCCGCGAAGGGCTGGAGCTGCTGGCCGCGGTCCGCGCGCGCGATGGGCAGATCCCCGTGATCGTGATGACGGCATGGGCCAATGTGGAGCTGGCGGTGGAGGCCATGCGCCGCGGAGCGAATGACTTTATCGCCAAACCGTGGGACAACCTGCGCCTGCTGACAGTTCTCCGCACGCAGTTGGAGCTGCACCGGGCGCAACGGCGCGCGCAGTGGCTGGAGGCGGAAAACCGCACGCTGCGTGCCGAAGGTGCACCGGAATTCATTGCCAAAGCACCGGCGATGCGTCCGGTCATCGAGCTGTTGGACCGCATCGGTCCCTCGGATGCGAATGTGCTGATCATGGGGGAGCACGGCACGGGCAAGGAGGTTATCGCGCAGACGTTGCACAGGCTCTCACACCGGGCCGCACGTCCGCTGGTAACGGTGAACACCGGAGCGCTCTCTGAAGGCACGTTTGAGAGCGAGATCTTCGGCCACGTGAAAGGCGCTTTTACGGATGCACACGCCGATCGCATCGGGCGGTTCGAACTGGCTTCGGGTGGAACGCTTTTTCTGGATGAGATCGCCAACGTGCCGCTGCGGCAACAGGCCAAGCTGCTGCGGGTGCTTGAAAGCGGCGAGTTGGAGCGGGTGGGTTCGTCCACCACGCGCAAGCTGGATGTGCGCATGCTCTCCGCAACCAACGCGGACCTGCACGCCGAAGCGGCTGAGGGGCGGTTTCGTCCGGACCTGCTGTTTCGGCTGAATACCGTGGAGATCCGGCTGCCGGCGCTGCGGGAGCGACGTGAGGACATCCCCGCGCTGGCGGCGCATTTCCTGAGCCGGTACGCGGAACGCTATCGCAGGCTGATCGAGGGGATAGAACCAGCGGCTTTGCAGGGCATGCTGAGCCACGACTGGCCGGGCAATGTGCGCGAGCTGGACCACACGATGGAGCGTGCCGTACTGATGGCCCGCAACCCCCGCCTGGGCATCGCCGATCTGGGCTTAGATAGCAACCGATCCTCCACGCAGGGGTTGAAGACCATGCTCGATGAACTAAGCCTCGAGGAGGTGGAAGCGATCCTTGTGCGCAAGGCGCTGACGCGCTCCGGCGGCAACGTCAGCCAGGCGGCCGAGGCCCTGGGCCTGAGCCGCGGCGCACTCTACCGTCGCATGGAAAAACATGGGCTCTGAGCCGCAGACACGTAAGCCTGCACGGCCCGAGCTAGGTCCCCTTCCCGGCCCCGCGGCACAGCTGAAAAGCCGCCATCGACTGCCGTTAGGCCGTAAGGGACGACGATTGAGCTACGACTTGCGTCTCCGTCTGTGGCTTGCGGCGCTGGCGTTACCCGTGGTGGGTTGTGCGGGGCTGCTGGCCTATGTGATCTGGTCTTCGATCTCCGCCGGGCTCGCCGCAGCCTTCGCTGCCGCGTTCGCGTACGCCGCTCTCGCGGGCGTGCTGTTTGAGGGCGTCACTCGGCCTCTGGAAACCTTGTCCAACGTCGTATCGGCGATGCGCGACGACGATTTCTCGTTCCGTGCACGCGGTGGCCGTCGCGGGGACTCACTCGGTGATCTGGCGCTTGAGATTAACGCGCTAGCGGGTACGCTGCAAGCTCAACGCGGCACGGCACGCGATGCGCTCACGCTCGCCGAACGGGTGATGCACGCGATGCGCACCCCGGTACTCGCCTTCGCTGCGGATCGCACGCTGCGGCTTTTGAATCCGGCCGCTGCCCATGCCTTTGCGTTGACGCCGGCCAGCGCCATCGGCCAGTCCGCCGAAGCGCTTGGTCTCGAGCCGCTGTTTTCTCTCGCCGACGGAGCGATTCATACGCACCCGGATCTCTACGGCGTGGCCGCTGAGACCCGCTGGTCGCTGCGGCGTTCAAGCTTCAGGCTGGGCGGTGTGCCGCACTCCCTCTTTGTGTTGTCCGATGTGCAGGCGGCGCTGCGCGAAGAGGAGCGCCTCGCCTGGCAGCGCCTCATCCGTGTGCTGAGCCATGAGATCAACAACTCGCTCACGCCGATCACCTCGCTTGCCGGCAGCCTGCGGGCACGGCTGCCTCGCGAGGACGGACACGTTCACGGTGTGGCCTTGCCTGAGATCGCCGATCTTCGTCGCGGTTTGCACCTCATTGAAGATCGAGCCTTCTCGCTGCATCGCTTTCTTCAGGCTTATCAGGCACTCGCGCGTCTGCCTCGCCCCAGCCTGCAGGAGGTCTCGGTGTCCGATCTGCTGCATCGCGTGGCGAGCCTTGAGACAAGGGCAGCCGTCAAGGTATTGCCTGGACCGCCGCTCTGGATCCGGGTTGATCCGGCTCAGATCGAGCAGTTGTTGATCAACCTGCTTCGTAATGCAGCCGAGGCGGCGGAAAGTGTAGCCAACTCGCAGAGCCGTTCTTCCGTAGAGGTC
>CAXTZL010000028.1:0-20324 GCA_964248555.1 uncultured Bryocella sp.
GTGTTGCCCCCTCGTTCAATGGTAGGACAGTCGGCTCTGAACCGATCAATCGGGGTTCGAATCCCTGGGGGGCAACCAATCTCGCAAAGAAACTCCGCCCCTATGGCATGCCGCCGAGCCGGTGCGCCCCAAACACCAGGCCCAGCGTCAGCAGTGCGATAAAGATCTCCCCCAGAACGCCCACCAGGATCGGACGCGGTCCCTGGTTCAGGAGATCGCCCAAACGGGTCCGCAGCCCCACACCCGCAAACGCCGGCAGAAACGCCCACTTCGAAAGGTTCGATAGGGAATTCAGCTGTCCCTTCGTAAAAAAACCGGCCGTAGCGAGCACCGAAATCACCACAAACCCAAGAATAAATTTGGGAAACTTCTGCCATAAAAACAGCGCCTTGTTCTCCACCCGGCTGGCCTGTCCGCGTGAGGCCCAATACACCGCATACCCCAGCACCACAAAGCCGATAAACGCCGATCGCGCCGTCTTTGCCAGCACGGCAAAGCGCCCGGCCTCATCGCCATAAAGCGCGCCCGTCACCGTAGCCTCTGCCGTGTTGTCCACCGCCAGCCCCGTCCAGATGCCAAACGTCTGCTGCCCCATGTGCAGCCCATGCCCGATGGCCGGAAAGGTAAACAGCGCCAGCGCCCCAAGGGTCAGAATGGCGGCAATCGCCGTGGAGGTATCCTCTTCTTCCGGCTCGATGGCGCCCTGCGCGGCCATGATGGCCGTCACGCCGCAGATCGAGCTTCCAATCGCCAGCAGGGAAGTCAGCTTGGGCGGCAGGCGGAAAATCCTCCCCAGAGCCGTCATCACCGTCAGCGAAAGGGCAATCTCGATAAAGACCAGCAGCAGCGAAAGTCCGCCGAGGTGCAGCACATCCCCCAGCAGAAATTTCGCACCCACCAGCACAATGCCAAGCTTCAGCCAAAGTTCATAGGTCGCAATGCCAGGACGAAACACCCGTGGAATGCTGCCCACGTTCGAGAGCAGCAGCCCCAGCACAATGGCCCACAGAACATATTCAACATGGGGAACTGGCAGGTGATGCACCCGCCGCAGCGTGTCTCCAAAGGCCTCCAGCGTTTTCGCGGCCAGCCCGATTCCGAACAGCAGCAGCGTACCCGGCAGAAGCTCGGCAAACCGGTACCGCGCCGGCGGCGGAGCGCTCCCGCGAGCTGCAAAACGATGGGGCAGGGTAGGGGTAGACACTCGAGATTACCAGCCGATGCTGGGGAGCACGTTCAGGCGCACGAGCCCCGCCAGCAACAAGGCAAGCGCGATGGCCACCGTATCGGCATTGAAGCCAGGCTTGCCCGTTGTGCCGGAATGCAAGGATCCTCGTACCGGAGTTGGAATAGACATAAAGTTCTCCTGCCTTGTTTCGCTCAACGAGCTTTGATTTGCGTAACATCAGGCTCCAAAAGCAGAAAACCCACGCTGCACTTTGGAAGCCGCTGCGTGGGTGCCTGGAAAACTCGATGGCGAGAGAGGAAAGGGGTCTCGCTTGGAGCAAAAGGTCACGGACGCAAACAACGCGGCATGCAACAACACATGCAACAGCGCGCGGCGACGGTGAACTCTTTCTTCATAAGTCGGGTAACTAGATGCCCGCGTGACGCCGCAGGTTGCAGAAAGAACGTCACACCGCCTGCTGCAGCGCCTACTGCAGCGTCAACTGCGCTTCCGGCGCTCGCAGAAAGACGCTGTTGCCGCCATGGTGTTTGGCCGCATACAGCGCACCGTCGCAGCGGGCCAGCAACTGCACCCAGGTCTCTCCAGGCACCGCCTCCGCCACCCCAAAGCTGGCCGTGATGCCTGCTGACGGGTCGGATAGCTCCAGGTCAAGGGCCTCCACGCACCCGCGGAGCCGCTCGGCAATTTCAGTCGCTTCCTGGCCGGTAGCCCGCGGCAGCAGCAGCACGAACTCGTCGCCGCCGCTGCGGGCCAGGAAATCGGTATCGCGCAACTGGTTCTGCACGCACTGGCTCACAGCCTGCAATGCCTGGTCCCCGGCCGCGTGGCCCAGCCGGTCGTTCAGCTTTTTGTATCCATCCAGATCCATCACCACCGTGGCAAACACCCCGTTGCCCCGGTTGATCGCCTGTACGGCATGCTCCGCCGCAATCTCAAGCGCCCGCCGATTGAGCAATCCAGTCAGTGGATCCGTGCTCGCGCGCCGTTCCAGGTCGCCCCGCAGCAGCGCCGCCGTCATCCACACATACGCCACCATGACGCCGCACTGCAGCGAGGTATTCGCCAGCACCACCGCAGAAAGCACGGAACCAGACTGCAGGTAGTTCTGCGGCACATGACCGAACAGCACCGCGCCCAGGCGCACCAGGTTCACAGCCGCCAGCGCGAGCAGGAACACAGCCAGCATCCAGCTCAGGCGCTGCCGTTCCCGGGATCCGGAAAGCAGCAGAACGCCAAGATACAGCTGTTCCCCGCCAAGAAAGAGGCTATAAGCAAAAAGCCGCGTCGGGGTATCCGGACGCACACTCCCCCACCAGACCATGCACAGGCTCGCCAGCAGCAGCCACAAAAAAAGCAGCGTGGTCTGCCTTCGCCGCAGATGGAAAAGCTTCGCCATGGACCCATGCAGGGCCGCATACGCCGCAAGAACACAGATGTTGCCCGCCGTCACCGACAAAAAGTCCGGGATCGAGCCGCGAAGCATGACGGCTCCTGCCCCGAACAGCGCGAGAACGCTGTAAAGCTCGAAATAGCGGGCACCGGCCATGCCCCGTTGCAGACGCGTGTTGGCCACGGTCAGGACCGCGTAAACAGCCAGCAGAACCGTATGCTCGATATGCAGCGTGTGCAGGTGCATGGCGAAGGCCGAGAAATTCTGCAAAAGAAACAAAGATGTTTGATCTGGGCCCGACTAGGCTGCCAGCATATCCCGAATTGCGAGCTGGCACGCAGATTTTTTGGAGGATTGTGGAAGCGCTACGCCAATCTCCCCGCGGGAGGTCTGCTCGCAGCCCGCAGCCCACATTTCGGAAACTTGGTCGCACGCGCTCGCCCTCAGCCGCGGGTCCGCCAGAGACCAGCAAACTGCACAGAATTGCAGGGAATTCTCTACACTGATTCTGGAAATCACAGAAGAAACAACACACGCAAAATCTGTTGAACCTGGACCTATCACCGGAAGCGGACCTAAAGTCTCCACGGTGAAGACTTTGGGAGAAAGTACGGGGGGGGGGGCACCAGGGTTCCCTCCAAACTGATCGCAACGAAGCAGGAAGTTAAATCGACGACGGGTGAAGAAACACTCTGCCTCGCCGCGGCAGCGTGATGTGAAAGGTGGATCCCTCGCCCAGCGTGCTCGTAGCCCAGATGGAACCGCCATGTTGGGCCACAATGGCTCGGCAGATGGCCAGCCCCAACCCGGTGCCCCCCATCGCCCGGGAGTCTGAAGCATCGATCTGCGTAAATCGCTCGAAAATCGCATGCAGCTGATCGGCCGGAATGCCTCGCCCGTAATCCCGCACCTGCAGAACCACCTCGCCGTCCGCGCCATAGCGCGCGGTCATCACGACCTCAGTCTCTCCACCGGACCGATCCTCAGGCGGAGCGAACTTGATCGCATTGGACACCAGGTTCGTCAGGGTCTGGAGCAACCGATCCGAATCTGCCCAGGCCACGACATCCGTAGCTTCGGGAACAAGGCGCACCCCCGCCCGCGCAGCGGCCGGCTGCAGCAAAGCCGTCGTCCGCTCAAAGAGCGACGCCAGCGAGCATTGGTTGAAGTGCATCTCGGCACTTCCCGAGTGAATCCTTTCCAGGTCGAGAATGTCGTTCACCAACCGTACCAGCCTGTCTGTGCTCTCAACGGCAATGTCCATCATCTGTTGCGTCCGGTCCGGATCGCCGCTCAGCCGCCCCGCCGCGACCAGCCCCAGCGCCGCCCGCAAACTGGTCAGCGGTGTCCGCAGCTCATGCGAAACCGTGGAGATGAACTCGTCCTTCATACGATCCAGCGCATTGCGCTCACTGATGTCGGTAAACGCCACGACGACGCCCACGGCCGAGCCCTCACTGCTCTCAATCTGTGGACACGCAACATATTCCACAGGAAAATTTGTCCCGTCCTTGCGCCAAAATACGTCATGGCTGGACCGCAACGGCGTCAGCTCACGCAGGCTCTGCTGAATGGAGCAGTCACGTAACTCGTAAACCGTGCCATCCGCGTGGTGGTGCTGCACGAGCTCGTGCATATTGCGGCCCAGCAACTCCTCTGCCGTGTAGCCCAGCATGCGTGCCGCGGCCGGATTCACCACCGTTGCCCGGCCCTCGAGATCGATGCCATAGATTCCATCGCCGATGGACTCCAGCACCGAATCTGACTGGCGTATCAGTTGCCGAAGCCGCTCTTCGGCGTTCACCTGTTCTGTGATGTCCACGGCGAACGCGAGAACATGAGGTGGAGAGTCAACCGGCGTAACGAGCCGGTTGCGATAAGCCAGCACGCGTTGCTCTCCGCTGCCGTGCTGCATCCTGAGTAAGCCCTTTGCCTCACCTGAGGCGGTAAGCGCCTCAAGATAGCCTTGCAACTCCGGCTCGAACTCCGGAAAAATAAAACGGCTGAGGTTTTGCCCAACCACTTCGCGAACGCTGCGGCCCAGGCCATGTGCGCCTTCCTCGTTCATGGAGAGCACCCTGCCCTCAAGATCGTGGGTACAGACGAGCCCGAGGGAGCCCTCCACGATCTCCCGGTAGCGGCGTTCGCTTTCCCGAATCGCAAGCTCTGCCTCGTTTTGCACGGTGATGTCGATGCCGGTTGTGATGATGTAGGTGACCTGCGCTTGCGCATCGGTTAATGCCGTCGTCGACCAGGAAATACGACGGCGTGAACCGTCTACCGTCAGCCAGTCGTTCTCAAAAAAAATCGGAAACTCGCCTCGCCTTGCGCGCTCGAACCGTGCGCGGTACATGCCGAGGTCCTCCGGCGGAATCAGGTGTTCCCAGGCATAGGTTCCAACGAGTTCGGCGGCCGGGTAACCGGACAGCAGCTCACAAAATCGATTGAACTGAACGATTCGGCCGGCTGTATCGAAAACAACCACGAGAGCGCCGATCGTTTCCAGAACTGCGGCGACAAAGTTTTTCTCTGCCGTTAGTGCAGCCTCTGCCTGCGCCCGCATCTCCGCCGTGCGCTGCGCTTCCTCAGCGGCCATGGCCACTTCGAACTGGCTCATCGCCAGATCGGCAAGCGTTTGGAGCGAATCGATCTGCACTGGGCTGAGCCGCCTTGGTACCTTGTCCAGCACAGCTAAACAGCCAAGGGCGACGCCCTCCGGCGTCCGCAGAGGAACGCCCGCATAGGAGCGATAGGCCTGTTCTCCAAGAAGCAGCCCGTTTTCCGTTTCACCCCAGCCGAGCTCGGTGTCCACAATCTCGATGAAGCCGTCCGACGCGAGAGTGTCATCCCACGGGAGCCGTTGCTCCGCGGTCCAACTCAGTTCCGCACCATGCTCTCCGAGAGGCGTGTTCCGGAATTTCTTGGAAACCACCGCTGCAACGGAGGCGTTGCATAACTGCGCGGCCAGCCGGGCGACACTCTGAAAATTCTTTTCCGCCAACAGATCCTCTGCGAAGGTGCGCGTGGTGGCCTCTGGCCGTTTCTGCCCGGAAATCGATTCGTCGTGCATGCGTCAAGAAAAAGAATAGGGACTTGCGTTGGGCCCAGCCCTCCCACTTTCGCCTCAATGAGATAACGCTTCGTTTGCCCACTGTCGCAAAGTTCGACAGGGAGCTGCCGCGGGTGACACGGTCGGGCGCCAGCGCGGCCTGTTCGTTCCCACAATGGAAGCGAACGCCTCGCAGCGGGGCTTGGTTTTGGACTGTGCGCAGGGCGCCGGTGGTAGCAGGGAGCTTGTGGGCTGCAGCAATCGGACAGGTGGACCTGATTTGGTTCCGGATATCCACGGCTTTCTGCTGCACAGGGTTCCAAAGGCCTTGCGAGAGGCGGGTCTGCCACGCATACTCGGAAAACGATCGGGGGCAAGTACCGGTCGGGATACTTGCGAGAGAGGGCCTTGAACCAATTCCGTCGTGAAGATGTGTTGCGGATCCTTCGCCTTCCCAACCGGCAGCTTGCGCTGTGGGAGCGGGCCGGGCTGATCGAACCCGCTGCGGTGTACGCCTTTGACACCCTATCCCAGCTACGCAAGCTGCGCGACCTCGCCGCAACTCGTATTTCCGTGAAGAGCATTCGACGTTCCATGCAGGCAATGCGCCAGGTCGCCGGCCTGGCCAACCCGCTCTCCGAGGCCGTGCTGGCCCCGCGTGGCGCTCGGCTCGCGTATCGCCAGGGCGGCGCTCTCGTGGATCCTCTGAGCTCGCAGCTGGCTTTTGACTTTGAGGCATCTGGTGCCTCCAGCGCACGCATCCTGCCCCACAAAGCTGCTGCGCCCGCTCTGTCGGCAGCCGAAATGCACGAGATGTTCCAGAAGGCGGTTCGACTGGAGGAGCGGCCCGCGACTCTCGTCGAAGCCAAGCGCCTCTATGAGGATCTGCTGCGAATCGCTCCCGAACACGCCGCCAGTGCCATTAATCTCGGCACCCTTTGCTACAACGAGCGGGACTACCTGCGGGCGGAGCAGCTCTACCGGCGCGCCACGGAGGCCGATCCGGATTACGCGCTCGCCTTCTTTGACCTCGGCAACGTGCTGGATGAGCAGGCTCGTCTCCCCGAGGCCATCGAGGCATATACCCGAGCCTTGGAGCTCGTGCCCGATTATGCTGACGCGCATTACAACCTTGCGCTCGCCTTTGAGCGGCGCGAGGATCCCCGCAAAGCGCTGCGACACTGGACCGCCTATGCGCGGCTGGACGCGAGTGGCCCGTGGTCAACCCACGCCCGCGCGCAGACCCGGCGCATTCTCGCCTCGGAGCGGCTCGCCATCGTCAGCCGCCATGGCCGCACCATGCGCATCGCAGGCTAGGGCCAGTAGCGTGGCGAAAGCGATACACTCCTGAGCATCGCCCCGTTCCCTCTGCCGACTTCAATTCCACGCCAGTCGTAGTTCCAGTCCCACGCTTTGGAGAGTCCCTTGCCGATGGCCGAAAGCCCACGATTCCAACCCTTTGTTCCGGCCACTGAAAACCGCAGGGAGCTTTCTCCACGAGCCCTTCTGCTGGGCTGTGCCTTCGGCGTCATCTTCGGCGCCGTAACGGTCTATGTGGGTCTGCGCGCCGGCCTCACCGTGGCCGCCAGCATTCCCATCTCCGTGCTTTCGATCTCTATCCTGCGAGCCTTCGGCAAGGCTTCCATTCTTGAAAACAATATTGTCCAAACCACCGGCAACGCCGGCCAGTCCATCGCCTCGGGTGTCATCTTCACCCTCCCGGCGTTGATCTTTCTCGGCTTCGATCTGCAGAGCTTTCGCATTTTCATCCTGGCGCTGTTCGGCGGCTGGCTGGGCGTGCTCTTCATGATTCCGCTGCGCCGGCAACTGATCGTCGAAGAACACGGAACCTTGACCTATCCTGAGGGTACCGCCTGCGCCGACGTGCTGCAGGCCGGGGAGCGCGGCGGCTCGTTTGCCAGCCGCGTATTCTTCGGCCTGGGCCTGGGCGCGCTCTACACCCTGTTCCAGAACGACAACCTGCTCGGCCTTTTCCCACCCACCCCCAACTACCAGCCCAACTTCGACCCCCGCGGCCAGCAAATCCTGCGCGGCGCTGCCATTCGTGCCGACGTCACGCCGGAATATCTCGGTGTCGGCTACATCATCGGCATCCGCGTCTCAGCCATCATGCTGGCTGGCGGCGTCTTTTCCTGGCTCGTGCTCATGCCTGCCATTGTCTTTTTCGGAAAACACCTCCCCGGTCCGCTCTACCCCGGCACCGTGCCCATCAACCAGATGAGCCCCAGCGACCTGTGGAAGACCTACGTCCGCCCCATGGGCGCGGGCGCCGTTGCCGCCAGTGGCCTCATCACCCTGCTGCGCACGGCGCCGACCATTCTCAGTGCGCTCACCGCCGGCTTCGGCGAGATGCGGAAAAACCGCGCCGGCCGAGCCCTCGCGCAAACACCCGCTCAGGCAACGCTGCTGCACGATAGTCCGCTCGATGAGCCCAGCCTCAGTGTCGCGAACCTCGGCGCAGCGACCGCCTCGGCAGCCCGGCGCGAAGCCGCGCCGCGTGGAACTACCGGCCGCAGTCGCACCGAGCACGATCTGCCCATGAGCGTGGTCGCCGGCGGCAGCCTCGTTCTCGTCCTGCTCATGTTTCTCTTCCTTCAGTTCAAACCCGTTCCCGGGGCGCAGGTCGGCGCACTCGCGAACCTGGCGGCGGCGCTGCTGGTCGTGGTCTTTGGCTTCCTTTTCGTTACCGTCAGCGCCCGGATCGTGGGCATCGTCGGCTCCAGCGCCAGCCCGGTCAGTGGCATGACCATCGCCACCCTCATGGCCACGGCCGCGATCTTTCTCGTGAAGGGCTGGACGGCTCCTGCCTTCGGCGCGCTTGCCATCACGATTGGGGGCATGGTCTGCATTGCCGCCTCCAATGCCGGCGACACCTCGCAGGACCTCAAGACCGGTTACCTGATCGGCGCCACACCCTGGAAGCAGCAGGTCGCCGTCATGGTCGGCGTGATCGTCAGTGTTTTCGCCATCGGCCCCACGCTCAGCGCCATGAACAAGGGTTTTGAGAGCTTTCAGCGCCTGCCGGCAGCGCGCGCGATCTCCCTCAGCGCGCTGCCCGACGGCGTACAGAACCAGGGTTCCTTTACCCGCGACAGCTTCACGGTCACGCCCCACTCGCTCGTCAAGGCCGAGTCCGGCGCCCCCCGCGAGACCGTTTCGGACGCGCACCGCTTCGTCCTGTTGAACGCCATCGGTTCCTCTACGCTCGAAGACGGCAAATATCTCTACAACCCCGCCACCGGGAGCATCGAGGTGCAGTGGGTGCAGGGCATCGGGAGCGAAAGCGCCGCCGCTCCCCAGGGCCGGCTAATGGCCACCGTCATCAACGGCATTCTCACCCGCAAGCTGCCGTGGAGCCTCGTTCTGCTGGGAGTAGCGCTCGTCATCGGTATTGAGCTGCTCGGCATCCGCTCGCTCACCTTTGCCGTCGGAGCGTACCTCTCCATCGGCACCACGCTGGCGATCTTCTGCGGCGGTGTCGTTCGCTGGCTCGTGGATCGCGCGGCCGCGAAAGAGGGAACCGGCATTGCCTCCGCACTGGAGAGCGAGATCTCGTCCGGCAGCCTTTACGCCTCCGGCCTCATCGCCGCGGGTGGCATCATGGGGCTGGTTGGCGTCGCCCTGAAGATCTACCAGGACGTCTCCGGTCACGAGGTCCCGCACTTCGCGCCGACCAATCCCTTCTATAAGGACTGGGTCAGCGTCCTCATGTTCGCGCTCCTGGGCTTCAGCCTCTATTACTTCGCCCGGAAACCCGTGGAGGGTATCGAGACTGAAGCGGCCCCGGAAAGCTAGCCCGCGCCAGGGTTCTCTACTGCGAGATGCCACCTGCAGGGCTGTTCTGAAGCCCGGCAGAAGCTCCATCTGAAGGTGGACGCGGCGGCACGCCAGCTTGCAGGTCGCCCCCTTGCCGGTCCGTCGCCCAGAACGCCGGCATCACAGCCACCGCGTCCTGGCCCAGCGGCCATTTGCCCCAACGCTCGTAGTCAATCCACGCCGCGAGAATGATCTCCGGCTGAACGACGAGCAGGGTCGCCATGTAGCGTTTCGTGGTCAGCAGGGACTCCGCGGCGCCCCGGATCGGGCGGCTACGGCGCAGCGTGCCGGGAAGCTGGGGAATCTCGAGCACGGTGAGGTGCAGCTCCGGATGCTCCTGCCCATAGCCGTCCACGGCACGCGCCAGCTGCTTTGGGGTGGTCATATCGAAGTCTGCCAGCACATTGCGTTGCAGCAGCTCCCCTGGTAGCGCCAGCCGCAGCAGATCCGCGGCGAAATCCGCGCAGTTGTGCCGGGTCAAGGTGTAGCTGCGCCGGTTGGGCCGGTCATTGAGCCAGTGCAGGGCCGCCGCATCCTGCGCCGCCGTGGTATCAAAGCCGTATAGGATCAGTCGCCGGTCGTAGGCGGCCCCGATGCCCTCCTCCCAATCCCCGTACGCCGGAGGGTGGGCGAGCCCGTGCCGGTCGATCCGGTCCGGGACATACTCCGCCAGAAACCGCCGCCGATAGCTCGCGCGAAGACCCGACTCGTCCGCCGCCGTCATAAACCGGGGAGCCGCTGTCAGCGCCTCCTCGGACCCGTAAAGAAAGACCGGCAGCGGAAACGCCATCCAGTCCAGCTCCGGGTGGCGGAGGTCGTGATAGCGGGAAACCACGGCGCCCAGCTCACCGGGACGGCAGGCTCGCAGCCGGATCGGCGTTTCCACACAAAGGTCGCTCAGGTAGACGCTGGCATGGCCCTGCGGCATCATGGTCCCAAAGGACCCAAAGGGCTCGCCCACAATCAGGGCCATGCGCGCCTCGGCCGCCGTAGCCCCGAGCAGGGAGGAAAGAACAGCGACCAGCCGCAAAAACATGCCGAAAAGGCTCGTTCGCCTCAAAAGAGCCCGCTTACAGCCTGAAAATACCACGATAGTTGTACGTCGAATCACCGGAGAGTCCTATTGACTACGATTGTGACGCTAGCTATCGCCCCGGAGGCACAGATTTGGTTCGATAAACAGCGGGAAAGCTACTTTCCACCCGCTCTGAACCACATTCCTGCGCACGTAAGCCTTTTTCACCACCTTCCGGGCGACGTGGAAACCGGCCAGCTCCTGCAAACCGCAGCCACCGCCCAGGTCCCCTTCACCATGCGTTGCGACGGCGTGCGCTCCATGGGCCGCGGCGTCCTGTACAGCCTGACGAGCCCGGAGCTGCAATCCCTGCACCGGGCGCTTTCGGCGCAGTTCACGGCCTACCTCACCCCGCAGGACCGCCAGCCGCTCCGCCCCCACGTTGTCGTCCAGAACAAGGTAGAGCCCGCCGAGGCCAAACTTTTATTGGCCCGGCTCGGCGCCGGTTTCCGTAGCAGGGAAGTCGCGGCCACGGGCCTGCTCTGGTGGGAATACCTCGGCGGCCCCTGGCGGAAGCTCGGGGAGTACCCCTTCGGCGGCTGAAATCCGCCTCCCAACCCGGAAGATTGGCTATTCTCAGCCTCGAGATGATCCCGGACCGGACCTTATCCCGCACGCTCCCGGAAGCAGGACGCATCGCCCCGCAGGCCCTCGACCGCGGCCCGTGCGGCCGGCCGCTCTGCCGCTGGTGTCAACTGGAGATCCTCGCCCCGCGCCGCCGCACGTTCTGCTCGGCCTACTGCGTGCACCAGTGGCGGCTGCGCTCCGATCCCGGCTACCTGCGCGACCAGGTCTTTGCGCGTGACCGCGGACTGTGCGCCCTCTGCGCGACGGACACCGTGGCCGCCTACCGGGAGCTCAAGCGCAGCCGGGGAAAGGCCCGTGCGGAGGCCCTTGCCCTCTGGGGCCTGGCCTCACCCGCGGCGCGCCGCTCGCTCTGGGACGCCGACCACCTGCTGCCCGTCGCCGAAGGAGGCGGGCAGTGCGATCTCGACAACCTCCGCA
The DNA here is from genome assembly GCA_964248555.1 of uncultured Bryocella sp. Lineage (GTDB taxonomy): Bacteria > Acidobacteriota > Terriglobia > Terriglobales > Acidobacteriaceae > Granulicella. Next base: position 11,546 of record CAXTZL010000028.1, read on the forward strand.
CCCTTTGCCTGCCCTGCCACCGGGAGCAAACGGCCGATCTGCGGCATCGTCTACGCCGGGCCGTCACGCAGACGCCCGTGCCCCCCGCAGGCAGCGGGCAGTGACGCTTCCGAGGCACCTCCCGGCTCGCACGGCAGGAAGGCGATCTGCGCTAAACTGGCTCGTACCACTCTGCGGTGCGCCCCGGCGCAACTGTGCGTACCTTTCAGGATCCTTCCAAGCGTGAACGCACCATTTTTGAAGTTCAAGAAGTCTCGAATCGGCGGCATACCCGCCTGGTTCACAGCAGCAGTGGCCCTCCTTCTTCTCGCTGGTTCGCCCTCGCAGCTCTCGGCGCAGGCTGCCCCTGCCCCTTCCGCAGCACCAAGTGCGGCTCCGTCTGTCGCACCCTCCGCGGCCGGTCCACCCGCCTTGCCGGGCGCGCAGTCCATCACTGGGGGAGCACGGTCCGGCAGCAATGCCAACCGCGAAACCACGCAGACCAACCGCAACGGCACCCGCGACGCGAACCGTGAGGCGGACACCGCGGCCGATCGCAACGCCGCCGCCGCCAACACCCAGACCTTTGTCACGCAGTTTCAGCAGCTGGTTGCCACCTCGACGGGCAGCATTCTGCCCATCTTCGGCGAATCACTCTTTGCCGGCGTCCCCAGCACCTTCGCCCCCGTCACCGATGTTCCCGTCAACGGCAGCTACCTGATCGGCCCGGGTGATGAACTCAACATTCAGCTCACCGGCCAGGTGAACCAGCAGTACGATCTCACCGTCGATCGCACCGGCAACATCGATATCCCGGACCTCGGCACCGTGCACGTCACCGGCATTCCCTTCAGCCAGCTCAACACCTACCTGAAAAACCAGCTGGGCCGCATCTACCGCAACTTCGCCATCAACACGAACCTCGGCTCCCTGCGCACCATCCAGGTCTTCGTCACGGGTGAGGCCGCGCGCCCCGGCAGCTATACCATCTCCTCCCTCAGCACATTGCTCAATGCCATCTTCGCCTCCGGCGGTCCGCTGCCCGACGGCTCCCTGCGGGATGTCGAAGTCAAACGCGACGGCAAGACCATCGTGAATTTTGATCTGTACGACCTCCTGCTGCGCGGTGACAAAACCAACGACATCCGCCTGCTTTCAGGCGATGTCATCTTCATCCCGTTCGCCGGACCGCAGGTAGCGATCACCGGCAGCGTGAATACCCCGGCTATATACGAACTGAAGGGCCCAACCAGCATCGACGACGTGTTGAAGCTGGCCGGCAGCGAAACCGCTGTCGCCAACGGCGGCGCACTTCGCCTGGAGCGGGTTTACGAGCACAGCATGCGCAGCATCGAGGACGTGAACCTCCTGACGCAGGGCGCCCAGATGCTCCGCAATGGCGATATTCTTTCCGTCAGCTCCATCGTGGAGCGCTTCCGCAACGCCGTGACGCTGCGGGGCAATGTCGCCAACCCCGGCCGCTATGTGTGGCACCCTGGCATGCGGCTCAGCGACCTGATCCCGAACAAGGCAGCCCTGATCACTCGCAACTATTGGGCACGTCAGAACCAGCAGGGCCAGCTGCTGCAGGATTACGCTCCCGGAACCAACGCCTCCATCGCGGGCCCAGGAGCCCTGCAGGCCAGAAGCACCAGCCAAAGCGATAGCGCCATCTCCCGAAGCAACGGGGGAACGCAGGCCGGCGGCAACGCCGTGGGAGCCGCCCTGTCAGGCAACAGCACCAACTTCGCGGCGCAAACCGATGTCATCCTCAGTGCCCCGGATATCGACTGGAGCTACGCCGTGATCGAGCGCCTCAATGCAGGCGACCTCAAAACCTCCCTGATTCCGTTCAATCTGGGCAAACTGGTGCTCGACAGCGACGCCTCCCAGAACCTCGAACTGCAGCCCAACGACATCATCACCATCTTTTCTACCGCCGACATCCGCGTGCCTTCAACCCAGCAGACCCGCTACGTTCGTCTGGAGGGAGAGTTCATCGCCCCCGGTGTCTACAGCGTTCTGCCCGGGGAAACCCTGCGGGGTTTGCTCCGCCGTGCCGGTGGTTTCACCCCGGACGCCTACCTTTTTGCCTCTGAGTTCACCCGTGAATCCACGCGTCGCGTTGAGGCGCAGCGGCTGCAGGAATACGCCGACCAGCTCGACGCCCAGGTCTCCTCCGTCTCCGCCAACAATACCGCACGCGCCGTCAGTGCCACCGATCAGACTGCGGTGACCGCCTCCGAAACCGCCGCGCGCAACGCGGTCAACCGTCTGCGCACCGTCGCTCCAAGTGGCCGCATCGTGCTCGATCTTCAGGCCAACAGCGCCGGCATCGGCGCCGTGCCGGACCTGGCGCTTGAAGACGGCGACCGCTTCGTGGTTCCGCGCGTCCCCTCCGCCGTCACGGTGCAGGGCCAGGTCTACAACGCCAACGCCTTCGTCTGGACCCCGCACCAGCGGATGGAGGCCTACCTGCACCGTGCCGGCGGCCCCGACCGGCAGGCCGATAAAAGGCGTGAATTCATCCTGCGCGCCGATGGTTCCGTCGTCAGTGAGCAATATGCGAAGGTCCGCAATGCGCCCGTCTATGCCGGCGATACGCTGGTCGTACCACCCCAGATCGATCGCCGCGCCAGCTTCCAGCGCATACTGGACGTCGCCAATATCGCCACCAGCTTCGGCATCACCGCCGCGACTCTCTACCTGATTGCCCGCCCGTGATCACACCTCGTTCAAATCAGATTCCATTCCCGCTGCTGCCATTTGCTGGGCAGAATCGGTGGCGCTCGTGGTAGACAACCAGATCGGGCCTGAAGGCCTGCCTTATGACACCGAGCCGATGGCCGAAGAGGGTATCGACCTCGTCGCCATCGTGGCGGCCATTCTGCGCGAGTGGCGCATTGCACTGATCGTCTTCGCACTCGTCACGATCGCCGGTGCCACCTATGTGCACTCCCTGCGCTCGCAATATGTCGCCACGGCCACGTTTCTGCCCTCGCAGGCGCACACCCAGGCCGATACACTTTCTTCGATCTTCTCCCCACGCGGTCCCGGCAACCTCTACATCGGTCTGCTTGGAAGCCGCAGCGTGCAGGACAACATCATCGACCGCAACGGTCTTCTGGCGCTCTTTCACACCAAGAGCTATGAAGCGGCGCGGGGCATCCTGACCGCCAAGAGCAGCTTCGTCGCCGGGGCTGACTCCATCATCACCATCTCGGTACGCGACGGAAATGCTCACGATGCGGCCATGCTCGCCAACGCCTACCTCCAGGGACTTCAGGAGCTGAGCGACACGATGGCGCAGGCGGAGGCGGCGCAGACGCGCAGCTTCTTCGACCGCCAGCTCCAGGAACAACGCACGCAATTGGACCAGGCTGAGGACGCCTACGCCAAACTGCAGGAGCGGACAGGGCAGGTCGCCTCCGGGGCCCAGGCCTCCGAAGGCATTGGGACCATCGCCTCGCTGCGCTCCCAGATCGATGCCCTGAATGTGCAGTTGGCCGTTCTGCAACAGAGTGAAACCGATGCAAATCCGGAGATCCAGCGGCTGCGCTCCCAGCTCGCCCAATTGCAGGCGCAGCAGCGTGCGCAGGAGGCGGGCGCCGTCAGTAACGTAGCCGGAGCCGCCACGCCAGCCAACCGCATCCCGGCCATCACGCTGCAGCTCAGCCGGGCGCAACGGCAGATCTCCGATCGCACCGCGCTCGTAAATTCGCTAAATACGCAGTTTGAAACCGCTCGCCTCAGCGAAGACTTCTCACACGCTGCCATTCAGGTGATTGATCGAGCTTATCCCCCTGAAGGCCGAATCTGGCCGCCGCGCAAAAACTACTACTTCGGCGTGCTCGGCCTGGCCTTTTTCGCCGGCCTGTTTGCCGTCGTGCTCAAACTCCTGGCAGGGCGTATTCTTGCCAATCCGAAACATCAGGCAAGTCTTGGCCGCCTCCGGCGCGCCTTCTAAGGCGCCCGAATGCCAGAAACCCCAACGCGCCCGTCCCGAAAGCCTTCGGTTGCCATCAACTGGATCGCATGCTTTCTGGTCGTGTTTCTGGTTCTGTTTCCCAAGGGCGGCTTTCGCCTGGTAGGTATTCCCCTCACCTGGGGCTACCTGATGCTTCTGGTCCTCTTTCCGGTGGGTCTTACGGTACGCTTGCTCGCCGCACCCCTGATCCTGCCTTACCGGGTCGCCGCCGCGATCTTTCTCCTGCTCCCCATGCAGGCCCTCTGCGTCTACGCAGCCGTCTTCAACGGCATAGCCGCTGTGGACTTCACCATCAGCACCGTGACGGGCTTGTTCGTTCTTCCCTGGCTCTTTTTGCTGATCTTTGCTCCCTTTTACACGGCTGTGGACGGCGATAAACTGCAGCGTTGGTTTCGCACCTGCGTCTTTCTGGCCGCGGTCTGGGGAATCTTCCTCTTCGTCCTGCATCCATTGATCGGCAAGTTCATAGAGATTCCCTATCTCACGGTCAACGCCTCCGATTACGGTCACCTGGAGGACAGCAAGAGCATCGCCCGCGGCTTCTTCTATAAGCTCATCTCGACCTACAACAACGGCAATATTTATGGGGTCGCCACCCTGCTGCTGTTTCCCCTCTATGCTCGCCTGGAGTCTTCCCGCTTTCGCGTGGGGACGGTGCGTGTCGCTCTTCTGCTCACGCTGGCCCGCACGGTCTGGGTCGGCATCCTCCTCAACGAGGTGCTTTCCTTGGTGCCCCCGTTGTTTCGCCAGGTCCGCACCTTTCCCATTCTGTACCTGGGCGAAGCGCGCCGTCGCTTTCTTGCCGTAGCGATCACTGCGGGCCTCGTGTTCGGCTCCGTCTTTCTGATCAGCCTACAGGGGTCCGCTGCCGGCTTTCTCTTCGATCGAACCCTTGGCAATCGCACCGGAGAGTTCGCCAGCGCCTCGCATCCCACCTTCTTTCCAGAAGCCGGTCTCGCTGGCTTTGAGGAGGTGCTCTACGCCTCTGCTGCCCGGTTCTGGGGCATTACCGGCCTGTTTGCCTTCTGCCTCATCATGTTCGGCCCCCTTCTGATCACGGTCTGGACCCCGGAAATCTGGCGTCATCCCCTTCGCCGCGCCGCGCTGAAGGGCCTTCTTATCTACTCTGTCATGGCCACCGCGGATGGTGCGTTCAACTTCATCCCCGTCATGGCGTTCTATTGGTTCATCTACGCGGTTTTCCTCTACGGCTGGCCGGGCGGCGTGCACCCAACACCCAAACGCCGCAAGCGATCCGCTCTCCCTCAGCCGTCGACCCTGCCCCCTGCGCTCCGTGCTCCAATCGGGACCTAGCGTCCGGCCGTAAACTAAACCGGTGTCGCAAGCCGTGCACGGTCCGGTCCGGAGGTTCCTGCCATCACGTCACGGCTTCGCGAACTGACCGCCGATCACGGCCTGCTGGGCGTTCCCGCGCAGCTGGCAACCGCCCTGGCACGGCGTCTCCGCGACAGGCAGTGGAGCCGCCGCCTCCGTGCTCCCGGCTTCCGCTGCGCCCGCTCCCCCCGCATCCTGGGCACCCGCTTTCTGCACCTGGGAGCCGGCTTCCACGCCCGGGACTTCGTCTGGATCGAAGCTGTGGCGTCTTACGAGGGCGCCGGGGAAGTCACCCGCTTTCAACCCTGTCTCACGATCGGCCATTCCGCCCGGCTCTCCGACAACGTCCACATCGCCTGTATTGATCGCGTCACCGTAGGCGATCACCTCCTCTGCGGCAGCAATGTGCTCATCAGCGACCATGCCCATGGCAGCTATCGGGGAGCCGGCGGAAGCGATCCCGCAACCCCACCGGCACAGCGCCCCCTGCTCTCCGCCGCCCCGGTCGTCATTGGTCACAACGTCTGGCTCGGCGACGGCGTGGCCGTACTCGCCGGCGCCGTAATCGGTGATGGCTGCGTCATCGGTGCCAACGCCGTCGTGACCGGGGCCATCCCCCCGCGGACTGTGGCCGTGGGCGCCCCCGCCCGGCCCATCCGGCAATGGAACCCGGAAACAAGCTCCTGGCAGCCGTTGCAACCGGACCTCACAATGTCCGGCGAAGCATAGTCGGACTCCCCCGGCAACCATCGCCCCGGGAGAGTGGCCGTGCCGACTTGGTATCCTGTCCCCGATGCTGAAAAGTCACCTGGCGGGTTCCCATTGAAATCTGCCGCCTGCACCATCGTGTCACCGAATTACCTCCACTTCGCGCGCACCCTGGCCGCGTCCTACGTCGCGCAACATCCGGAACAGGCTTTTTTTGTACTAATCGTCGCCGATCTCCACGACAAAACACCCTTCGAGGTCGATCCCGCTTTCACCCCGGTCCTGCTTTCCGAGATCGGCTTGGCAGACCTTCGCGGCGAGGCCATGAAATACGACATCCTCGAGCTGAATACCAACGTGAAGCCCACCTTCATGCGGCATCTGCTCACCCGCCACGGGCTCGACGCCATCGTCTATCTTGACCCCGACATTTTCCTTTACGCTCGGCTCGACCCGGTCTTTGAAGCCCTTCGCACCGCTTCCGCGGTGCTCACGCCGCACATGACCGCACCCGTCTTCGACGGTCACTCGCCCTCCGAGCAGGACCTGCTCTACAACGGCACCTACAATCTCGGCTTCATCGCGGTCAGCGGTTCCACCGAAGGCCGCCGCCTTCTGGAGTGGTGGGAGGCACGCTGCCTGGCGCTCGGCTTTAGCGAGGGCCGCACCGGCCTCTTCGTCGACCAGAAGTGGGCCAATCTAATGCCCGGCCTTTTCACCGGTCTGGTCATCTCCCGCGACCCCGGCCTGAACATGGCCTACTGGAACCTCCACGAACGCTCCCTCGAGCCCCAAACCGGGCTCCCCAGTGAAGTCATCAATCAGTGGCAGGTCCGCACCGCCGCCTCGGAGCTCGTCCCGCTGCGCTTCTTTCATTTTTCGGGTGTGGAGGTGGAGGCCGCGGGTGAACTCTCCCGCCACACCAATCGCTACACCCTGGACGCACGTCCCGATCTGCAACCCCTCTTTGCGGCCTACCGCGCCGCCGTACAGGCCAACCGGCTGCCCGGCGTCGAAGCCCTGCCGTACGGTTTTGACCGCCTCTCCGACGGCACCGCCGTCACTCGCCTCGCGCGGCGACTCTATGCCGTGCATCAGCAGCACCTGCAGCCGGTCGACTCCTCGGATCCTCCCAGGGCACCCGCTCCCCGCAAGGCATCCGATCCTTTCGACGCCGCCGGTCCCTTTGCCCGTTTCGCCCGCGCGCAGGGCCTTGTCAAAGGCAAGGTCGCACCGGGGAAAACCACCTGGAAACAGTTCAACGGCCAGGATCGCCGCGTTCGTTCCATCCACACCCTGCTCCGGGGGGCCTTGCGCCTTCTCGGGCCAAATCGTTACGAACTCCTCATGCGCTATCTCGCGCACATCAGCGTCCTTCGCCATCAGGCCGTATTCCTGCGTGACCCGGCCTGGCCGCCTCCCGGCGAACGTGGACCGGACGACAACGGAAGCAGCTCATGAACACTCAGGCCACCCACCCGGCGGCGACCCCCACCCGGCGATTGCTCCTGGTGAAACTCGGAGCCATCGGCGACGTCGTCATGGCCATTCCGGCCGCAGCGGCCATGCACGCCGCCGGCTATGAAATCGACTGGGTGGCCAGCGAAACGGTCGCACCCATCCTCCAGCTCTATCCCTGGATCCACGTCATTCCGGTCGAGGAAGCGCGGCTGCTGCGCTCCGGCGTGGTCGGGAGCCTGCGCTCGCTCGCCGCACTCTGGCGCATCCTCCTCGGCCGCTGCTCCACCCTGGGTTCCTACGACGTCATTGCGACTCTTTATTACGATCGCCGCTATCGCCTCCTCACGCTTCCCCTGCATTCGCGCCGCCACGTCCTGCTTTCCGCTCAGGACCGTACCGCCCGCCTCTTGCCCGGCCGTCACCACACCGACGAGTACGCCCGTATCCTCGCCGGTGCCCCCGATGGCGAGCAGCCGACCCAACTCGACCCGGTCCCACCACCAAATCTGCCGCCAAACCCTCTGCCGGCCGCTGCCCACCGCCCGCGCGTCGTACTCGTACCCGCGGGGGCACGCAATCTTCTGCGCGACGACGCCCTCCGCCGCTGGCCCATCAAAAGCTACGTCGCCGTCGCGGGCATGCTGCTGGCCCAGGGATGCGACATCGTTCTCGCGGGCGGTCCTGGCGACGACTGGGCCTCCCCCCACTTCGCCGCCCTGACTGCTTCGGCTACTGCGGGCACCTGTACCGACCTCATCGGGCGGCTGTCCCTGGTGGAAACCCTGGGTCTTCTGCACTCCGCCGACGCCACCATCACCCACGACACCGGTCCCTTGCACCTCGCCGGGCTCACCTCGACCGCGATCGTCAGCCTCTTCGGCCCCACTGACCCCCGCGGTCGCCTGCCGCAGCGGTCCGGCGCTGTCGCCCTCTGGGGGGGCGAGGGTTTCGCCTGCCGCCCCTGCTATGACGGCCGCGACTACGCCCCCTGCGCCCACAACGGCTGCATGGAGCAGATCACCCCGGACATGGTGGTCGCGGAGGTCGAACGCCTGCTCGAAGCCCGCCGCGAAGGCCGCGCCTGCCCGCCCCGCATCGTGGCACCAGCGCACACCGTCGTACGCCACATTGAACCGCTGCGCCCGGAGCCGGCCTCAGGAGCTACCCTGTGATCCAATCACCCGCACTCTTTCTCGACCGCGACGGCGTCATCAACGAGGAGGTCGGCTACCTCTACCGTTCCACCGACGTCTGCTGGGTCGAAGGCATCTTCCCCCTAGCCAGGACAGCCCGCGCCCTTGGGTACAA
>CAXTZL010000029.1:0-20192 GCA_964248555.1 uncultured Bryocella sp.
ATCGGCCTTGCTCTTGTAGAGTCCGATCAGTCCGTCTGTGTCATGTGGCACGAAAAAGGATGATTGCCAGGCGTTGGCTTCGCGGTACATGTATTCGTAATAGGGATACTGCGGATTAAAGTTCTTCACCCAGTCGCCGTTATCCAGTCGGCCACGCATCAACTCGGTCGATGGGTCGAACATGTTTTTATAGTTTTGCGAACGCTTCATCAACATGGCTTGGTTTGACTCGTCGCCCAGCTCCTTCGCCAGCAGCGCGACGGAGTAATCGTCATAGGAATATTCCAGCGTCTTGGTAACACCGGCCTTGCCCTTTGTCTCCACCACGGGATGGAGAACATCCGGGTCGGAAATGAAGCCCTTGTCCATATACTCGCGAAGATAAGGCCGCGTCCCCCCTTCTACCGTGGCGTTTCGCAGTAGCAGATTGTAGGCGCTCTTGATGTCATACCCTCGCAGTCCGCGCAAATACGAACCAGCGATGAACGCCGAGGCATGATCTCCATGGAAGAAAGTCGGAATGAAACCGGTCTTCTGGCCGCGATCAATCAGCGATCGAATCACATCGATAGTCACATCGGGCGAGATCATGCCGAGCAGAACCAGCTTGTTCCGGTAGGTATCCCACAAAGACGGCAGGGTGTAGTACTCAAAGTTCGCCTTGACGATCGCCCCCTTAACGTCGAGGTATTCGCCATTTACATCGCTTCTCAACGCCGGCCATAGAAACGAGCGATAAAGGCAGGAGTAAAAGAGCGCCCTATGCCGCTCGGTTCCACCCGACACCTGAATTTTGGACAGCAGCTTTTCCCAGGTCGCGGAGGCTTCTGCCTTCACCGTGTCGAAGTTTTTATCTCCAAGCTCCTTCTCGAGATTCTCCTTGGCGTTCTCGGTGCTAACGAAGGATAATCCGATCTTGATCTCCACGGGTTTGCCGCCATTGACGAAGTCGACGACCGGCAGGTCAGCACTCTCGCCTTTCAGCATTTCGATGCCCTTAATTTTGTAATTGGACATCGCGTAGAAGAAGACCTTCTCGCTCGCTACCTGAAAGCCCTTGAAAGCATTCTCTCCGTCCTGCTCAAGTTTCCAGTCCCGGATGCGCTCATTTGAGACGGCGAGGTTCACCACCAGCTTTTTGGATTGAGCGTCATCGCTGTAGGTATAGCGGTGGTATCCGGTTCTCAAGGTCGAGGTTAGTTCGGCGTTGATGCCATACCGCTCCAGATACACCTGGTAGTAGCCGGGGTGAGCCGATTCCCTCTTATGGTTGAAGGCTGAGCCGAAATCTGAGGGATTTACATCCCCGCTCACGGGAAGTATGGGTATGTTGCAGAGGTTCAAATGGCCCTTACTGGTGTGGGCAAAGGCGTGGATTTGGGGATTCTCGTATTCATACCCGGCTCCACTGCCAAACCGGGTGATCGGGCTTAACTGCACCATCGCGTTGGGCACCGATGCTCGGGGAAGACAAGTCCGGCCCATACCCGCCACGGCGGTGTAAATCCGATGTCCGCCGGATTGGTTAGCGGAGCGGTACCCAGAAAGGGGTTCACGTAGTCCACATACCGCTTCTGGGCGTCCAGGACCAGGGCAGTGGAAGCTAAAAGCAGAACCCACGTTACAAGCGCTTTCTTCATGGAAGTGCATTTCTCTATGGCTAACGTTGTCACCAGGACTAAATCCTTGTCACGGTCGCGAAGTGAGGTCGTCAGCCATCAATGTAGAGAATCACCTGGATGTTCAGGGATGCCGGGTTCATCAAGCACCTGAACCGCAGTAGCAGGGCCGAAGTGCTGCCAATCCTGAAGCACCCAAACGACCTTCTTTTCCGGAGTGATCTCAACGAGTTGCGGTCCGTGGTTGCCTCCCCCCCGCGAACAGATGATCGTATTGCCGTTCACCAAACGAGTGACCGATTGAGAGTTGCCATACCAGTATTGTTCCGGAATATCAGCCTTTGAGACCTCCCACACCGTTTCTTTTTTCGGGTTCACTTCCCGCGTGAGTACGTCCTGTTCATCTGTGATGAGCGTGTCGCCGTTTTTCAGGCGAATGGCCGCCCACGGTTTCGGAATGTCGTACGTCCAGATTTCATTGAAATTCTTATCGTATTCAACCACCCGGTTCATCTCCAGGAACGGCAGAAGATAGGTTCCCTGGGCCGTATACCGAACACGCCGGAACTGTGCATGCACGCTGCTCCGATCGGTTTCGCTGATCGCGGGCAGCACGTGCTGCACCTCCACGGCTCTAGTCTTGATGTTGATCACCATGAGCATGGGAGGCAGCCCGTTTACGACGAAGAGAACCTTGTCTGTTCCGATCGGCTGACACGCGTGAATCTCCGTGCCGGGTGCAGCGTCGTAGCGCCAGACAACTTTCTTCTCCGGTGTGATCTCGGCGATGTACTGCATGCGAGTGAACAGGATGTTGCCGTTCGAGAGCATCCACGCATCGTCATACTCGTTTCCCGGACCGGTCGAATACGTCCAAACGATCTTGCCGTGGTTTACCACCAACATCTTGTTATAGCCTTCGCCGAGATACAGCATCGGATGCTGTGCCATTCCCTTGCCAGGAAGCCCCTGTGGCTGGGGGGCGCCCGGATGAAAGTTCGGCGCTTCCACCTCTTGCGGACTCATCGCCGGCACAGAAGCCGACCCGAAACGAGGAAGAACCTTCATCAGCGGTGCCTTGCTGGATGAAGCGGTGCTTTCAACGCTTTGTCCGAAGACAAGCGAAGGCATAAGCGCTAGCCCAGCCATGAAGGCATTGCGAATCAAGCAAATTTGGCACATAAGGGGCCCCTCGGTCTTCCGAAAGTTGAGGTGGATCTTTAAGAAAAGGGCTTCCTGCGAAATCGTCGAAGCCTCATCATGTATCCCGGTGAACCAAATTTTTAAATACGTGCTAGGACCTATTAGAAGAACACCTTGACGGCTCCCTGAAACACTCGGCCACCAACCGAGGTGCCTGTGATCTCGCCGAAGTTGCCCGTAAACGAAGGCCCGCCATTGTTCCCGCTGCTGAAGGACGGATGGTTGAACAAATTGTAGGCTTCGAGTCGAAGAGCGAGGTTATATCTTTCAAAAATGGAGAAAATACGCGAGATCTGGGCATCGTTCTGGAAGTAGATCGGGTTGGAGAAAGAGTTCCGACTAACGTTTCCCTGGGTTCCCGGTACGTTGTTCAAAATAAAGGCGGCCTGATTTAAATAGGATCGGTCACCATAAACCGCACCACCTGGATCGGATTTGATCTTCGTGTATTTGTATGGGTTCATACCGGGCACCAGATTCGGGCGGTCACCCCCATTGCCTGTGAACGATTCGTCTTGCCCCTCTGTGACAGTAAAGGGCGTGCCACTCACAAGGCGAACCAAGGGAGCAAACTCCCAGTTGTTCACTAGATAGCCACCAAAGCCGTGAATCGGGAATGCACTCTTGAGAACAAGAATGACGTTGAAGTTGTTGCGAACATCCGAACCACACCGACCATAATCGATCGCTGGATTGCTCGGATTTGAGAAGTTTGCGCCGCTGATATCTCCCTGAGGATCGGCGTTGTTCAGGCACTTGGACCAGGTGTAGTTGGTCTGCAGATTGAATGTTGAAGAGAGGCGGTGCTGAACGGTGAGGGTGACACCGTTGTAGTTGCCATAACCGGTGTTAGCCTCTATCAACGATCCGCCACCGCCGCCGCTGTAATAATTTCCCTGGGCCGGATTGGCTTCGGTGAGAGCAAGGCGTGCCTGCTGATTGTTATAAACCCCCAGCTTCGTATTTTGGTTGGTACTGTTGACAGAGCACGGAGTGCCGACTTTGCCACCGCCGAGAGTATGTGAGGCGACGGCAGCGGGACCAGTTGTGACTACAGGCCCGCAGCCGGTGCCGTTCGGTCCCCATACACCGGGCGTGTACACTGCCGGGCTCAGAGGAACGCCGACCAGTTGACGCTGTGTCCGGTTTCCGGTGTAAAAGATCTGAGCCATCCAACCATGTGGCAGTTCCTGCTGAATGCTCGCGGTCCATTGCAGGGTGTCGGGCATCTTGTATGTCGGTGCCAACACGATGAACTGGCTCTGCTGCACGAAGGCGGCAGTAGCCGCACTGGGAACAGCAGGCTGGGGAAATGGAGAGACGTCGGTGCCCCCGGTCTGCCCGCAACCGGCACTGCCGGTGCCACCCAGAAGCCAGGGATCGCTGAAGCAAAGCTGCGCGGACGTGTTGGGCGAGGCCAGAACTGAGAAGGGCGGATTCTGCTGTACGCGCTGCTGGACGAAGAAGTTCGGTTGATCATACGCATACGCTGCACCGGCGCGAAGCACGGTCTTTCCAGTGCCGGAAACGTCGTATGCAAGGGCAAAGTTCGGATTGAACTCCAGGGGTGTGTTTGCCGTCAAAGCAGGTTGAACGCCGGGGTCGCCATAGAAGAAAGAACCGGCGGGAGCGTTTGGGTACACGATGCTGTGTTGGTTGGCCACAAACGCCGCCATGTTGAACGTGGTTCCGCGGTGAAAGACATCGTGCGGAAAGTACAGCGGCTGCCAGCGAACGCCGCCGGTGACGGTCAGGCTTTTCGTGGCATGGAAGGTATCCTGCACGTACAGCGTGGGAATGGACCCGCGCAGCGCATTCTGCTGGGGCAGGCTTTGCCCGAAGCCACTGAGAGCACCCGCCAGCAGATCCAGGTTGGCATCGCCAGGTTTCGTTTGGCCGCTCCAGCTTCCGTTAAAAGTGAAATCGCCGTTGGATTCATAGCCGTTATTCACGTTCAATTGATTGCGGACGAACGATCCGCCGAAGGAGATCTGATGCTTGCCCCGTATCCAGGTAACGTCATCGGAAATATCGACCGGAATGTTGTCATTAAGCACGGCGAGCAGGTTGGTCCCGCCGCCGACGCTGTGCCCGTGGTTCGCCCCGGAGGTGCCGATGTTGATCCAGATCCCGGAGGGAACCGCCTGAAAGTCGTTGATCCCGAAAGCAGACGCGTTAGGCGTAGCGGGATTGAAACCGCGCGTCAACTGGCGTCGCACTCCCGTGATATGCACCGTGTTTACGAGACTGGAGCTGAAGGTATGGTTCTCACCGATGGTGATCGTTTGCCAGCGTATCTCGGGGTTCCCGGATTGCGTCGTGAGAAAGATGTTGGTGGGGGAGTAGAAAGACGGAATCTGATTGCTGTCCAAGAAGTATCGGGCATACATGTTGTCCTTCTGACTGAGGGTGTAATCAACCCGTGTATCGAACTCGTTGTCGGAGCTGATGCTTGGAATGGAGTACGACACGTGACCGCAGTTATTAGGATCCAGCGCTGGAACAATCGCTGGAAATTGCTTGATCAACGCCAAGGATGATGCGTTCCATTGCGGGAGCGGGACGGCTGGGTACCCATTGGCACTGTAATTGTATTTATTGTCCGGCAGGAGAGCGCCGGTGGTGGGGTCATACAGCTGAACCACTGGTCCGCATGGATTGGCAACGCCAGTTCCACCTGATGCGGTCGGAGCCGGATCCGTCTGAGACCAGTTGCCGGCTAGGTTCGCCGCCGTAGGCACATAGGCATTCTGGGTCGCAGTTGCGGAGCTGCTATGGGTGTGCTGGAATGCAGCGAAGGCAAACAGTCTGCTATGAAGGACCGGTCCGCCGAAAGTACCGCCGTACTGATTTTGGTGCAGTGTGTCTTTCGATGTGGAAAAGAAATTATCGGCGTCAAGATAGTTGTTGCGAATGAACTCGAAGGCGGATCCGTGAAAGGTGTTCGTGCCGGACCGAGTCACGACGTTCACCAGGCCACCCGCCTGGCTGCCACCTTGAGCGCCCAACGCTGCAGTCTCAACACTGAATTGACCGATCGCGTCAGGAAAAGGCAACGGCCCGTTACCTCCACCCATGTAGTCGTTATTGTCGCCACCGTCCAGCCTATAGCTGATCGCATTGCCTTGTGCTCCGGCAATCGAGATCGTGGTGGATTGAGAGGGATATTTGCTTCCTGTTGCGTCGCCCACGCCTGCGCTCTGTGTACCGCCTACCAAGGAGATTAGGCCCGTCATGTTACGACCGTTGAGCGGCATCTCGGTCATCTCCGTGCTGTCCACGGTCTGCTTGAACGATGCGTCTTCCGTCTGCAGAGCCACGCCTTCGGCATGAACTTCAACCTTTGTATCCGTGCTGCCGACGGTCAGCTTGGCATTGATGGCGATACTGCTCCCGACCTCAAGGACATTGCCTGTCGACGTAAATGTCTCAAAGCCTGGTGCGGTTACGGTAAGCGAATAGGTACCTACATGGATATTGGGAAACGCATACTCTCCACCGGAGCTTGTCTTTGTCGTGAGGGTGACGTGTGTTGCGGACTCCGTCAACATGATCGGTGCATTTGGAACCAGGGCTCCGGAGGAGTCTGTGACGGTACCTTGAATGCTGCCCGCGCCCGTAGCCTGAGCACTCACCTTCGCAACGAACAAGAGAATGGCAAAACAGAAAAGGAGCGTGCATAGACGGGCTGCGCCTAATCTCTGTACTTGCGGCTTTGTGAAAGAAACGGACTGTACGCGAGTGTTACACCGTTCGTCAACATGCCGAAAACTACGCATCAGATGCCTTCCCATGTCCATTCGCAACCTCTCCTAAGCAAGCCCGAACCGATTTTCCTGCACCGGTGCCGATCCCTTTACCAATCTTCTTGCGCTGGTAGCGCTTCCATTGCAACCGCAGAGAACTCTAGACCCCGCGAAGTCCGGGCGTCAACCTCTAATTCTCTTAGTCGGTTATTCAGATAAGCTGGACCTGGTTGCGCTGATGATTCTTGGCGATACGGGCTTCCCAGTCAGACGGTTTTCGGCTGCTTGCTGGTGGCCAAGCGCTTGGTTTTCAGGGAGGATGTTCCCTGCAGAGTTGGAACGTCAAGATGACGGTCGGATCAGAAGCTTATCCGGAGTCGCGCGTCGTAGCTCCTGGGTGGAGCCACAGCCGTGCCTGAAAAGAGGCTGGCGAAATTGATGACGTTCACCCGGTTCGCGACATTGGCCGTATGTAATTCGAGTTGAACCCGGCGTTCGCCGTGAGACAGCAGATTGATTCCGGAAGCGAGATCGATTGAAGACCATGGAAGCACCCGGCCTTCGTCGAAGTTGACTGCGCCGATGATCTGGTTCCCGTAGGCTTGGCGCAACAGGTTCAAATTGAGATCGCCATCGATCTCAACAGGCAAACCGCTGTTGTACTGTGCGTGAATGCCAAACCAGAGGAGGTGAAGCGGGCTCCACCGGGCCTGTGCGCGTACTGTATTTCGCTGATCCTGCGAGATGGGGAAGCGTCCTCTGGTAGCCAGTTCCTCTGTGCCCTCGTCGCCGATAAAGAGACCACCGGTGATCGGTCCGGAAGCGGTGCCCACCTGATTAGAGTAGCTGACCTGTGCCAGAACGTGATGCCACTCAGGCACGTAAACGGAGACCTCTTCGCCCTGAATGCGCGCGCTGGCGTCGGCAATGGGAAAGCTCACGCCCGTATTGAGCAATGTGTCATCGTCGGCATAATTGCGAAATGTGCGAAGAAAAAAATTCCCCGTGAGCCGTACCCGTGATGCGATCTCCTCAGCAAAGCCGAACTCATAGTAGTGCGCGTACGCAGGTTGTACGGGAAGGCGCTGCACAAAATCGCTGACGGAATCGAAGGCAGGCGAGCTCGCAAGCAGGAGGTTCTCAATCGCGGGTATCTGGAAAACGCGATCATACGAGGCGTGAAGCACGAGATGTGCGACAGGGAGGTAGCGGGAGACGGCAATGCGAGGGCTCCATGCTTCGCGCTGCAGGACGAAGGAGTAGTCGTCGTAGCGCAGCCCGGCGGATACGTTCCAACGTCCCAGGTGCAGCAGGTCCTCAGCGAAGGCGGCAGGCTCGACATCCCAGAGCCGTTGGGCAAATCGCAGGTTCTGTTGTGTTCCCGGATCGAAGGCGCTCGGCTCGGTGACGGTGTAGCCGAGCTGCTCGTGAACATTGCGCAGGATGGCATCGGCGCCCACTTTCCAGTCGTTGTGGCCGAGGTGCCCGGCAACATCGGAGTGAAGCCAACCCTGCCTGAATCCACGCTGCTGTTCAACGTCGACGGGAGTGGCCTCCGCGTTGGAGGTGGTAATTGCCTCGGTGTCGAGCACACCTCCGGCAGCGGTGAGCAAAAGCGCCGGCGAGAATGTGTGCTGCCACGACAGGCTGCCCGAGTCCTGCCGGCTGCCTCGGTCCTGCCGTTGCCCAGCCTGCTGCTGCACCAGTTCATTGGGAACCATGGAGTGGAGCGAGGCATACGAGTAGTCGAGTTCGAGCTTGCTAGCAGCAGACAAGGTCACCTGCTCGTCGACGCTAGCCGTTGCGGGTGTTGCGCGGTTGGAGTAGTTCGCAACCACCGGAGGATCGAGAAAGCGATCGGTCCGAGAGCCGTTCGCGAAAAGCACGAGTTGCTGCCTTGCAGTGCCAAAACCGAGGCGGGCCTCAGCTCCCACCGTCGCGAAGCTCCCGCCGGAAGTGCTCAAGAGGCCGTGCCAACCTGAGCGCCGCGTCGATCCCGTGGTGATATCCACCACACCGCCGAGGCTCCGACCGAATTCGGCTGGTATGCCGGCAGTGCGTACCAGCGCGGATTCTACGGTGCCGGCGGGAATCGGATCGGCGAATGACGGCGACAGATTCTCGGTCCGAGGGACGCCATTGATAACAAACTGCGTCTCGTACTCCGAGCCACGCGGATGCAGAACACCGTTTGCTTCGAAGATCCACCCGGGCTGGTCTGCGATGACGTCAAGAAGACTGCGTCCAGGCTGGGGCGGCAGTTCGTTTTGAAGTTGGCTTCCGTCCAGCGCTACGCTCGAACCGGCCTGTGCGAGATCAAGCAGCGTGGACGAGGCCTCGACGGAAGCGGACTGCTGCACGGGCGTGATGCTCAACTGCAGCCGCAGAAATATCGGCACCGGCGAGGAGACCTGCAGCAGGCGGCTTACGGGCGCAAAGCCCGGTGCCGTGACGGTGACCACGTATGTTCCAAAAGTCAAATTGATGGCGAAGAAGTGACCGCCTGCTCCCGTTGCGAAGTACTGATCGAACTTTTGGCTCAGACTGACGAGAGTGCCTGTCGCCGCCACCGGGGCTTTGTCGAGGGACTGCACACTCAATTGGATAGATCCACGATCGCTTTGCGCCCATGAGGGGTGAGCACCAAATATGGCCAGCCAAACACCCACCCACCAAGCTAATTTCACGATCTTGACCTCGGCTTCATGGACAACCAGCCTCCCGAGCTGTCAGCGAACGTGCGTTCCTGGTCAAGTAGGCAGCTAACCAGGAATCTCGGCAATTCTACCAACACACGGCAGGAGTGTAGTTGAGGCGACGGTAGACCGGCTTGCTAAGCGCTTCGGTTGCAAAGCGAAGTTTAAGGTTGTCTAGTGGCTTTTGGCCTGTCGCCCGACCAATTCAGTTGGTTCGGGATCTAGCATGACGACAGCAGCGCTGAAAACGGCGGAGATCAATACGGAGGACACCGCGGACATTTTACGGGTTGGCTGATCCAGAAAATCCGGTCCTGCTCACCACTGTTCAGCATGCGCATGCCCCGACCCCTTTCATCAGTTAGCATCTGCACGTAGATAGGCAATGCGAGCGTCCGGCCACGGCCTAACATACGATTGAAACGCATGACAGTTCGCTTGATCTCTGTTGTACGCACTACGTCATCCGGGCGGTACCAATGAGCGACCGTAATTCTGCCCATCGTACCCCCTTCCGGTGACGACAACAATGTCCGATTCCGAGAGGATAAAGAAGCTCCGCAAAGATCAACGCCGTTTCACGGCGCTGAATCGAGACATCAACCTGCTTAAACCATGCCGGTGCGCCCCTGAGCCGACTCGCGCTGCGTGCCTATTCAAGGCCCAACAACTCCTGGAACCGGTTTACGATTGGGTCGTTATTAATATCGAGAGGGCAGTATGTTACGACGTGACTTTCTGAAGACATCAGCCTCAGTTCTTGCCGCTTCTCGCCTCGCCCATGGAGAACCCTTGTTCCCTCAGGGTGAAACTCAATCTCGATCCGTGCTTCCCCTCAATCGCAACTGGCACTTTCATCCGAGTGCCGTCGCCGGTGCACACCAACCGGACTTCGATGATGCTGCTTTTGAGAAAGTGGTGATTCCACATACGAATGTGAAGCTGCCTTGGCACAGCTTCGACGATAGGGAGTATCAGTTCGTCTCCACGTATCGCCGTCGCTTTCGTTATCCGGCCGCTGCTCGCAACAAACGGGTCTTTGTCGACTTCGAAGGGGCGATGACGGCGTCTACCGTCTGGATCAACGGAGTTGCACTGGGCGAGTACAAAGGAGGCTTCACCCCGTTCTCCTTTGAGTTGACGCCCCATCTGCGCACCGACGCCGAAAACGTGCTTGTTGTTCAGGTCGACTCCACAGAACGCGACGACATTCCGCCCTTTGGCCACGACATTGACTACATGACATTCGGCGGCATCTATCGCGAGGTTTCACTTCGCATTGTCTCCCCCGTGTACCTCGACAATATTTTTGCCCATCCTACCGATGTGCTAAGCGATACACCCTCCTTGGAGGTGGATTGCATGCTGGCAGGCAAACCATTGCCGGGGATGGCACTCGAGGTGCAACTCAGCGACGGCACAAGGTCAATCGCAAAGACGATGCAGGCTGTACACCTTGGCAACAGTGATGATCCGAACAGCTCACTGGATCCGGTAACGAGTGCACCCGTCTACTCGAGGACAGAGGACATCACGGGTATCGGCCGGCAGGTGGTCTCCTTAAAGAATCTGAAGTCAGTTCAACGGTGGGACCTGCAGCAACCCACCCTATACACAGTTCAAGTTCGTCTGCTGCAGGACGGGAAGGAAATCGACAGCGACACGCGCCAGATTGGTTTCCGGGAAGCGAGGTTCACCGACCAGGGCTTCCTGTTGAACGGCCGAATCGTGAAGCTGCGTGGCCTTGATCGTCACCAAACGTTCCCGTTCGCGGGACAAGCCATGCCCCGGCGCGTACAGCGCAGAGATGCTGACATTTTGCGCAACAGCCTTCACTGCAACATCGTGCGCACATCCCACTACCCTCAATCCCGGCATTTTCTCGACCGCTGTGACGAGGTCGGCCTGCTGGTTCTCGAAGAAATTCCCGGGTGGCAACACATCGGCCCCGAACCGTGGAAGCAGATCTCCATCGACAATGTCGGACGCATGATTCGCCGCGACTGGAATCATCCCTCGGTCATTCTCTGGGGCGTGCGCATCAACGAGTCACCAGACGACCACGACTTCTATCTCCGCACCAACGCACTCGCGCACGCGCTCGACCCTACGCGCCAGACAGGAGGAATCCGAAATAACAGGCATTCGGAGCTGCTGGAAGACGTCTTCACGATCAACGATTTTGGGTTTCCCTTGAGTGAACCAAACCACCCTTTGTATCTCAATACGGAGTTCGTGGGCCATACCTTTCCTACCAAAACGACGGATGATGACGAACGTCAGCGCGAACACACCCTACGCCACGCGCGCATTCACAACCAGATCGCTTCTGACCCGCGGTACGCCGGTGGAATCGGCTGGTGCGCGTTCGACTATAACACCCATTCCAACTTCGGTGCCGGAGATCGAATCTGTTATCACGGCGTCACTGACATCTTCCGTGAACCGAAGGCGGCAGCCAGCTTCTACAAATCGCAATGCGATCCCGCGGAAGAGATCGTTTTGGAACCTGCGTTTCATTGGGCGAGCGGCGATGAATCGGTCGGGCTCACCAGAGCCGTGATCTGCTCCAATTGCGACCACCTCAAGCTCTATATGCGCCAGAGTGGTCGTGAGGCAAGCCCCTGGACGCTGGCCGCTGAACTCGACCCCGAACGCACCGAGTTCAATCACTTGACCTACGCTCCCTTCGTCTGGGCCTACAACAGGACTGATTTTCGGCAGCTCGGGTTCCGCTGGGGCGACCTTCGAATCGACGGCTTCCTCAAGGGTCAGCAGGTCATCTCAAAATACCTCTCCGGGCGTGGTGTAGATCGCAAGTTCGCGATGCACGCCGATGACACGGAGCTCTTCGCTGATGGCGCGGACTCGACCCGTGTGGTCCTGCGTGTTACAGACGAGTTCGGTGCCGTGCGACCCTACGCAAACGATCCCATTCTCTTCACGCTGGATGGCCCCGCAGAAATCATTGGAGACAATCCATTTGCTCTCGTGGGCGGGACGGGCGCGATCTGGATCCGAGCCAAGGAACTGGCCGGGCCGGTTCGCCTGACAGCCAAACATCCACGTCTCGGCTTGCAGACCATCCATCTGTCGCTACATGCGGTGCCAGCGGAACCGGTATAGCCGACGCGGAACTAGGCCGCCGAGTAACAGTGACCGGCGGCCCGAGGGGATGTGAGTCTGCGCTTGTTTTCTGCATCGCAGTCGCTCCGGTGTTCGCCTTATGCTGAAACAGATGGCCGAACGCCCCTCGGTTGCCCCGCGGCCCCAGTACACTAGATTGTCTGATCCGCCGCGCGTTCAAGGGTCGTGTCCTTTGCCGCGCGGGACCAGAGAATGCGAAGCTCGCTAACGTTGCGCAGAGTGAAGTTCGGTTGTAGCGGGGCGGTGATGGCGAAAAAGTCTGCACGGTGTACGTCTTCAAGCCAGAAGGCGGGGCGGGGGTCCTGGCTGCCCGGCTCGATTTCGACGTGAGACATCTCCAGGTGCTCCAAGTGGCGAACGAAAAAGCCCTGGCTAGGCGTCTGGCCGAAACGATTCAGGTCCGGGTATGCCTCCTCAAGCTCAGGTACTTGCCGCGTACGCCAATCCGGGATCGGCTTTGACGGGTCCTTCGACGGCTCAAGGCCACGATGTCCGAAAAAGCAATCAGATACCTTCAGGTCTTCGATCAGAGTTTCGGGAATGCCCGATAGCACCGACGATGTCGATGCCGCGGAGTTGCTTGAGACAATGTTGGAGATCAGGACGCGCTGTAACCTGCCGGGACGCATTGTTTCCTTAGGACCACGGTTGCGGCGGTTTAGGCGCAGGAACAGCGGCGCGTCGGCTATGTCGCGCATCGTGATATTCGAAATAGCAATATCTTCGAGGAACGCACCGTCTGCAGTTTCGAGCGCTATCCCTTTGGAGCCTTCAATCACGCAATTAGAGATCGCGATATTGCGGAACCCGCCATTAGACTCGGTGCCGCACTTAATGCGTCCATTGCGCGGCACTCTTGCGTTCTCTGCGAACTTTTTCCACGTGCCCGCGACCACACTGCCGAGTTCATAGGTTCCGGTGACAAAGCAGTTCGCGATTGTGACGTTCTCTGTCGAGCGGGGGTATCCGAGTGCGTAGCTCGACTTAGGACAAATGCCATCGTCCCATGGTGAATTCACGGTGCAGTTTGAGACACGCACATTTCGGCAACAGTCGATATCGAATCCGTCGCGATCCGTATCGACAATAAGATTGTCGATGGTGAGGTTGTCGACCCCGGTTGCGAGAAGAGCAAAGTGACCTCCCTTCAGAATGGAGAAGTCGCGGAGGATGACGTTGTGGCAGTTCTTCAGCGCAATGGCCTTATTCCCGACTCCGGGCTGCTCGGCCACGTACGGTAGATAGCCTTCCTGAACCTGGCTGGTGTTGCTTCCGCGGGAGAGGCCCTTGCCGTGAATAAGCCCGGGACCAAGGATGGAAAAATCTGCAATGCTCTCCCCTACGAAAAGCGAATTGTGCCAATGGTTATGCCCGTAGTCCTGAAAGGCTTCCCAGGGTGTATTCGACTCGGCTGCATCGTAGGTGCCGCCGTTGTAGCCAGTGGTTTCGCCTGCCCTGGGCGAGTCGGCTGCGAGTATCGTGCAGCCTCTCGAAAGGTACAAGTCGACGTTGCTGCGCAGGTGGATGGTGAAGCACACATAGGTGCCGGCAGGAAAGATGAGCATGCCGCCACCCGCTGCCGCAACTGCCTCGATGGCCCGGTTGACTGCCGCCGTATCGACTGCCTTACCATCCCCGGTCGCTCCGTACGTCCGCACATCGAACGTCACACCCGTCCCCAAGGCTCGGGGAGGTTGAGCGAGCGCACTGCGCCCGATGAGGGTTGCGCTGGACATAATTGCTAACGGCGAATGCTTGAGCAGATTTCGACGGATTGTATCCATTTAGGGGCTCCTGATTTGTATCTTTCATGCGCCTAGAGCACAGGCGAACAGGTTCGTAAAGCCTTGAACTCAACCTAATTCCGAAGCGCCATCTCAACGGGAAGGATTTGAGTTGGCGAATTCCCTTTCGTGTTCCTGTTGCGCGCCGCTTGGCTACACTACAACACCAGACTTGACACTCTTCAAGTCGATCGACTAACTTTAGGCCCGCTTGGCAACGTTGTCACGACGGTGCTTACCTGAGATGGAATGATTAGCAAGTGTGATTTTATCACTGGCGCTGTGGGGTTTGTGAATGTCTCAATGAAAGAAAGCTGTAAACAGAACCATCTTGCTCGTGATGGAAGTTGAGTTTGCCTGCAATGCGGGCCCAGGCCGCAGCAACCCTGGCAGGCGTGCCTTCACGCGACCCCGGGCTGAACTGGAATATGCGGTCATGCGCGGCGAGGTGGATGCCTTCCTAACGGGTGAGACACACTGCCGAAGAACGCGATCATCATTGTTATGTAAAGAACATTGATGGGGACAGCGCAAGCAAGATTGTCTGGTCCGTTGCTGACATTGGCTACATCGAACGAGCTCCGCAATCCGCTCTCTCGGCACGGGCTTTTCTGGCGAGTTACTCTGAGACATACTGGAAAGGTGCGACACACCTTAGGCATCCACACGCAGAATTTGGGACAGCACGAAAAAATCTGCGGGGTGCGGGCGTCCGCATCGAGAATCGGAACCAACACCTGTCTGCTTGAAGCAAATGAAATCGGAGTCTTCATGAACCGTCGCAATGTTTTAGGCCTTCTGACTGCAGCTGGCATCGTTCCGGCTGGCGCTGCGATGAGAGCCTTCGCTCAACCGGAAGTCAAAGGACTTCTACTGCGACCGCAGGATTTCGGCGCCAAAGTGGACGGCTCCGCGCTCGATTCGCCCGCGATCAACGCCGCGATCGACCGCGCTCATGCCCAGGGCGGCGGGATGGTCTATCTGAGCCCGGGCATGTATCTTTGCGGCACCGTCGTTCTGAAGAGCGATGTGACGCTCTATCTGGAGGCAGGGGCCGTAATCCTGGGCAGTAAAGACGTAGCGCAGTACACGCCGCAACCTGGCCCGTCAGCAACGGGGGATGCGAACACTCGCCACCTCATATTTGCAAGAAACGCTGACAACGTCACTCTCTGCGGCCCCGGCCTGGTCGACGGACAGGGACCGTCGTTCTGGGTGCCTTCAGGCCGCCGGAAACGTTCTCCAGAGGAGCAGTGGGGCGATGTAGCCTCGCTTTACCTGAACCCGCGGCCGCGCGTGTCTCCTATGCTGGAGTTTGTAAATTGCCGTCATCTCGATGTGGAGCAGGTTCGCATCGAGAATGCTTCCGGCTGGACGATGCGCCTGATGTCCTGCGTAGGCGTCGTCGTCGATGGCGTATCCATCAAAAATCCGGTCGTCGGCCCGAATACAGATGGCATTGATATTTCCAATTCGAGCGATGTGCGAATCGCCAACTGCTCGATCGATACCGGGGACGACGCGATCTGCCTGAAAAGCGAAAATCCTTATGGCGACACTGTCCCTGTCATGCGCAACGTCACGGTAACCAATTGCACGCTCACCACCTGCTGCAATGGATTCAAGTTCGGTACGCGTACCGAGTCAGGCTGCGAAAACATCGTCTTCTCCAACTCCACGATCCATAACACGGCGGAAAGCGAAATTAATGCGAGAGTCATAGCCGGTATTTGCCTGGAGATGGTTGACGGTGGCTGGCTGGAAGGAGTCGTCATCACGGGCATTTGCATGCAGCGCACCCGCACACCAATCTTTCTACGCCTTGGCGCGCGGACCCCTTCTCGTTCCGGGAGGCGCAGCTACATGCGTGGAGTGATGATCAGCGATGTTTACGCAACCGAAGCTGTTCTCACCAGTTCGATCACCGGTTTACCGAACATGCCTGTGGACGACGTCACCCTTTCGAACATCCATATCGAAACGCAAGAGCCGGGCAAGCGCGAGTGGACCCAGCGTGCGATCCCAGAAAACCCGCGGGCCTACCCGGAAGCACGCATGTTTGGCAGACTGCCAGCGTACGGCATGTATGTACGACACGCCAATGGCATACAGATGCGAGATGTCGTTTTCAAATCTTCCGCGACTGAGGAGCGGCCGGCCGTGGTCTGCGACGATGTCACATCGCTTGAGATAGCCGGCCTGCGTGTTGCCCCGCAAGGCAATGGTTCTCCCGTCGTCAATTTGCGGCAAACGAAAGATGCATGGATTCGCGATAATCGTGCGCCGAAAGATGCACCCAGCCTTATCAGCGTGGAAGGAAGCGACTCTGCTGGAATCCTGGTAAGCGGTTGTGACCTGCTAACGGCGAAGCAGCCGGCAGTTTTAGCGGTGGATGTCAATCCAAGTAGCGTGACGCTCGCCAACAATATCTCTCGCGAGAAAGTCAGCTAAAGGGATCCACATAGCCGGGAAGTAACCGCATTGTGACGCGTTTGTATGGCTGGATGAGTGAGGGTAGGACGGGTATCTATGGGCTTGATCTGCCCCTGTTTCTCGACCACGCTATAGCTGGAGAGCTCTGTTATGACCCGACCCGCGTATCTAAGCTAAGAGCGCTTGAAGATCTCGACTGGCACGGGTTTGGCCCGTGTTAATGGGCGGAATTGCAAGTGCTGGAGCTCAAGCAACTCCCTCAAGCAGTGATGTGGAGAAGGGCCGACGTACAGCTTGCGACGCGCATCGACAGATTGCGGAACACCTCTACGTCCAGGTATTCTCGCGCAACTTGTCGCGGAGCACATGATGATCAAGGCTGTTTTGCAATCACTTTGACGTTGTTGGGTGTTATCGAAAGATTGTCAAATTGATCCGTATCATAGCCGATAAGACCCATCCCAATTTGTCCGGCATCGTAGGAATCATCGGTGATCGCGGTGAGTCGCGTTCCGTCGAGGTATGCCGCGATCTGGTCCTTACTGAAGGATAGGCGGAGCTTATGCCAGGATCCGGTACCAAGGGGCGAAACTGATCCGTGGCCTAGAACAGTGTGCTTACCGTTTGAATCGCTTTTCAGAACGCTCCATTCGCCAACATCTGAAATGCGGAAGTAATATCCCTGTTGATGCGATTGCGGCCGTTTTTGTGTACCGGCGCGGCCAATCAGCTCGATGGTACCGGGCTTGGCCAGCTCCGCATCGACACTTAGGGTGTAGTTGCTCCAGGAAGGATCCCCGAGGAGGGTGAAAGCGTCGCTGTCGTCCTGCCATTCAATCGGCTTCGTGTCTGCCATCTGCTGTAGGCATTTGCCTGCTCGTCCTGCAGCGCACGGTTCAACCTCGAAGGAGCCCTGCATGTCAGAGACGTAGCGCGCCTCCTGGCCTGTTTGATAGCGATCGAAATCGTCGGTGTAGGGCAGATTCAGATCATGGGGCGGCGGAGCCATCGCTCTTCCCTTACCGGCGTTCGTCACCGTGCTGAACGTGTATACGTGACCGGGAAGAACCGTGAACGAATAATTCCCTTCGCTCTTTGCATCAACGTCGGAGAGTTGAATGAACTGTTCCTGGGCAGAAGAACCATCGAGGTTTGTGGCCCATACGTGCACAGGTTTTCCGGACAAGTTGCCCCTGACACTGAACTTCATGAGGGACGGAGCCTTTGCCGTCGTCGTCTCCACCACGGTGCTGTAGTCGGTACCGGCCGGCGAACTCAGGGTGACGTAACTGCCATTGGTCCGGTCATCGCCAAGATACCCGCTGGCGCCGTTCAAAAAGTGCCACCCTGGCTGCGTGAACTGGGTTACCTGCGCCGTAGCCCAAAGACTCTTGCCTACACTGTAGTTTCCCGACCAAGGCTGCGAGGCTACCATCAGCCCAACCGTCGGATACGGCAAGTTGGACGTAATGGCGGCGATCAGTGGCCAGTTCAGAAAGCCGGTCATCTTCGCGTCCACGTACCCACGCGTGATCGCGCGAATCAATGGCCCGGATCCCGTGTTATCGTCCTGAGAACCGTTTTCGCTATCCCAGAGTGGCTTTTTCGTAGCGATGCCGTTTTGAGTGGACTGGCAGGCGTTCGCGTTGCCGCCATCACCGCCATCGCACGAGTAGTGGACGCCGACGATGTCGATCGAACTGGCGAAATCGGCATCCTTGACCATGTCATCTGCCACCTTCCATCCCGAATCGTCTCCCACTATCTTCGTCGCATAGTGTTTCGCAAGCAGAGTGGCGTGCAGATCCTCATACCAGGGTTTGTCAAATCCTCGCTCGTTCCATCCCCCGAGATAATCGATTTTCAGGCCATGCGAATGGGCGCAATCCATCCAGGTCATCAGGTAATCAATGGTCTCCTTTGACCAGAACTTTCCATGATCGATCCATCCCGGCGCAGCCCAGGCCAACCCATAAAGTTTCAGGTCCGGGTTACGACGCTTGGCCTGCTCAGCCAGCCAGAACTCGTAGCCCGCGTTGCAGTTGATTGCACCGCGCGTGTGCTCCACACTGGGTTCGGAACCGTCCGTGGAGTTTGCGTCACCGCCAATTTCGAGCTTCAGTATCTGTAAAGCCGCGCCATACCCGGGCTTGAACAGATAATCGAGTATCTGATCGCGCTGCTTGGCGGGATAGTCGATCAGCAGCCGCGAGTTGCCGCCGCCGCCGCTGATGGCGCCCACGCCGCCGAAGGGTAGACCATCTTCCGCGCCGTCGATCTTCACTACGGTTTCAACGTTTTTGGTCGTCCCGTCGACTGAAGCTTTAGAAGCCAGGGGCGTGGCCTGGGGTGCTTGCGCTATCGTCAGCGTGGTCCATGAAATCGCAAAAAGCGCGACGACAACTCGCATCCCAACCATCATCTGGACTCCGAAAGGCTAATTAAACTTTAAGTCGCAATCGGCATTGCTTGTTAGGCAACGCCGATTGCATTGCTGGTTTGACGACTCGCACGATGCTCACCACAGACATGCAGCAGCGTACTCCGAGGGACAACGTCGCTCAGATCACCAAGTAACCTTTGCTGAGAGCTGGATCTGACGAGGCAAATTGCTCTGCCCCGAATTACCTCTTGTGATCAGACCGAAGGTCGAATCGTTGAAGTTGGTGTCGGGCTGTTCCGACCACAGCGGGTGGTTGAGTACGTTGAAGGCTTCGAGACGGATCTGCAAAGAGAGCCTCTCGTACAGTGCGAAGTTCTTCGAAAGGTTGGTATCGAACTGATAAATGCTGGGAATGCGGACGCCGGAGTACACCGTGTTCGTATTCGGCCCAAAGTTAGCGTTGGGTACACGGGAGAGATTCGGCTGCGTGCAAGGCGTGTCGTTGTCGTAATAGGTTAGCTGCTGGACGGAGTAATTGCCATTCTTGTCCTCCACATACTCCTGGAAGCATGGTGCAACGAGCCGAATGAATCCGTTGTCTGCCTGGATGTGTGGGTGAACATAAGGACTGGCGATCTGGTTATCCTGCCCCGGTACGTTGTACGGCACACCGGTTTCGTAAGAGAACAGGCTACCTAGTTCCCAGCCGCCGATTGCGCCGTCTACGATTCGATTCGTATTACCAAGGAAGCTGCGCCCCCTGCCAACCGGCAGAAGATAGACACCTGAAAGAGTCATGCGATGAGTGCGATCGTTGCCATCGATGTGTCTGGACTTAACACGGAAGGTCGTATCCTGGTAACCTCCCGAATCCAACTGCTTGGACCAAGTCCAGGTGCCATGCATGGTGAGTGACCTGTTCCACTTGTGAGCTGCGGTAACCTGGAGAGAGTTATACCAGGTGTGCCCATCATTTAGCTGAAACTCAGTGATGTCCTGGAATTCTGGGAACGGACGTGTGAAGTTCAGACCATTGTCGGTCGAATTGGTGTAGTAGCCCGATCCCTGGAATCCATTCACTCCTTGAAACGGGTTTTTAACATTGAAGTTAGTGCAATTCTCGTACCTTCCGACTCCATACCAGCATGATAGTGATGGGCCATAATGTTGTGCTGCTTACG
>CAXTZL010000030.1:0-15582 GCA_964248555.1 uncultured Bryocella sp.
ACCTCGCCTCGCGGCGCCGCGGGAAACAGGCAGGCCAGGCAGGCGGTGGGCTCGGCGTGCGCAGCCCAAGCCGCGGCGGGGTCTTCGGCTGCCACCCGCGGGAGGATGTTCATGCTCGCCGCATACGCACCCACGGCAGCCGTGTAAATCCAGGGTGTACCCCCCTGCACGCAGAAATCGTTCAGCAGATAGCGGGTTTCAAAATTATCGGTGCAATCGAGGATGATCTGAGCCTTCCCCAGCAGGTCGCGCGCGTTGCCGGGAACCAGGTCGGCGATGTGCGCCTCCACGTCGACGTCACTGTTGATCTTGAGCAGGTGATGGCGGGCAGCTTCTGCCTTCGGAAGCGACCTCCGCGCATCGTCCTCGTCAAAGAGAACCTGCCGCTGCAGATTGGAGGGCTCAACAAAATCACGGTCGATCAGGGTAAGGCGACCCACCCCCGCGCGGGCCAGCAGGCCGGCCGCGGCCGCGCCAGTGGCTCCCACGCCAACAACCGCGGCGTGGCCCCCCAGCAGCGCCATCTGGCCTGCGGTGCCGATGCCTCCAAAGAGGATTTGCCGGGAATAGCGTTCCGAGGGTTCGATTCTGCAGGATGTCTGACTCGCCACCGGTGACACCTGCCCGCCTGCAACCCTGGTTGGCGCCGTCTGCATCTGGGTCTCAGGCCAGTCGGCGTGGTCTTCAGGCAACATAGAAGGAAAGTATAGGAGCATGGCTGTCCCGTTTGGGGTCAGCCGTATGTACGGAAATTCCAATCTGGAACACTCCGGCATTAGAGTGACTCAAGGCGGCCAACCGGCAGGGCTGACCGGGCGTCATGATCTGTACTATCCTGTGCGTCTCGGCCCGAAAAGGCTTTAGCTGATCGCGTCCACGGTGTAGCGGGTTGGCGATCGTAGCGGTGGAAGGACAGGCAGTGGCGGTGAACACACTTTGCGAGTGGCTCCGGTATGCGGGCGGACTCATGGCGCGAACGCAGTTACGGGTCAGTTCGTCTGCCGCTCCGGTGGGTCCGGCGGCTGTCCGCTCTGTTGTTTTACCGTGGATGCTGGTCTTCGGAGCCTTTTCGGCCGAAGCGCACGCCCAGAGCCCGTCCGTTCTGAATAACCAATCCGCAGGCCAGTCTGCAGCACGTACACCCTCGGCCAACCCATCCGCTCCCCAGGCCATTCCGGAAGCCAGCACCGAAGCAAACCCCGCGACACCGACGGTCAAACAGGCGCCCCCGGTCGTTACCAACCCGCTGCCAGCCCTGTCACCTTCCCTCTGGCAGCAAGCCGGAGTCAGGATTTCTGCGATTCGCTTTGATGGCGTGCACTTCGATGAAACAAATCCCATCCTGAAGGATCTGACCCAGCGCGTGCAGCAGCCGCTCGATCCTGAAAAGGTGCGGTCGGACATGCGCCGCCTTTTTGCGAGTGGCCGCTACCGGAATATCAGCGTGAGCGGCGTGCAGACCGCGGCCGGCATGCAGCTAATCTACGCCGGGGTGCCGCGCTTTTACATCGGTCGGGTGGATATTTCAGGAGTGGGTTCAGAACGCCTGGCATCACTGCTTGAGTTTGCGACCAAGCTCGACCCCGGCACCCCTTATACGGAAACGGAAGTGCCGGCGGCTCTGAACGGGGTCAGGGAATCGCTGGCAGATAACGGCTATTACGAACCCAGGGTCGACGTTTCCACTACGATGGTTGATGTCGGTCATCAGGTGAATTTCAGCTTCCTTGTCCAAATTGGGCCACAGGCCAAGGTTGGAAAGGTCAGGATCACCGGCAAGGATCCAGGCATCTCCGTGGTCGACTTCCGTAAAGAGGGCGACTTTAACTGTTCGCGCCTCGTTCTTTTGTTCGAGAAGGATTGCCAGCTCAAGGTGACGCGGGAAACCGTGAACAACGCGCTGTCGGGTGTGAGTTCTTCATTCAAGAAGGAAAACCGGCTGGAAGCGACCATCAGCCTGCAAAAGCAAACTTACCTGCCGCCGACACGCGAACTCAATTTCCAGTTCCAGGCCGAACAGGGTCCGGTCGTGAACGTGGTCATCAATGGAATCAAAGTCTCAAAGGCGCGCAAGAAGCTGCTGGTGCCGGTCTACGAAGAAGGGGCCGTGGACAACGATCTGCTCAACGAAGGCGCCTTTAACATTCGCGATTTCGAGCAGCAGCAGGGCTACTTCGATGTGCAGGACTCCGTAAAGCTGCTCGGTGCCGGCACCAACAATGTCACCGTCCAATACGACGTGATCCCGGGTGAGCGGCACAAGGTCTTGTCCGTGAGCATCCGGGGCAATCACTACTTCGACACCGATACCCTCGATGAGCGGCTCCGTGTAAAAAAGGCCAGTCTCTATGTGCGCAATGGAACGTACAGCACACAGTTGGTGAACGCCGATACGTCGTCGATTGAAGCCCTGTATCGCGCCAGTGGTTTTCTGAACGCCAAGGTTACGTCCTCGGTGAAAGACGCCGAGGTGACAAAAAAGAAGAAAACCTACGCTGAAATCAGCGTGACCTACACCGTCACGGAGGGGCCGCAGCAGAAGTTTGGCGCCGTCGAGCTGGCCGGCGTGGATCCCACGCGGAACGCTGTGGTGCACTCTCTAATGAGTGCCGAAAGTGGTCAGCCCTTCTCCCTCATCACGCTTTCAAACGACCGTGACGCCATCCTGAGCTACTTCCTGGCCAACGGCTTCGATCATGCCCGGGTCGAGGTGGACCAGAAGGTCGAAGCTGGCGATAAAAGCCGTACAGACGTCACTCTCAACGTCGTTGAGGGGCAGCAGGTCACCATCGACCACGTCCTGCTCTCTGGCCTCGATCACACACGCAGATCGCTGGTGGAGGGCGAAATTGAGGTTCATGCGGGCGACCCGTTGAATCAGGCCGCCCTGCTGCAGACCCAAAGAAATCTGTACAACCTCGCCCTCTTCAATGAGGTCGACACGGCCGTTCAAAACCCAACCGGAGACGCTCCGGAAAAGAACGTCTTGGTCCAGATCACCGAAGCCAAGCGCTGGGATGTAACTTATGGCTTCGGCTTTGAAGCGCAGCTCAATCAACCCGGCTTCATACCCGGGCAGATGTTGCAGGCCGGTGCAACCGGTACAGCCGCACAGAACGGGCAGGCAGGTGTAAGCCCGCGTGTTTCGCTCGATGTGTCCCGTATCAACTTCCGTGGAACGCAGCAGTCGGTCACGTTGCATACGGCTTATGGTTTGCTCGAGCAGTTGGCGACACTCAGCTACAACGTGCCCAGCTTTTTCGCAAAGCCTAACCTCACTGCAACGGTCTCGGGCGGCTACTCAAACGTTCAGAACATCACCACTTTCCAGGCACAGACGCTGCAGGGTGACTTTCGCGTTACGCAAAAGGTAAAGCTGGCGGACACCTTTATCTACGACTTCCAGTACCGGCGCATCACCGTCAACCAGAACAGTCTGGAGATCTCACCAAATCTCGTCGCACAGCTCTCGCAACCGGTACGCGTCGGCGGCCCAGCAATAACCTACTTTCACGACACCCGCGACCCGAGCCCCCTGAATGCGACTCGGGGCCAGTATTTCTCCTTGCAGGAGTTCGTTGCCGATTCAATCTTTGGTTCGGAAACAAACTTCAATCGTCTGGATATGTCGCACTCTTCGTACTACACCTGGGGAAAACGCCATAAGTACACCTTCGCCCGTAACCTTCGTGTGGGCTTTGAAAATGTCTTTGGTTCCGTCAGCAACAGTACCGTTGAACTTTTGGGCATCGCAAACTGCCAGGGAACTCTTGCGGTAACGAACGCAACCTGTAACCCGATCCCTTTGCCGGAACGCCTGTACGCCGGAGGTGCTACCTCGCACCGTGGCTTCGGGATTAACGACGCGGGTCCCCGCGACCTTACAACGGGGTATCCGGTCGGTGGCTCGGGTGTGGTGGTCAATTCGCTCGAACTACGGCTCCCGCCGCCGACACTACCGTACGTCGGAAACAGCGTCTCCTTCGTCATTTTTCATGACATGGGCAATGTGTTCCGATACCCATCCGACATGTTCTCGAGCATCAAAAATTTTCATCAGCCGGACGAATCAACCTGCCGCAATGTAACTTTACCAGCGGGGGTTACGCAGGCCAAGGCGACGGGCAACTGCAACTTCAACTACTACTCCCATGCCGTGGGTCTGGGCGCGCGTTATAACACCCCCGTTGGCCCCATCCGCCTCGATCTCGCTTACAACCTCAATCCACCTGTCTATCCCGTTTTTGACGACTACACGACCAACCCGCCCTATGTTGGGCAGGCGAGCCACTTCCAGTTCTTCTTCAGCATCGGACAGGCATTCTAAAGTCAATGTCGCAGGTTTCACAAATCGTTTCGTTTCCCCGGGTGCTGGCGGCGGCATGCCTTCTCCTGAGCCTCTTTGCCGGAGCACAGACGCCGCCGCAGCAGCAGTCCACGCCCGATACCGTTCCCGTGCCCACGGCGGTGCCCTCCATGATGCCCAAGGAACCGGGCGACGAACTCGACAGGGTGGTTGCTATCGTGAACGGGGAGATCGTACTGGACTCGGATGTGAACCAGGAGCGTCGCTTTGAGGTCATTCAGCCCTCCTTAAACACCCCGGGAGAACCGACGCGCGATCAGGAAATCGAGCGGCTTATCAACCGTGATCTGATCTTGCAGCAGGCAAAGCTGCAGACGGAGATCAGTGTCTCTGATGACAAGGTGGACAAGCAGATTGATGCGCTGCGTAAAACGCTGCCCGCCTGCGAGCAGTTCGGCTGTGTAACCGATGCCGGTTGGGACCGCTTTCTCGCCTCGCATGGATTCGATCGCGCAGAGTTCCGCGATCGCTGGCGGCAGCGCATGGAAGTGCTCGCCTTCATTAACGTCCGCTTCGGTGTGGGGACCACCGTCTCCGGTGCGCAGGTGCGAGAGTTTTACCAGAACACCATGCTTCCGCAATACGCAAAGGCTCACGCGAAGCCGGCGCCCCTGGCCTCGGTAGAGGGCCGAATCCGTGACATCCTGCAGCAGCAGCAGGTGTCCAACCTGCTACGCGACTGGTTGCAGAGCCTGCGAGCGCAGGGCAGCATCACGGTCCTGCATCCGGGTGAGGAGGCTCCGTGAGCGACGCGTCCACGTCTGCCCTGTCCAGCAACAGCGCAGAGGGCAAGCCCGCGCCCAAACAGCACCGCATTTGGCGAGTGTTGGGTTGGATTGCGCTGTCTCTCGTCATTCTGCTTGCCATTCTGGCGGTAGGGCTGTCCTGGTACGTGAAAACAGCGGATTTTCAGCGCCGTGTCGGCACCGAGGTGCGGAATGTGCTGGAAGACTCGACCGGCGGTAAGGTCGACATCGGGCACATTTCGCTTGATTTGTGGCACCTCGCCATCGAGGTGGACAACCTCGTGATTCACGGGACGGAGGGGCCCGGCCAGGCGCCCTATCTTCAGGCCCGCCGCATCCTTGTAAGACTCAAGGTCAACACAGTAATCTCGCACACGGTAGGAAAGGGCGCGCAGTCGCGCATCGGCCTGAACTACCTTGAGGTGGATCAACCGCAGGCCCATCTCATCATCGACAAGGATGGAAGGACGAACCAGCCCGAGCCGAAGCATCCCTCCACAAGTACCGAGCCGGTGCAGGACTCCCTGCTGGATCTGCAGGCGAAACAGGTGTTGTTGAACAACGGCCTGATCCTGATCAACGACCGCGCCATCCCCTTCGATGCCGCTGCCAAGGACCTGAGCGCAAAAGTTACCTATGTGCCCGCAAGTGATCGCTATAACATCGGCATCGATCTTGCGGATCTTGAAACCCACATGGTCAAGCAGCCGGTCGAACAGTCCAAACTGCACCTGGATCTGCAACTGGGCCGGGACATGGCGGACCTGCAGGATCTCGACTTTTATTCCGGCAACAATACCCACCTGGGTGCCAAGGCTGTTATCGAGCACTTCGCGCAGCCAAACTGGCAAGCGACCGTTGATGGAGGCATTAACCTGAAGCAGCTGGGTTACCTGGCCGGGATTGACGGTTTTACTTCAGGCGTTGTGAATCTCGACATCAACGGTCATAACTGCGAGGTAACGCCGCAGAAAGCGCAGCAGAATCCAGGCTTTTGGAAGCTGCACGGCAACGTCAAGGCGCCGGTAAACGAGCCGGCGTTGCCCCCCAGCGAGAACTGCCAGGCAGGGTATCTGCTGGTCGGCAACGTAAAGGCCAGCGACGCCGGCTTTGCGACGCCTGATGTCAATCTGCATAACGTGAACGCCGCCGCGCAGCTTCACGTAACGCCCACCGAACTGCTGTTCAGCGCTCTAACGGGCTACCTGCCGGGCGGCGGCAGTCTTGCGGGAGAGCTTAAAATCGAGAACTGGCTCGGCGAGGTGCCGGCCAGTGCGCCGGCGAACTCGCCCACCACCGTAGCCGCCGCTAAAACAGCCGACAACGCCGCCAAAGGGGTGAATGCGGCCCCGCCGGTACAGAGTGTCACGGTGACGCCAGTGCAGCGCGCCCACGCCTTTGCCAAGGTCACACTCAAAGACATCACCTTGCGAACTGTGCTTGAAATCACAGCACCCAAGAAGATCGGTGACCTGGGTCTGGACACTGAGGTCAGCGGACCACTCACGGCAGAGTGGGGCGGCCCGGCGACGAGCATTGCAGATTCGGTGCAGGTCACCGCAGATCTCACCTTGCGCCCCCAGGGCGAACGCCGTCGCGGTGTCGCCAACGTGCCAGTCAGCGGCCGCCTGCAGGCGCACTATGACGGCAAAACAGAGGTCGTCGATCTGCAACAGGTTGACCTGCATACACCGGCGACCACCCTCAACGCCAAGGGCGTCCTCGGCATCAACCACGGTGATCCGCTGACGAATCTTTCGCTGAACCTGCAGGCGCATGATCTTAGCGAGTTCGATCAGACCCTGCGCACGCTCGGCGTTTCTGCAAATGGCAAGAAGGGCGCCTCCGCCCTGCCTGTGGTTCTGCACGGCTCTCTGGCTTTCAACGGTACGGCCAAGGGAGCCCTGAGCAAGATTGACGTGAAGGGACACCTTGCGGCCAACGCCCTCGAGGTGAAGTTCGGAACCACCGATGTCTTGCTGGACTCAGTAGTCGCAGACGGGGAATACCGGCCCGATGCCGGCATTGCCATCGCCGACTCCACGATCACACGCGGAACCGCCGTGCTGAATGTATCCGGCAGCGCCCGTCCGCATCGCGTGGTGTCGCGTCACGGCGTCGTGTCCTATGCCTTCGACAATGACGCTGCCGTGAACGCAACCGTAAAGCTTGCCAACGCGCAGGTAACGGATCTGCTGCAGATCGCCGGGCAGCAGAACAATGTCAAGCTGACGGGTGCCGCAAATGCAAACGTGCGCATCACGGGGACCTTGGGCGATCTAAGCGGCGGCGGCAACATCACCCTGGCCAACGGGGTTGCCTACGGCGAACCGTATCAGCTCCTCTCCGTGGATGCGAACGTCCAAGGGCAGCAGATCAATGCCACGCGGCTGGTAGTGAATGCGCAAGACGTGCAGGTCACCGGCGCCGGCGGCTTCAATCTCACCACGGAGCAGGCCAGCGCCACGAATCTGGTGGTGCGCTCCAACGGACAGCAGCTTACCGGCTCGGGCACCTACAATCTTAAGACCAAGCGTGTAACAGCGCAGCTTGCGGGCCAGAACATACGGCTTTCCAAGATCAACTATCTTGCGAAAAATTACCCCGGCTACGACGCCGTGCTTACGCTGAACGTGAGCGCGAACGGAACGGTGGACGAGCCAAACCTGAAAGCCCAGTTCACCGCAGCAGATCTGACGGTGGGGAGCAAGGTATTAGGTCAGCTGAGTGCGACGGCCTACACAACCGGGTCCACGGTCTTCTACAACCTGCAGTCCGCCCTGGTGGGTGCGCAGGTCGCCGCAACCGGTCAGACATCGCTGCAGGGGCAATACCAGACAGCAGCCAAACTGAGCCTGACGAACGTGGATGTGGCGAAGGCGGTAGCTCTGTTCTCGCCCGGCGCAACGGACGCGACTTCCAATATCTCCGCCAACATCACGGTGAACGGACCAGCGGCGGATCCCAAGCAGCTTGCGGGCACCGCAGAGTTCTCGAATTTCAGCGTTTCAGTGCAGGGCGTCACTCTGAAGCAGGCCGAGCCCATTCGCGTCGCTCTGCATAACGGCGTCGCCACGGTGAACAGCCTGCACATCGAAGGACCGGATACCACCTTCACCGCGAACGGAACCGCGGTTCTGTTTGGCGACAATAATCCGCTCGGAGGGGAACTAGACCTGCACGCCAACGGAGGCGTGAATCTAGCAATCGTTCACACCTTTTCGCCTCAACTGATTACCTCGGGCAAGGTCTCCTTCGACGTCGGAGCGGCTGGCCGGCTGAAGCAGCCCGAGCTTGTGGGCCGCGTACGCTTTGATAACGCCAATCTCGCCATCGATGGCATTCCCAACGGCCTGAGTAACCTGAATGGCACGATGGTTTTCAACGAAAACCGCCTGCAAGTGGAGAACATAACGGGCACCTCAGGCGGCGGCAAGATCACGCTGTCCGGCTATGTCGGATACCAGAAAGGTCTGTTCTCCGATCTCACGGCAACGATCGACAACGTGCGCATCCGGTATGCCGGACTGAGCACAACCGCCAACGCCAGCATCCGTCTACAAGGTGGTGAGCAGGCGCTCTTCCTGTCGGGCAACGTACAAATCACACGCTTCGGTGTGGGAGCGGATGTGGATTTCGCACAGTTTGCCGGTACGGGCGGCATCTCCATTCCACCCGACCCGACCTCGATTCTCAACAAGATCCGGCTCGACGTACACGTCACCAGTGCGCCGCAACTGAACTTCCAGAACAGCTAC
This sequence comes from uncultured Bryocella sp., assembly GCA_964248555.1. Taxonomy (GTDB): domain Bacteria; phylum Acidobacteriota; class Terriglobia; order Terriglobales; family Acidobacteriaceae; genus Granulicella. Next base: position 8,871 of record CAXTZL010000030.1, read on the forward strand.
GCCAAGATCGCGGGCACTGTGGATCTCAACGTACGCGGCACCGCTGCCATTCCCAGCATCCTGGGCACCATTCGCATCACGGACGGCAGCGCAACGTTTGCCGGCACCAATTATGAGCTGGAACGTGGCGTCATCTACTTTTCCAATCCGGTACGGATCGACCCCACCATCGATCTCGATGTCACGACGCACATCGAAAATTACGACATCACCGTGGGTGTGCATGGCGACGCTACAAACCTGAAACCCACCTATCGATCGTCGCCACCACTGACGGAGGCTGATATTTTTAACCTCCTGGCGCTCGGTAAGACGCAGGAGGAGTCGCAGATCTCCAGTCAACAGGCTACCCAGGCGGGCACGGACCCGACAACCAGCGCCATCCTGAGCGGTGCGCTCAACGCCACCGTTTCCAGCCGCGTAAGCAAGCTCTTCGGCGCGGGCTCGGTCAAGATCGATCCGTCCTACGTCGGAACGCTCGGCAACTCCACCGCGCGCATCACGGTTCAGGAGCCGATCACCAAGCAACTGACGCTTGTCTTTGCCACGAACGTGAACGAGTCAGCGCAGCAGCTTATTCAGTTGCAGTATCAGGTCTCTGAGAACACCTCCATCGTAGCAACACGCGACGAGTCGGGTGTGTTCTCCATCGTGTACAAGCTACGCAAGCGCTATCGCTGACCGGAAGCGCATCGCGACGAGCGGGACGGGCGTCTAACGGCCATCGGTCCGGGATTGCCCGGCCGTGGAGATCCACTTTGCCTACGCCGTCAGCAACGCTAAAGATTTTCACGGGCTGTATCACAGGGCTGCTCGCCTGCGCGATGATGGCGCAAGGACCCGCCCTCTCAGATTCTCAGCTACAGGCCGACGCACAAAAGCAGCTACGGGGTAAGGCGTTCCGTGACGTCGCGGTGAGCGCCTCCGCGGGCGTGGTGACGCTTACCGGGCAGGTACAAGTCCTGGCCGATAAGCTGGACGCCGAAAAGCGAGTCAATCGCCTGCACGAAGCGGCGTCAGTGGACAATGCCATCACTATGCAGGTGCCGCCGGGTCTTTCCGATGCACAGCTGTTTTCCAAGCTGGGCAAGGCACTCACGTATGATCGTCAGGGCTACGGCACACTCCCCTTCAACAGCATTATTTTGCGGGTATCCCACGGTGTCGTCCTTCTTGGGGGCGAGGTGGTCCTTCCGGTAGACAAGGAGTCCGCCTTGACTCTGGTGACCAACACGCCCGGTGTACGAGGCTTAGTTGACCATCTACAGGTGGCGCCGCTGTCCCCGAATGATGACCGGATACGCCGGGCTGAGTTTCAAGCCGTCTATGGCGCACCGCAGTTCAATCAATATCGGCTTGATCCCGCCAAGCCCATCCGCATTGTGGTCATCAATGGCCGGGTTGTACTGACGGGCGTGGTGAATACCGCCGGAGATAAGGAACTCGCCGGTCTGCGCGCGAACGGGGTGCCGGGCGTTTTCGCCGTGACCAATGATCTGCAGGTCGTGGGCAGCGGACCGGAGCACTAGAGTGTCCGCAAGAACGGACCGGCTGAGGATCAGTATGGAAAGAATCGTACACAGCACGCGTGTGACTTTGGAGATGATCAAGTGGGAGCACTCGGTCTTTGCTCTCCCCTTTGCGTTAACGGCTGCCGTTCTCGCTGCAAATGGTTGGCCTTCGCTTCGCGTGCTGCTCTTGATCGTGATCTGCATGGTAAGCGCCCGTTCAGCGGCCATGGCGTTCAATAGGCTTGCCGACGCCGACCTTGATGCCGCCAATCCACGCACGGCACTTCGTGCTTTGCCTGCCGGCCAACTTAGCCGCAATTTCGTCTTGGCTTTCGTGATCGTGGCCGCCGCAATCTTTCTTCTGGGAGCGGCCATGTTGAACCGGCTCACTCTTCTACTTTCGCCGATTGCCCTGGGTGTGGTGCTGCTGTACAGCTACATGAAGCGCATCACCCGCTGGTCCCATCTTGTTCTGGGCTTGGCGCTGGGCATCGCGCCCGCAGCCGCATGGATCGCCGTTCGCGGAACCTTGGACTCTCGCATCATCCTGCTCACCGCGATCGTTCTGCTTTGGGTCGGAGGCTTTGACGTCCTGTACGCCTGTCAGGACTTTGACCATGACCGCTCCGCCGGACTGAACAGTGTTCCTCAGGCATTTGGCTTGACGGGTGCCTTCTGGATTGCCCGGGCGATGCATCTGGCAACCGCTTTGCTGCTCTTTCTCTTCGCTTATGCTTTTCGCCTGGGTTCCATCACCCTGATCGGCTTCGGCCTTGTCGTGGCATTGCTGGCGTATGAACATGCCGTCGTACGCCCGGGCGATCTTCGCCGTATGAACGCCGCGTTTTTCACATTGAACGGGATCATTTCCGTTGTCTTCTTCTTATCAGTGGCTACCGAAGTCTTCTATCAGCGTTAGCGTCTGCAACGAAAAGGCCAGCCAGAAAAAGCCGGCCCTTTTCGTGAAGTAGGCTCGCTACCGGTTCTTAAAATCGTTTGAGGCATTTTCGACGTGTTCCTTCACATCCTTGGCGACCGAGGTGATTGAATCGCGAACGCTGTGCGCATCGCCCTCGCTTGAGGTTTCCTGGCGTTCCGCAGTTTCATGTGCAGCTTCCTTTACCGAACCCAAGGCCTGTTCGCCATGTCCTTTGACCTCCTGGGCGGCTCCGCTGTTTGCCGTGGACGGATCGCCGGTGGCATCACCAAACGCCTGCTTGGCCTTGCCGGACAACTCATCGAACTTGCCCCTCATCGTGCTGTCGCTCGTACTCATCCCGTTCTCCAATCCCTACTCGAATCTGCAATGTTGAACAGCTGTCAGGCCGACTCCAACCCTCTTCTTGAAGCTGGAGGCCGTCGTGTGGGGGCGTTAAACGTCGGCCACGCCGAAGCCGTCATCTGAGTTAGACTCGTCGCCCACCCAGCAAGCTGAAGACCAAAAAAATCAGCGCCAGAACCAGAAGCAGGTGAATCCACCAAGCAACAAGGTGAAAACCGACAAACCCGACAGCCCACAATATGACAAGAATGATAGTGATGGTCCAAAGCATTGACGTTCTCCTGAAGTGACCCTGGTTCTCTGAGCCAGGGTCCGCCGCCTTACGATCCGCGGCTTTGCTAACGTAGATTGTTGAGCCATGCGCGGAGGTTGTCCTTTCGCGACCTTTATTCCCTCGTGCGGGTTGTATGCCATTTCACTGCTATCGGAGTTGCCTTTGACGTCTCTGCACAAGATTGCAATTCAGGGCGAGCTCGGTTCAAATAGTCACATCGCCGCGCGCCAGATCGTCGGTACGGATGCACCCATCCTGCCTTGCAGCCGTTCCGCAGAAGTGATTGAAGCGGTGCTTTCCGGTGAGGTCGAAGGTGCGGTACTTCCCATTGAAAACAGCCTGCACGGATCGGTAGCAGAGCACTATGACCTCCTGCTCAGCAACCCGCTCCGCATCGATGCGGAATCGCTGCTGCGCATCCAGCATCACGTCATTGCCGCGCCGGGCGTTCGCCTCGAGAACATCAAAGTGCTGCTATCCCACCCGGTTGCGCTTTCCCAGTGCCGGCGCTTCCTGTCTGAATTTCGCCAGGCCAACGCCATGCCCTTTTATGACACAGCAGGCAGCGTACGCCACGTCATCAGGGAGGGGCTGCAGGACACAGCCGGCATCGCACCCCGTCTTGCAGCGGAGATCTACGGGGGCGAGGTCCTGGTGGAAAATGTGGAGGACCACGTTGAGAACTTCACGCGTTTTCACCTGATCCGCCGCGATGATGCCCCCGCTCCCCAGCAGGGGAGCACTGACAAATTGAGCATCGCCTTTGCCGTGCAGCACCGACCCGGCACCCTGGTCGAGGCGCTGCAGGGGCTTGCGCAGGAAGGCGCCGACCTGACCAAAATCGAGTCCAGGCCCGTCCAGGGAAAGCCCTGGGAATATGTGTTTTTCGTCGATCTTCGTTTGGCAACGGGGACAACTGCTGAGACGGTGCTCGCCGTGTTAAGCCGGCGTTGCGGCTTCGTGAAGGAACTCGGGCGCTACCAGGCCGCCTAGGCCAGCCGTTCTTCCGTACGGAACTAGCGGTGCAGCGTGGCGTAAAGGGCATAACCGATGGCTGCCACCACCGCGATTGTCAGCAGCATCATCCTAAAGATGAACCAGGCCGCCCGCCGGCGCATCGCCTTTGACGGCCGCGTGATGCCGAAAGTGTTGATAAAGGCGGAGGCAAGCGCTTCCAGCAGGTGCATAGGCATAGTGTACGTAAGGGTGCTGCCAACGATGCTGCAACGCCGGGCGCTTTGCAGCATCGAATGCCTGTCTGCACCCGGCTTGATGCCGATTCCCTGCAGGCTTACACTGAGATGAGCTTGCCGTGAGTCGCTCCGGAAAGCGAGGAGATGAAAAAGATGGCTACTGCCGCCGTTCCTACACCCGAGGTCGTTACCGGTCCCGCGCCGGTCAAGTCGAACCCTGTGAATTTGACCGATTCGGCCATCGTCAAGGTCAAGGAGATCATGGCGACGCAAGATCCTTTGCCTGCGGGTCTGCGAATCGGCGTAGTCGGTGGCGGCTGCTCCGGCTTTCAGTACTCGATGAGCTTTGAAAATGCCGCCGGCATGATGGACAAGGTCGTTCGGTTCGACGATTTGAAGGTCTTTGTCGATGCAACCAGTGCCATGTATCTCAATGGCTGCACGGTGGACTATGTGGAGACGCTTGAGGCGGCTGGTTTCAAGTTCGATAATCCACAGGTGAAATCCACCTGTGGCTGCGGCTCGAGCTTTAGCGTCTAGTTCGTACGAAACCCTGCTGTGAAAGGCCTCACGCCCGTGGGGCCTTTCACTTTCGGGTGGGTCTGGTTTAGGCCCGCTGGTACGAACGTGTGACGCGAAAGATCTCTGTCATCGTCTAAGCTGAAGGGACAGACGAGCAGCGATGACCGAATTTCTTATTCGACTGGCCGACGAGCGCGGCCGCATTCAAGAGCAGACCCATGCCGCGGCGACTGCCGAGGAACTGCGGGCCCGCTTCACTCAGGCTGGCTATTACGTCTACTCGGTCAAGCCGCGCTCCAGCTTTGCGGGATCGGGTAAGAAAAAGGTCAAGCTTGACATCTTTCTGGTGTTCAATCAGCAATTTCTGACCCTGATTCGGGCGGGACTGCCCATTCTCGGGTCGATCGACCTGCTCGCAAAACGTCAAAAAGACCTCTCGTTCCGAGGCCAGCTGGAGGATGTCGCCAGCCGTGTGCGAACAGGGCAATCGCTCTCGGAGGCCTTTGAAGCGCAGGGTGGCGTTCCGCTGGTGTACACCACAACCGTGCTGGCTGGGGAGCGCTCCGGAAATCTGGAGGAGGTGCTGCAGCGCTTTCTGGATTTTCAGCGGGTCTCCTTGACCTTCCGCAAGAAGCTGCGAAGCTCTTTGATCTATCCGGTTTTTCTGGTGATCATGATCTTGGCACTCTTCATCTTTCTGATTACCTTCGTTGTGCCGCGCTTTGCGGAACTCTATAACCAGCTCGGAACGCAGCTGCCCGGGTTGACGCTGGCCCTGCTCGCTCTGGGCCAGTTTGCCCAGCATGACGGCTGGTGGGTTGCGATCCTTGTCGCGGCCGTTGCGTATGCAATTGTACGCTGGACCAAAACCGAGGCCGGAGCCACGATGGTCGACCGCGTCCGCATCGCGACGCCGCTCATCGGGCCTGTGTGGTTGAAATACCAGGTGGGCCTGTTTTCCCGCACTCTTTCCACGCTGCTGACCGGCGGGCTGCCGCTGGTGCCGAGCCTGGAGACGGCGGCCCGGTCGATCGACTCCAGGCGGATTGCACGGGCCGTGGGCACCTCCGTGGAAAGCGTGCGTGAGGGCAAGGGGCTGGCGCAATCACTGCAGTCGACGGCGGTTTTCCCGGAGCTTTCGGTGGAGATGGTCGAGGTTGGTGAGGCAACGGGTGCGCTGCCGCAGATGTTGAACTCCGTTGCCGAGTTCTTCGAGGAAGACGTACAGACTTCGCTGGCTGCCATCATGAGCCTGATCGAGCCGATTATTCTGATGATGATGGGTCTGGTTGTGGTGATGATCCTGATTGCACTGTATCTGCCGATCTTCAGCCTGAATGGAGTTGGGCAGTAGTCCTGATCGAGTTTCTAAACCGCAGCATGAGTTAGGAGTCCAATAGACTATGGCCGCTTCCGCACCGCCCGTTGCCAATCTCTATTCCAGTGACCAGCTAAGCGAGGCTGAGCGCGCGCAGGTGCTGGCTCGGCGATACCACGCCGAGTTTGTGGATCTGAAGAACTTCAAGATCCAGCACGAACTGTTCAAGACCGTTCCGGTCGAGATGATGTTCCGGTACAACTTCGTTCCGCTGGAGCAGTCGGGGAACCGGCTGGCGATTGCGGTTGCGGATCCGTCGAAGCTGATGATGCTGGACGAGATCTCCGGCCTGTTGGGGACGCGGCTGATTACGCGCGTGGCGACGATGTCGCAGATTACCGAACTGCTGAAGAAGTCTGAGCAGTCGCAGCGGGTGCTGGATGAAGCCACGGAAGGGCTGGCGTTCGATGTTCTCGGCGATGAGAGCACGGACGAGAATATCTCGATTGAAAAGCTGGCTGGCGATGACGATATTTCGCCAATCATTCGGTTGGTGGATACGACGGTTTACACGGCGCTGGAGCGGCGTGCGTCGGATATCCATCTTGAGAC
>CAXTZL010000030.1:15682-19898 GCA_964248555.1 uncultured Bryocella sp.
TTTCGGCGGTATATCAAGGAGCCTTACGGGATGGTGCTGGTGACCGGGCCGACGGGTTCGGGCAAGACGACGACGCTCTATGCGGCGCTGAACGAGATCAAGAGTGAGGAAGACAAGATCATCACCATTGAGGATCCTGTGGAGTACCAGATTCGCGGGATTACGCAGATTCCGGTGAATGAGAAGAAGGGCCTCACGTTTGCGCGTGGTTTGCGGTCGATTCTGCGGCACGATCCGGACAAGATCCTGGTGGGCGAAATCCGCGATGCGGAGACGGCGCAGATTGCGATCAACTCGGCGCTTACAGGGCATCTGGTGTTTACGACGGTTCACGCGAACAACGTGGTGGATGTTCTGGGGCGGTTTCTGAACATGGGTGTTGAGCCTTACAACTTTGTGTCGGCGTTGAACTGCATTCTGGCGCAGCGGCTGGTGCGGCAGATCTGCGACTTCTGTGCGCAGGAGGTGACCTATACGGACGCGGAGCTGGCCGAGAACGGCCTGGAGCCTGCGGACTGGCAGGGTTTCCGCTTTCGTGAGGGAACGGGCTGCATGGAGTGCGGCGGGACCGGGTTTCGGGGCCGGTCGGCAATCCATGAGCTGCTGGAGCTGGATGATGAGGTACGCGAGATGCTGCTGGAGAAGCGGCCTGGATCGGAGATCCGGAAGAAGGCTCGCGACAAGGGCATGAGCTTTCTGCGCGACTCGGCGCTGGAGCGGGTTCGAGCCGGCATTACGACGTTGCGGGAGATCAACAAGGTGACGTTTATTGAGGCGGGGCGGTAGGGTACCCCCCCCCGTACTTTTTACGTAAAGTCTTGCTTTGAGAGACTTTACCGATCTGTGCCAAGCGAAGTGTCTTTGCGCACCCCCGAGTGCTTTTCCTGAGGGTGCGGTTCTGCTGCCGGGAATGCGGCGATCCTTCGCTGCGCTCAGGATGACGGTCCCCCTAGAGAACTACGGCGACCGGGAAAGCTAGAGTCGGCTCCTACTTTCGATCAAGCTTAGCAGCGACGCGGAGAAGATGTGCAAAGGACGGCAGCGAAGCAGAGTTTCGTGCCCCAAAGGGGGTAGGCCCGACCTGCGGGGTGAGGTAACGAGGCCGGTTGCGGAGCGTCCAAGCGGAAGCACTGCCCGCAGCCTGAGCCGCAGGATAGTCTTAGACAGAGATTCCATGAACCTGCTGCCCAAAACTGAAGGAAACCGACCACGGCTGGCATGCGAGATCGCGGCGGGCAGCGTGGTGGCCGGCCGGTCGCCGGCACCGGGGGCTCCGCTGACGGCGGTGGCACGGGTGGATCTGGCGGAGGGTGCGGTGGTTCCGGGGCTGAAGCCGGGCAATGTGGCGGACCGTGTGGCGACGATTGCGGCGGTGCGGCGGGTGCTGGAGCAGGTGGGAGCGCGGCCGAACGCACGCGGAGCGAGCCTGACGCTGGTGATTCCGGATGGTGCGGTACGTGTTTTGCTGTTGGATTTCGATTCTTTGCCGACGAAGCTGACGGAATCGCTGCCGATTGTGCGGTTCCGGTTGAAGAAACTGGTGCCCTTCGATACGGATGACGCCATGGTGACGTTCCAGGTGATGAGTTCCACCCGTGGCGCGGTGCGTGTGCTGGCGGTGGCCATTCCGCGTGGTGTGCTGAGTGACTACGAGACCGTGGCCCGGGAAGCAGGATATGAGCCGGGTGCGGTGCTGCCGAGCATGCTGGCAGCGCTGGCGGCGCTGCCGGAGGGGGAAGCAAATTCGCTGGCGGTCAACATTTACCCGAGTGCGGTGACAACCGCGATTGTGCGCAACGGGCTGCTGATGTTGCACCGGACCGTGGAGCTGACGGAAGCTGCTATTCCGGCGGGTCCGCCGGCCGGGATGTTCGGATCTTTACCGGCTGTCGAACGGGAGCCGCTGCCTGCGGAACGTGGTTTGTTGCCGCTTGTGGACCGCGAAGACACCGCTGAGGAGTGGGCGGCACAGGAGCCGCTGCCGGAGTTCGGGCGGAACTCCTACGCAGATGCGATTGCGGCCGAAGTAGCCGTCGAGGATGAGAATCGTCTCCCCGGCGCGGCCTTCAGCTATGTTCCCGGTGACGAAGCGGCCCCTTCGGCTGATCCCCGGTCTCTTTTCATGACGGAGGATTTCACAAGTCCTGAGCCGGCCCCGATGGAGCGGTCCCCGTATGCTTCGCCCGCAGTAACCGACGATTTGCGGGCCGAGATACACAATAGCCTGCTGACAGCACCGCCGGCTCCAGACCCTTTCGGAGAGAGTTTTGGCGACAGGATGGAAGCTTCGCCGCGGGGTGCGGGGGATGGAGACGACGGCCGCGAGCCGCCGGTACATGCCCTGGCACCGGATGCCGTGGCGGAGGAGATTGCCCGGGCCATTTCGGTCGCGGTTGCTTATTTTGAGGATGTTTTGAGTGCGCCGCCGGAGGTTCTGTTGAGCGCGGGGCCGACCGGAGCGGAGTGGTTGAGCCGCACGCTGGCGGAGCAGGGATTGCTGGAGGAGAACGGCCTGCGCTCCCGCGAGCTGGTGGAGGCGGGTGCGCTGGCGGCCGAGGCGACGACGGCGGCGGTACCGCGAAGCCTGCTGGCGGGAGTTGTGGGAGCGCTGCGGAGCTAAAACGATGCGAATTTCCGTCAATCTCGCGACACGGCCGTTTGTTGAACTGCGGCCCTTTTTCCTTCGGCTGCGGCTGCTGATGGCCGGACTGGCGGTGCTGGGCGTGCTGCTGGCGGTGGGGGCCGAGGTAATCCATGCCAAGGCGGACAAGCAGCAGATCGAGCTGGATCGCCTGCGCAACCTGACCATTGCGACGCAGGAGGCCAAATTGCACACGGAGCAGAGAATGCGGCAGCCGGCCAACGCCGAGGTGCTGGACCGGGCGCATTTCCTGAATACGCTGTTTCTGCGCAAGAGTTTTTCCTGGACCGCGGTGATGATGGATTTGGAGGACGTGCTACCGGCGGGGGTGCAGGTGACCTCGATTGAGCCGGCGGTGACGGCCGACGGTGCGGTGATCATCCGGCTGCGGGTGGCGGGCGAGCGGGATCGCGCGGTGCAGCTGGTGCGGAACCTGGAACGTTCGCGGCGGTTTCTGCAGCCGCGGCTGGGGAGCGAGTCGGCGCAGACCAAGGAAGCGACGGCGGGGGCGAATGGGGCGCGCGGTTTTGGGGGTTCCGGCGGTTTTGGGGGTTCCGGGCTGCCCGTTGGCGTGCCGACGGCACCCCCGGCCGTGGAGTTTGAGATTCTGGCGAACTATAATCCTTTGCCCGGAGACCAACCGTATAAGGAGAGCCGTCCACGTCCCGTTGCGGCAAGTGGGAGAGCTGGCATTGGGCCCCGGGCATCCATGGTGGAGCCTGTGACGGCGTCGCGGGAGTCACCGGCGGTAGAGGGTACGACGTCTGCGGTTCGCGAGCGCGCCGTGGTGCCGGCGGTGAATCCCGAGCCGGCGCAGAGTGTGGGACCGGGTAGGTTTAGCAATGGCCGCCGTGGGTATCCGCCGGATGGTGTGGTTTTGCCGCCGTATGGTGGACCGCCGCGGCCGCAGGATGGAAGGCTGCCGAGCGGGGCGAGCCGTGCCCCGGGTGGAGGGAGTTTGTGAGTACGATCGCCATGATTCCACCGCCGAACAGCTCGTCACTGCTGCGGCTGCTGCCGCGGTTGACCGGACGTGCGCGGCAACTGCTGACGGCGGTAAACCTGCATTTTGCGGGGGTTGCGGCGCTGACGGTGCTGGACCTTTACCTGGTGCTGCACCTGCTGTTTGCGTGGCAGGCGCTTACGGCGAGTGGGCCGGAGGCGGTGGCGCAGCAGCAGACCATTTTGAGAACCGCCGAGATTGCGGGTAAGCCGCTGGTGGGTATCGATGGAAAGTTGATCGATTCGACGGCGCAGGCGGATGCGTTTTACAGCCGGCGACTGCCGTATTCTTTCTCGCAAGTGCTGACGGAGCTGGGGGCGCTGACAACGGGCGCGGGGGTGCGGCTGGGACGGGTGCAGTACACCTACCTGCCGGTGCTGCAGGGAGCGGATGCGCTGACCGAGGTGCGCATGGATGCGAGTGTTTCCGGGGATTACCGGTCGGTGGTGGGGCTGATCAACCGGATGGAACGGGACCGGATGTTTTTTGCGATCACCGGGATTACGATTACGGGGCAGCAGACGGGGCAGGTGAACCTGCGGCTGCGGCTGGTGACGTACCTGCGGGCTCCG
>CAXTZL010000031.1:0-19189 GCA_964248555.1 uncultured Bryocella sp.
TACCGGGCAAGCTCCACTTCTCCCCATCCTCTAGACCAGTCTTTTCAAAGCCCAGCACAAGGAGAATGCGGAAGTAGATCTCGAGCGGAGCCGATACGATCTGAGGTTCGTAGAGATCAAAATAGTAGCTCAGCATGATGCTGGCTACCGTAATACCCGCAATCTTGAGGTAACCCTCCTCATAGTTCAGCGCGATAAAGGCATCCGGTCCCTGAGTAGCAAACGTGGCAACGAAGAAGCAACCGCTCACAATGATGGCTTCACAAAGCAGTAGCAATACCGTGCGGGTTGGATAGTACACGCCAAGAAAGCGGATCATGCGTTTGTAGTTTGCCCCGGATTACGCTTCCGCTTGATAACCATCGTAGTTGCCATAATAATCAGACTTCGCGGGCAATTTACGAACGGCATTGAGTACGAATCCAAGCAGGTTAGCGTTTTTGAACTGAAGCTGGGCTTGTTGGGCGGTCTTGAAGCGAGTCACACCTTCACGGCTGACCAGGAGCACACCATCACAGGAATGCGCGAGATTCACGGCGTCTGAAACCAGATTTGCCGGCGAGGAGTCCACGATGATCCAGTCAAACGTGGCACTGGCATGGGCAATGAGTTCGCCAAAACGCGTAGAAGCCGCCAGATCGCCTGCTTTGTCGGCCTGCTTGCCACCCCCAATAAAGACAAGAGAGGACAGCCCGGCCGGCAGGACCGCGTTGCCAATCTGTTGCGGTCGCTGCATGACTTCCGTTAGGGACATGGCGCCCGATAAATACTCCGTGAGACCAGGATCCGTGGTGGTTCCGAGCATTTTGTGTAGGGAACTTCTACGCATGTCCCCATCGATCAGCAGTACTCGATTGCCTTTGTGGCGAGCGAAGGACAGCGCAAGGTTTATGGCGACAAAACTCTTGCCCTCTCCTGGCAAACCACTGCTGACAAGCACGGTTTTCATCTTCGCCTGTTCTCGAAACTCCGTCAGACGTGCCCTGAGAATGCGGAACTGCTCCACGCTCGCACCGCGCTCGGCCAGGGCGGGCATTGTAGCGAGAAGGGGATGCCAAGTTTTGTGAGCTACTTCAGACAGGTCCAGCGCACCGTGAAGCTGCGGGACCGCCGAACCAAGGTTGAAATGATCGTGAGCGAAGGAGGTATCAGTCAGACCGGGCTCATTCTTCAGAGGAGGAAAAGCCTGCTCCCCTGCGGGTGCCAACAGGTCTTCGACGGGCATCGTGTTGGACTGATCTGCATGCTCGTAGGTGGTGGCCCGCTCCAGCTCCGCTCTTAAAAGTGCTTCGTAGATTTTGCTCATGGATGGGCTCTCTGGCTTGATCTGTTAGACATGTTGCGAACGAGCTGCATTCAAACCGCCCCCTTCACCATGAAACCCGATGAAGCGAATTGATCGAATTCCTCTATGCCTAAATCGTTTATCACAGCGTGAACCATGGCGGGTATCACCCGTTTGGATTGGTCGGCGTAGGCCGATAGCAGACAGTTTTCGCAGATCAGGTTGATCAGTCTGGGGATACCCCGGCTGGCGTGTTGAATGATCTCGACGGTCTCCGGTTCGAAGATCTCCTCGGTGGTTCCCGCGATCTCAAGCCGGGTAGTGATGTAGTGCCTGGTCTGCTCAAACTGAAGCGGCTCTGTACGGCACCAGAAGGCGATTCGCTGCCGTAGTTGGCGAACATCTGGCTGCTTCAGGCGCGTCTCCAACTCCGTCTGGCCCGAAAGAACAATCTGGACCAGCTTTTCTGAGGCGGTCTCCAGATTCGTGAGAAGGCGAATCTCCTCTAACATGTCAACCGACAGATGCTGGGCTTCGTCGATAACGATCACACAAATTTCCTTGCGTCCAAACCGCTCAATCAACCACCGGTTGAGCTGAATCAACATGCCGCCCTTGGTCTTCTGCACCGGGGTGATGCCAAAATCATTGAGCACGAACTCAAGAAATTCCAGTGCGTCGAGGCGTGGGTTAAAGACGAAGGAGCTGTGCACCCGGTTCCGTTGCAGGGCATCGAGCGTACGGCGAAGAAGGGTCGTCTTGCCGGTCCCGACCTCTCCGGTAAGAACCATAAAACCTCGCCGCGAGGTGATGCCATACTGCAGGGCGGCCAATGCCTCACGCGTCTGCGGCATCATATAGAGAAAGCTGGGATCCGGGTTGATCGTAAAGGCGTCCCGCTTTAGATGGAAGAAATTCTCATACATGGGTTAGCCTTGCGCTGTAGCCTCCGGGTTAGCTCGGCGAAAAGGGAAGCGAAGGCGCCGCGAGCCCCCGCCTGACACAGGTCTTGCATCCTGCGCCTCCTGGGAGTAGCTCAGCATGCCAAGCGTCGGGAGCTTGGTGAAATGCCAGACATCACGCTCCGACCGAAAGGTCGTATCCTTATACTCCAACAATCCCGCCATGATCAGACCCAATGCCAATCCAAAAGCGGCACCGCTGGCCAGAAAGATACCGCGCTTCGGGGAGAAGGGAGCATCCGGCAAGTTCGCCTCGTCCATGATGCTGAATTGCTCGCCCTGCTGACGCTTTTCCAGATCGGTTGCCATCTTGGACTGATTCATCTTGCTGAGGAGGTCGTCGTAGAAGGCCTGAGCCGTTTGATAGTCACGGGTCAGCAGCTTGTATTGCTCCTCCACTGCGGGACTAGACTCGATTTTTGACTGGTAGCTGCCGATGTTGGATTGAAGAACGGCCTGCTGTTTCCGGCGCTCTTCAATTCCAACATCTGCCGCCCGCAGTTGCGCGCGGAGCTGCTGAACAGCAGCGGATTCACGACTAGACCCGAAAGAAGCGGACGATGATCCTCCGCCCGCCACTCTCTGCGTCGGCGTCGAACGCGCCCTCACTTCAGCGATCTTGCGGTCGATCGCGATCACGTCGGGGTAATCATCCGTGTAGTGGGCCTTGAGCTCTGCCTGCTGATTGAGAAGGGTCTGCAACTCAATCTGATTTTCCTGCTGCGCCGGACTGGGAATGGAAGCCATGGGTCCGATCGTGACAACTCCCGGCGAAGAAGTCGCCTGCCCCTGCTGCGCCAGCATCGCCTGTATATAGCTGCGATCCTGTTCCGCGCGGTTCAGCTGCTGGGTGGCAGCCTCAAGCTGCGTATTCAAGCTGCTCAGCATGTCGGAATTTGAAGCCTCCTGCCCGGGGAGTCGGCCCATGTATTCCCGCTGAAATGCCGCAAGTTTGGCATCCTGGTCGTCAAGGCTGTGCTTGGCATCATTCAACTGTCCCTTGATAAAGTCCGTGGTGCCTTCAGCCGATTGCTCCCGTAACCGGATATTTTCATTCAGGAAGAGCGAGGTGATATCACTGCAGACCAGCTGCGCGGTATGCGCATCATCAGCCTTGAAGGTGATGAAAAAGCCCGGCAACCCCCCGGAGCGTGCCACTTCAGAATGGATTGGCTTGATCTCGATGTCCTTGCGCACCATATCGATACGATCATCCATATCCATGTGCTGATTGCCGTACAGGTTATAGCGCTCGAGGATCGGCTGCAGGTGCGAACGGCTGAGAATCTGCTCCTTCATCGAGGCAAGCCGGCTATCCAGATCGGCTGTGATCACAGGTCGGACGTAATTATCCGGAACCCTCTGGCCCTGAATGAGCACCAGCGTCTGAGAGAGATAGCGCGGTGGGATGAGATAGCTGAACCCATAGCTGATGAGGGGAAGAAGCAGCAGAGGAATGGCGACGATCCACCAACGACGCTTGAGGATGGACAGATAATCCTCTGGAACCAGTGGGCGGTGGCCGATCATTATGTATGCTCCTCTACTTTCCGAACAGGAATTTGCGTGGGGAATATGTTACCCCGACTGCGAAGATCTGGTAATTACCGTTGAACGCGTTAGAGATAACGGCACTGTTCTGTCCGAGCGTTTGGTGCTCAATCGTGTAGGAACCGAACCCGTAAACCCTGCGCGAGATAGCTCGCGCCACCTGCACACCAGCCGTAACGCCCTGGCTGGCATAGGAAAAACTCTGGAAGCCCGGAAGGGTGGTGATGCGGGAATATCCCAAATTCGCCGAAGCATTCCAGACACGAGCAAAGGTGCGTGCGGCAGCGAGGTTAAGACTGTCGGAGAAAGAGCCCGGAATGACGCAGGAGCCGTTGTTGGTTCCGCGTGCAAAAGTTAAGGTGTAGGTCGCATTTCGGCTCTGATACGAAGCTGCGGCACCCGCCGCAATCTCCACGGTCGAAGCATAAAGTCCGTTACTCGAAGACACGGCCTGCGGTCCGGCGTACACATTGGTTTGAAGACGTCGGCTCCACTGTCGTGAATAATTCACCGTCGCTCCCTGCGTGGTGAAGGAACCATAGGTTGATCCGAAAGAAAACCGGGAATAGTTATAGTTCGCTGACAGACTATCGCGCGAATCGAAGCGGTAGCTCAGGCCCACAGTCGCACCTTCACCTGAATTGTTGAGCCCTTGGATAGAATTGTCCCCAATGAACTCTTGTTGATCCTCATAAGCCGAAACCTGTGCGGAGACCCGGGCAGTCAGAATGCGGCTTGCGCTTCCCGTGAGGGTATTACTCACGCGTGGTCCATAGGTAGTCAAAACACCAATGCCTGACTCAGGCCCAACCGGAACCGGAACTATCCCAAGATCGCCCACACCAGGAATTCCTGACAAGCCAGAGACAGGGCTTTCCGGCAGATAGGTTACCGCATCTTGTATATTGAAGTTCCAATTCTTGGTTTTCAGGCTCTGGGAAAGAGACAGCTCCTGGTATGTCGTAGTTGGCTGGCCGGCATTCTGTAGTAGTACTCCTCCCGTGTATACCAAACTAAACGGATGGGAAGGGTTTCCGGATTGGTAGACAGCGTCGCCGGACAGATTCGTCGAGTAAGACGCCCCGCCATTGTTGAAGAAGCCGTTCGAGATCAACTCCGAGGCAGTAAGCGCATAGTTGAAGCTGCCGGCAAGAGGCGCTTCACCAAAGCCGGTGCTCGGCACGGATCCAATGTTGGCCGGAATCGATTGGGCTTTCACCGGGCGGGAAGCGGGAAAAGCGGCCAGAAAAGCCAGAAAAGCCAGATCAAAACAATGAGATTTCTTCATGGAACCACAATGGTGTCGCCAGAAAAAAGAGTAACGCCTTGCAGATTACCGGTTTTGATCGCCTTTTTGTAATCAAATGCGATCTTCTCCTGTTTGCCGCCGACCGTCCGCAAAATATATATTTTGCGTGCGTTAGCGTACGCACTCAAACCGCCCGCCGATGCAATTGCCTGCAACGGCGTCATACCCGGCTGCAACGGCAGCTCCCCCGGCTTGGCAATCTCGCCGAGGAGAAAAATTCTGCGGCTGTTTACGCCGAGAACGCTCACATTCACGAGCGGGTCGTTGATGTACCTTTTCAGTCGCATCGCGATCTCATGGCTCAGTTGCATGGGCGTCAGGCCCGAAGCCTGCAGGTCGCCAATGAGAGAAAGGGAGATCATGCCGTCCGGCCGCACGGGCAGCGTGCCCGAAAGGGTTGGTTCCTTCCAGACACTGATCTCCAACGAGTCGCTGGGACCGATCACGTAATCCGTTGAAGCTGCCGTCGTAGCTGGAATTCCAGCGTCCGGCTGCCCTTGCATGGACCGACTCTGGTGATCCTGATCGGTTGCTCCCTGCTGGTTTGTGACCTGATTTGGTACAGGCTGCTGTGCTGCCTGCCCGGCATGGGCTGCGGTCATACCCGTCGACAGCAGACAAGCTGCGAAGGCGCAAGTTAACTTTCCGAAGATACCTTGGAATTTCATAGCCGTACCATCCCGCCTCGGATCACTCCTATTATTCAGCTGTTTGTCCAACGCTGCGCTTTCCGACACATCTAGACATCACATTTGCTGGTAGTGTCGCTTGCTCAGTGCCGTAAAGCAAGCTGAAGGGTTCGCGGCTAACCTCCCTTGTCGTTCCTCATTGTCTTGAACACGGACGGAAGTACAAATTACTCTAAAGGGCCAGAGCGAATTTTGACGAAGCCTTGTATGGTGGAATGGAACTCGTGCGCCTCTTCTCTCAAACTGCGACTCCAAGCTACACCCCGCCAACGGGTACGCCCATGGCGCAACGACTGCAACCGCCCTCGATCGGGGTAGCACCCCTTCGTTCCTCGTCTGGCTCTACCTACCTGCTGCTCGGCTGTATGACGCTGCTCGTATGTGTCCTCTACCGTAGTATCGGCGTCAAGCTGGTTACCGACTGGTATGAGCTGCCCGACTTTTCGCATGGATTTCTGATTCCATTTTTTGTTGCCTACATTCTATGGGATAAGCGCGGGGCTATTGCCGCAACGCCGATTCGGGCGACTTGGGCAGGCATGCCGCTGGTTTTGCTCGGGCTTTTCTGCCTGCTTGTCGGTGTATTTGGCGCGGACCTCTTTTTTTCCCGAGTTTCTTTTGTCATCCTGACATGCGGTATCGTGTGGTGTCTGGCCGGTTTGCCGATGCTTCGTCAGATCCGCTTCAGCCTCTTCGTTCTTTTACTAGCGATTCCGCTGCCCACTCTCATCTTCAATCAAATCACCTTTCCGCTCCAGCTCTTTGCTTCCCACCTTGCAAGTCTCGCCCTGCCCTTGGCGGGCGTTCCTGTTCTTCGTGATGGAAATGTAATTCAGCTGCCCACTATGCAGCTAGAGGTCGCCGAGGCATGCAGCGGCATTCGATCCCTGCTTAGCCTGTTCACTCTGGCGGTCATCTATGGATACCTGCTCGAGCCAAATACGGTTCGGCGCATCCTGCTCGCGCTATCCAGCATCCCTATCGCCGTGGCCGCGAATGTGGCCCGCATCGTGGGTACAGGACTTTGTGTGCAGTATTGGAATCCAGATAAAGCAGTTGGGTTTTTTCACGAATTCTCTGGCTGGCTCATGTTTCTTGTCTCCTTAAGCCTGCTGTACCTGGTCCACCAGTTGCTGCAAATTGTCGGCCCACGACGACAGGCGGTGCCGCGATGAAATCTCCCCAGCTTTGGTTCATTCTGATTCTGCTTTCAGCCACGCTCTTGCTCCTGCATGCCCGGGGAGATGTGGACCGCGTTCCCTATAGTGCGCCGCTCAACCAAGTACCCGACACCTTTGGTCACTGGGTAGGGCAGGACATCCCGATCAGTTCAGCTACCCTCGAGATACTGGGCAAGGGCGATTTTCTGAACCGTGTGTACACCAAGGAGAGCAATCCGGGCTCCATCGTTCAGGCTGGCCGGCCCGGCAGCACACCTGCCGTTCAACTCTTCATAGCTTACTTCCCGACGCAGCGCACAGGGCAGGCCATTCACTCCCCACAGAACTGTCTGCCGGGTTCGGGCTGGACTTTTCTCTCCTCCGGGGTGACCAGTTTCACAGATGACGTCGGCAAACCCTATCACGTCGGCGACTACATCATCTCAGACGGGCGGTATAAGCAGGAGGTCTTGTACTGGTACCAGACCCATGGCCACAGTATCGCAAGTGACTACGCCGCCAAGGCCCACATGCTGGCCGACTCTATTCGCCTGGGCCGAACTGACGCGGCCCTTGTAAGAGTCATTACGGCGATACCTCCAGACGAAAATAATTCGCAAGCGCACGCCCGCCTCTTATCGTTCACGAAGATGGTCACGCCGCTCCTTCCCGCTTATGTTCCCAATTGATACCTCCATCGCCTAAACTGTGGATTGCAAATCGAATGAAAGAGAATTCCGTATGTCTTTCCTGCTGAAGCAGTTTCGTGTGGTCTCTGCAACGTTATTGGCGGTCTGTGCCATCTCCGGGTGTAAACACGACCCCAATGTACAAAAGCAGAAATACCTTGAGAGCGGGAAGCGCTACGAGAAGGATGGCAAATATCGCGAAGCGACCATCCAGTTTTCGAATGCGCTGAAGGTCGACCACAACTTCGCACCGGCACACTATGAGCTTGCAAAGACTTACCTACAACTAGGCTCGATGATCGCCGGCTACCAGGAACTACTTCGCACAGTGAGTCTGAACCCTGCAAACCTGCAGGCCCGCATCGATCTGGGTACTCTCCAGCTTGCAGGTGGCCTGCCGGATAAAGCAAAAGAGCAGGCCAACGGCGTGCTGGCCAGTCAACCCAACAATCCTGATGCCTTCGCCTTGCTCGCCAACATCGCCCAGAAACAAGGGGACAATGCGCAGGCCGTGACGCTCATCAAGCGTGCCATCTCGCTGGATCCGGGACGCAGTACATTTCATACCTCACTGGGTATTCTGGAAGCCGTGAATCCAAGCAGCGGCTCCAGTGGTGAGGGTGAGTTGCAGCAGGCCATCGCTCTGAATGGAAAGGACCCTTCGGCGCGTATCGCCTTTGCCGAAATCCTGGCGAAAAAGGGAGATGTGAACGGGGCCGAGCAGCAGATACAGGCCGCAGTTACGGCCAAGCCTGACGATCTTCAGGCCCGCGCTCTCCTGGCAGCCCTCTACCTTAAAGAAAATAATCAGGGCAAAGCAGAGCAGACCTTGATCCAGGCCACCAAGAATCTTCCGGACAAGGATCAACCGTCGGCTCTTCTTCTCAGCTTTTACAGCCATAACCATCAACTTGGACAGGCGGAAACTACCTTCGCCAATCTGCATGAAAGTCTTCCGAAAAGCATACCCATCGCAACCGAGTATGCCCGTGTGCTCTTGATGGAGGGCAAGTTTGACGATGCCCGCGGCGCGTTGAAAGACATCAGCAAGACCTCCGGCAGCAAGCCCGAGGTGGAACAACTGAATGCAGATCTGCTCATGCACGACGGCAAGCCGAACGATGCTTTGACGCTTCTGCAAAAAGCCGTGGCGGGAGCCCCCGATGATGCGCGACTTCGCATGATGCTCGCACAGGTTGCATCGAGCCTGGGCAAGTCGGGAGTGGCGGAGACGAACTTGCGAGAGGCTGCGCGCCTCGACCCCCGCAACCTGGAAGTGGCGCGCGCGCTGGCGGCGATAGCCTCGAGTCACAATGACATGACGCAACTGTCTCAGATTGCGGCCCAGGCGATCACCGCGCATCCGGACGCGCCAGACGGCTATCTCTGGCGTGGTTCTGCGGAAGCCAAGCAGCAGCAGTTCGACGATGCGGAGAACGATTTCCAGACCGCTTTGAAAAAGGATCCGAACAGCGAGGTCGCAACTTTGGATCTTGGCGAGTTGCAATTAACGCAACAGCATACAGCGCAGGGCAGGGCACTCCTGGAACAGGTGCTCGCACGGTATCCTAACCAGTTGACCGCGTTAAACCTGTTGGTATCAGCTGATCTGCAAGAGAAGCAGCCGGCAAAGGCGCTCGCGCTGATCCAGGCACAGATCGAGAAGTCCCCGAACAACCCCGCGCTCTACGCGGATCTGGGAGCACTTCAACTGCACTTGCAGGACTTCCCGGCGGCCCAGGCGAGCTCGGGAAAGGCGCTTTCCCTCAACAAATCGTTTGAGCCGGCGTTGCAGGTTTCCGCACAGGCTCAGGTAGCGCAAGGGAACACTGATGCAGCTATCACCACCTGGCAACAATGGATGCAGAGCCACCCGGATGACGCGCGGGCAGAAATGCTGCTTGGAACTCTGGAAGAGACCAAAGGTGATCTAACTAAAGCGATCGATTACGACAAAAAAGCGCTACAGCTCGATCCTTCCCAGGCCATAGCCGCCAACAATCTTGCCTATCTGATGGTCGAGGCCAAGCAGAATCTGGATGTGGCGCTGAGCTACGCCGAAACGGCTCGACGCCTGCTTCCAAATTCGCCCGATACCGCAGATACCCTGGCCTGGGTCTATTACAACAAAGGGACTTACGAGCTCGCGCGCGATCTGCTTGAGGATGCGACAAAGGCGGAGCCCAACAATGCTTCCATCCACTACCATCTCGGCCTGACCTATGCGAAGCTCGGTAACAAAGCCGATGCCGCGACGCAACTGAAAAAGGCTGTAGATCTCGCTCCGAATACGCAAACTGGCAAGAACGCAACCGATGCCCTATCGAAAGTATCGTCTTAGAAAGACTCCGCTTGGGTTAGCCGAGGAGTTAGTCCTGTAGCCATTCGCCAATCGGAGCAATAGGAAGGCGCTACCGGAAGGTAGCGCCTTCGTAACAAACGGAAATCTTTAAATGTTAGATTGCGTCCATGCTGTTGCGGCGACGCATCAGCAGCAGGCCGGCAGCACCCAACAGTCCGGTTCCCATCAGGATCAGACTGTTCGGCTCCGGTGTGGCAGCCGTGGTCACGAAGTCGATGTCAGAGAAGGTCGTCAAGCTTCCGCCACCCTGCGTTGTGATATCGAAGGTGCCAGTGGAGTTCATAACGGAGGTTCCGTTGGTGAGAGTGAACAGTCCGGTCCCGATGACCTCTAGATTGTCGATTGTGGAAGTGAGTACCGGGCTCGTGAAGGTCAGTGTCTGACCCGTCGGGGCGGTAACCGTGAAAAGCGTGAAGCCGGTGTTGCTGATGCCATAGTTATAGGTCGGCGCGAAGCTGGCTGCGGACGCGGAGGTGAACGGGGAGAGAATGCCGGTTCCACCAACACCAACAAGTGCCGAGACAAAGGTGATGGTCGTATTAGCCGTGTTGTACGTATCAGTACCGAAAAAGGAAATCTGATCAGCGCGAGCGGAAACTGCCGATGCGGCAAGAACCGCGCCCACAGCAGCAAACTTAGCAAAATTCTTCATGTAAAAGGCTCCTTAAAGTGCCACTTCAGCGGGTTGGATCGGATACCTGTCCGACGAAGTAGACAGGGTGTACTCCTCGGCTCACACCGACCAGGTGTATACAGCACTTCGCAGCTGTACTTTCTCTACACCTTCCCGCTGTGAACGGTTTGATCATACCCCAACGGAAGTTGTAGACAAGAAAATTATTCTTATCTTTAGTAACCATCGCATGTGACCCTATCGTGTAGCTAATATGTCGCGATACGCAGTAGTTAGCTTTTGCATCATCGCCGCGGAGGAAAACTCGGCTTCCGCTCGCTCGCGTCCCGCCTGTCCCATGGCGCGAAACATGGCAGGCGATTGCAGAATCTGCTGCACTGCATCGGCAAGCGCCTGGTGATCTTCAGCGCGGACAATGCGTCCCGTGACGCCCTCCTCTACCGCCTCGGCATTGCCACCCACGGCCGTAGCAACCACGGGCAAACCGCATGCCATCGCTTCGATCACCGAATTGGAGAAGCCTTCGCTCCGGGACGGAAGGACGAAGAGAGTAGCGGCCTGTAGTTGGGGAACGAGATCCGTAATCCCACCAAGAAAGTGGAAGCAGTCCTGCAACTGCAGTGCGGCCCGCAGTTCCAGAAGTTGCTGATAGAAGTCCGGCTCCAAGACCTCTCCCGCAATGGCGAACTGCACAAGCGGAAGAGCTGCATGAACAAGGGCGGCTGCTCGTAGAAAGACATCATGCCCCTTTACGTGCCGGATGTTGCCGATCGTGAGCACCAGAGGGACGGTCCTGTCCTGGCTGTGTGGGGCTGGCTGAAAATTCTCGAGAGTCAGTCCATTGTGAACGGTGAAAGCACGCCTGGGGCTTATACCGTCGACCTGAATTGCGTGCGTGCGCACTTGCTCGGAGACGGCATGCACACCATGCGGAAGGCGTCGCAGCAGTCGATATGCCAAGGCATGTTTACGGCCGCGCAGGATACCCATGTCACGGCGGCTCCAGATCAAGCGGGCAGAGGATAGCAGTCGCGTCACCGCACCCGCCCAGAGGTTGGAACTTTCAAAGAAAGTCTGCACAACCTGGACCTCCTTCTCGCGGAGCAGGCGGCGGAGTGCCAGGGCCCCACGCAACGCCCGGAGATCGTAAGTTTTTTCGAGAGAGAGAAGATAGAGAGGGCAAGGACTTTGCTCTGGCTGGAAGCTGCTTTCCGGGTGCATTGAGAAGGTCAGGATAGAGACACGGAAACCATAGCGGGGCAGCAGGGAAGCCAGGCGCAGCACAACACGCTCCCCTCCTCCCAAGGCCTTTGGAAAGCCGTCCACTATAAGGAGTACGTGGGGTGGCAAAGGTTGACCGAGAGGGCCGTCGTGGGCACTCTCACCGGCTGGCATGCCAGGCGACAGCTGCCGTAACAACTCCGCCGGAGGCGCTGGGTTAGTCGGCATACACGAACTGTGGCGTCGCCTCAATGATTGTGGGCGCAGGCTCGACGAGGAGTTGGGCGGAGAGTTGGTCGGCTCGCGTGGCCGCACCCATCAGCACCCAGAGCAGGCCGTTAATCTCCAGGTATGTCCAACGATCCCCGAACAGGTTTGAAATGGCCAAGCTGCAGCAACAGACCAGCAGTCCCAGGCCAAGGCCGCGATAGAGGGGGTCCTGCCCGCGACGGAAAAGGCGAATCGCGAGGGCGAACATGGCTTGCAAAAGCGCAAGGGCGAAAACCATCCCGACCAGCCCCGTCTCCACGAGCACCTTCACATACCAGTTATGGGTGTCCAGAAGGTTGTCAACATGCTCACCGTACATGAAGGTCGCAAAACCCGTGCCGAAAACGGGATAGCTGAGAAAGGTTCGCTCCGCATTTGTCCACAGATCGACGCGTTCCTGGGCCGATTCTTCCAGCTGCCCATTTTCACTGTGTGTCATATTGACACGCTCCGTCACAGCCACGGGCACCAGGGCCTGCCAGGTAAACAGGAAAACAGCTGCCAGGATCAACAGCTTCCGATCTTTGACGATCCCAAGCAGAACCACACTGACAATCGCAGCGGCATACGCTCCGCGCGAGAAGCAGTACATCATGGCGAACAGGGTGACGGCTGTGACACCGAGCATAAGATACCGGGGTTTCTTACGCTTCACAAAGCGAGTAAGTCCCCAGAAAAACAGAGCGAACTGGGACAGAAATGCCGCCGTCTGATTTGAACCGTAGCCGAGGGGGCCACCGCTGCGCTTGTCTTCGTCGAAATTGGCCCAGCTGTGCGACAAGCTGTCCATCAAGGAACTACGGTCGATCATGGCGACGGAAAAAGCCGTAAGCAGGACCGCAGTTCGAATCGACTGACGATCCTCCAGGGTGAGTCCTGCTGCCACGAAAATCAGCGGCATCAGCATGTAGTCCTTCCAGGTAGCGAAATTGGCATCGCCCAGCCAGAGGGGCGCGGGTGCGGCAGTGAGCGCACTGCCAAGCCACATGGACAGGTAAAGATAGACTCCGAAAACAAGCCAGATCAGGTACATCCGGTTCCGCGGCAGACGTTTTCCGTGCAGCAGAGCGCCGACCAGGGTGGCTATGACAAGAATCGTGAGAACATTGCCGCCCAGAGGCCATTCTAGAAAGTGGTCCCGCATCGTGCGATAGGGCAGAAAGGGGATCATGTAATACAGGCCCCACACCGGTTTTTTGAAGAGAGCGAGCAGGCTCGCAACCCAAAAACCCAGGTAAGCCACCAGCGGAATGAAATGCCCAATGCCTGTTCCCATCAGTTTTGCATGGCGACAGCAGCCCTCAAGCCCAGCGCGCCCGGCCTCCGATGAAATTGTAGAACGCCATCATGGCGGCCGTATTTAGCATGGCAAACGTGTAAGGAATCCCCACGAGGCGCTGACGCCGGGAGGCGGGCGACAGAAAACCTACCAGCGACAATCCATAAAACACGATCTGTAGGGCAAAGGCAAACCGGTATATCGGTATGCGAATAAGGCCTGAGACAACAAAAAGCGTGACCAGCAGGAACGGAACTACCAAACGAAGAAGCTTGTGACTGATCAGGCGCAGCAATAAAGGATTTTCTCGACCCAGGAGCCAGGGGGCCAACTGCAGCATCTGGTAGTTGCCGGTCAGGGTGCGGACCTTGCGCCCAAACTCCTTGCCGGGCTCGGTAAAGATGCGGTCCCGCGCTACGGCGCCGGGATGAAAGATGACACGCTTGCCGGCACGGGCAACCTGCATGGGGATCAGCACGTCATCCAGCAGTGTTCCGCGCGGAATGGGCTGAAACAGGTCCCGGCGCATGGCGTAGAGAGCTCCGGTGACGCCGACCACGGAGCCGGTTGCTGATTCCAGTTTGCGAGTCAGCTTTTCGAGCTTCCAGTAGATGCCAAGACCATCCGTGGAGGGCTGGCCAGATTGATCCTCCAGCTGCAGTTCTCCGCTGACCGCGCCCACCTCCGGATCAGCCAGGCAGGCGGTAAGCTCCCGGAGGGCACTCGGGTCCAGGGACTGCCTGACATCGAGACACACAAGCACCTCGCCCGTGGCCCGCCGCACAGCCTGATTCAGAGCCTCTGCCTTGCCCACTCCGGGGTGGAGCAATATGGGGAGAACGTCGGGTGCAGTTCGCAGGAAATCGTCCGTTCCGTCCGTGGAACCATCCGAGGCGACAACAATCTGGACAAGATGCCGGGGATAGTCGAGCGTACGAAGCGAGTCCAGCTTGCGCGGAAGATTCCCCTCCTCATTGCGCGCTGCCATAATGAGCGAAATGGTGGGCAGAAATGGGCGCCGCGCAACCGGCCTCCTCGTTCCGAGCAGCCACAGAAGAACCGGATAACCTGCATAGGTGTACAGGATGCCAGCAATCGAGATCCAGAAAACGAGCTGCATGGCGCTTATCCGTAACCCGGGATCAAAACCCCTCAGAAATCAAATCGATCATAGCGCAGCGCCAGGCACACTTTTGGGGGACGCCCTTCACGGAGGAAGCAGTTTCGCAAGCGGCCGGGCCACGATACTTTGGCTATCACGATACTTTGGCTATCACGATACTCTGGCTATGTTGAGCAACCCGCCACCAGCGACGAAGAAAGTGATGCTTCCAAAGCATGCGATCACCAGCATCGCAGCCGCGCGGTCAAAATACGGGATGGGCCTGAGTGCAAACTGAGATCGTGCCGGATATCAGCTGTCCCCATGCATCGGAAGCAGTCTCCACGGTTGCCGATCGGTTTGGCTTTCGTCTGCGACACGTGGGCGTTGCCGTACCGCATCTCGCCCCTGCAGCGGAGATGCTTGACACCCTTTTCGGCTACAAGATTGTGGCAGGCCCTTTCGAGGATTCGATCCAGAAAGTGGTCGTAAGCTTTCTCCGGCAGGCTTTCGAAAACGCAGCGGAGATCGAACTTGTCGCCCCCTCCTCTGAAGACGCCCCTGTATCTTCTATCCTCGCCAGGAAAACTGGCGCAGCCTACCATCTCTGTTTCGAAACAACAGATATAGAGGGCGCACTGGCCTACTTAAGCGGACAGGGCTGCGTCATCCTCAGTGGACCGTCGCCTGCCGTGGCCTTCCGCGGCCGCCGCATCGCCTGGGTCTACGCCCCTACACGACAACTGTTCGAGCTGTTAGAGGCGGAAACAGTCCCGCAGAGCGGTCCTGACGGCCCGAGCGAACTTCCATGAGCCGTCTTTTTTTCCTCTACCACGAGCTTCGCGCCGAACCGAGCCAGTACTCCTACGTGGTCTCCCCTGCGGAATTTGAAGCTCACTGCCGCTTCTATCGCCAAGTGAGCGAGTCACGATTTGAAGGCATGCTCTGTCCAGAGGTCAGTTTCGATGACGGCAACCTTTCCGATTACCGCTATGCCTTGCCGCTCCTCCAGGCTTCGGATCGCAAAGCCCATTTCTTCATCACGGCGGGGTGGACAGGAACTCGCGCCGGGTTTATGACGGCCTCGGAGCTACGTGCGCTGCACGGTAGCGGGATGACCGTCGGGGCACACGGCTGGAGCCACAAGCTACTGACGGCCTGCACTCAGGTGGAGTTGCAGACGGAACTGACCATAGCGAAAAAGCACCTCGAAGACATTCTTGGGAGCTCTATCTCGGCAATGTCTCTGCCAGGCGGAAGGGCCAACGGACGCGTCTTACGCGCGTGCTCGGAAGCGGGCTACACGTCTGTGTTTACCTCCGAGCCCAGGGCCAGCGACGCAGCACCAAACTCCGCGCCGGCGTTCGTGGGTCGGCTCAATCTTCGCGGTGGTACCACCACGACCCGCCTCGAGCAGATTCTTCGTCCTGACTCCAAAACGCTGGCACGTCTGCAGAGGTCCCATCGCCTGAAGGACCTTGCAAAAAACGTGCTTGGAGACAAGTTGTATGCGGCGGCGTGGGCCCTGGCAAACCGGCAGGAACCCGACCCCGCGGACGCCGGGCAACCGGGAGCCCCGGCGTGAAAATCCTTCATCTCATCAGCAGCGGGGGCCTGTACGGGGCCGAAGCCGTCATCCTGAGCCTCATGGGTGCGCTGAACGCCACCCAGGAGCACAGCTGTGATCTTGCCGTCTTTCACAACCCAGCCCAGCCCCAACCGGCCCTCTACGACGCAGCCCTGCGCGCCGGGTTTCCGCCCCGGCAGGTGCACCTGCTGAAGTGCAAGGGGCAGCTCGACACGGAAGTCGGCGACCGCCTGCGCAGGCTAGTCCAGCAGGGGGACACCGACCTTCTGCACACCCATGGCTACAAAGCGGACTGCTACGCCCGGTTTGCCTGGAAGCGCGATCGACCGGCCCTGGTGTCAACCTGCCACACATGGTATGACAATGATCTCGCCGTGCGTGTCTATGGCGCCCTCGACCGCTGGGTGCTGCGGCAGTTCGACGGCGTGGCTGCGGTCTCCGCAGAGGTGCGCGACCGCCTGCTTGCCGCCGGCGTGCAGCCCGCCAGTGTGCGCTTGATTCGTAACGGCGTCACCATGGCACCGTTCCTTGCCGCCGAAAGGGCTCGGCTGGCTCCCACACAGAGTCCGGGCGATCTTCTTCGCGTTGGGCTGGTCGGCCGTCTCGCCCCTGAAAAGGGAATCGACCTCTTTCTCCGCGCCATCGCTCTGCTGCGCCCGCGGCCACCGCTTGCCCGGTTCGAGATCGCCGGGGAAGGTCCGGAGCGCTCACGACTGCAGGCCCTCATCGCGGAACTGCACCTCGCGGACACCGTCACACTCGCGGGAAGCCTAAGCGACATGCCGGCCTTCTACACCCGTCTGGATCTGCTCGTATCAGCGTCCAGGCAGGAAGGTCTGCCGGTAGCCCTGCTGGAGGGAATGGCCAGCGGTTTGCCGGTGGCGGCAACCGGCGTTGGGGCCATCCCGGAGTTGATCGAAAACGGAATCACAGGCCTGCTTGTGCCGCCGGAATCGCCCGAAGCCCTCTCGCAGGCCATCGGCAGCCTCCTGTCTGACGCCTCGCTGCGTCACCGGCTGGGAGCCGCCGGTCAGAGAAACGTTGCAGAAAAGTTTTCCGCAGAACGCATGGCGGAGGACTACATGGAGTTCTACAAACAGGCCCTCTCGGTGCGCAACCTTGCGAAGGACGGCCTTGGGCGACCTGGGGGAACAGATGCGTAGCCGCGTCCCGAACGCCAAAGCAACCAGGCCAATGCGCGTGCTTATGTTGGATCTCTGGGCGACCGTGCCGTACTACACAGCATACCTGTCTAGGGCGCTGAAGCGGGCCGGTGTACAGGTCCAGGCCGCCTCCATCACCTACTACCTTGATCGCGCCACGCTGCAGCGATGCGGCTTACGCCCTCAGCCCGGACTGCTGGACTTGGTCGGAAAATTGGATCTTCCGCGATCGCCAAGGCGGGTACTGAAGTTGGCGGAGGGCTTGCTGAACCTGTTGGCCCTCAGCGCCCGCGTGCTGCTAAGACCTCCGGCAATCCTGCACGTGCAGTTTCTTCCTTTGCTCCTCTCCCGGCTCCCGCTGGATCGCTGGTTTGTCCTGCTTTGTCAACGCCGTGGTGTACCCCTTGTTCTGACCGTCCATGACTTGCTGCCGCATGACACCGGGGAGGCGCACCGCGTCACCTATGCTCGCCTCTACGGGCAGGCCGATGCCCTGATCTGTCATTCGGCCCACATAGAAGAAAGGCTGACGGCAGAGTTTGGCGTCAGCCCGGACCGGATCGCCGTCATTCCGCATGGACCCTTTTTCTTTGACATTCCCGTCCCCGAAGCCGGCACCATACGCAATCGACTGGGGGTTGCACCCGGGCAGGCCATGATTCTCTGGCAGGGAATCATCTTTCCTTACAAAGGTGTGGACCTGCTTCTGAACGCCTGGCAGCGGCTGGAGCAGGGCGCGACACCGGATGCAGCGGTTCCAGATCCAGCAGGTCGAGATACAGCAGATCAGGCCTGCCTGGTGATCATGGGTACCGGAGAAGCCGGACTGACGGCTTCCTTGACAGCCCAGGCGCAGCGGCTCGGCCTCCGCAATGTCCGCTTCCACCTTAGCTTCTGCTCCCCGGAGGACCTGGTAGCTGCCTACCGGGCCGCCGCCGCAGTGGTCTATCCTTACCGCGCCATTACCACCAGCGGAGCACTCGCCACAGGCCTTTCCCTGGGCAAAGCCATCGTCGCCAGCCGCCTGCCTGTGTTCGAGGAAGTCCTCACGGAGGGTGAAACGGCTATGTTTGCCAATCCAGACAATCCGGAGGAACTCGCCACAGCGATACACAAGATCGTCCGGGAGCCCGCCTTGCGTTCACATCTAGAAACGAATGTCCAAGCGATGAACTTCAGCGAACGGACCTGGGAGGAGATCGCACAGAGGACCGAAGCGGTCTATCAATCCGTGATCGCCGGGCGAGACTGACGCCACAAAGCAGCATTTGTAATGGATAAACAGTTGCAGCATAGCGAGAACTGCAGCATCGCTACGGCTGCAGCGTAGCGTTTTGGACGTCTACATTTTGCCACTCGCCACGCATGATGGCACTGCGAATCTCCGCAGGGGTCTTTCCCCGTTGCGTCTGCTGGTAGGTGTACACAGCCTGACGCATGCAGGTGGCGCAAACAGCGCCGTGCGTACCTTCAAAACAGGAATGCAGACTTTTGTGATGGAGCGCCAGATCGCAGCGGCAATAGCATGGCTGCGTAAACAGCACCTTTTCTACCTTGGCTGCCATTTTGTAGGCCGTTACCTGGTAGGGATGAGCGAAGTAGGGCCCGGTCAGCTGATCACCATGTAACAGCGGGGTGGAGATCTTGCTCGGCGCCGTGCTGTAATAGGCAGGGGTATTCTCCGTTGGCGGGTTCCACCGTGCGGTACCCGCTACCGCCACCACTGCAAGCACGCCATACCTCACCCCCATAGACATGCAGCAATTATCGCATCCTGCGAACCGGTACCAATGGTTCGGTGTTGTTGCTCACCGCAGCCTAAGCCAGCCCGCTCTCTCAAATACGTCCGATAACGAATGTTCTATACCTTTTGCCTGTAAGCGCTCTTTAGAAATGTCATGTTCCCGCCCATTAGAACTGTCAGG
>CAXTZL010000032.1:0-18992 GCA_964248555.1 uncultured Bryocella sp.
GTATCTGGAGTGCGATCGGGCAGGTGGATCAGGCGGGTGCGGATGAGTTGGTGAAGGGCTGCCTGGACGCGGGTGTCAATTTCTTTGATACAGCCGACGTGTACTCGGACGGCGAAAGTGAAAAGACGCTGGGGCAGTCCTTGAAGAATCTCGGGATTGCGCGCAAGGATGTCGTGATTGCCACCAAGGTGTTCGGGCGCACGGGGCCGGGGCGCAACGATATTGGCGCCTCCCGCGGCCACATCATGGACGGGGTGGAGGCCAGCCTGAAGCGGCTTGGCACCGATCACATCGACCTCTACCAGATTCACGGCAATGATGCGGTGACGCCTCTCGAGGAGACCCTGCGGGCGCTGGATACGCTGGTGCAGCAGGGCAAGGTTCGTTATGTCGGGGCTTCGAACTGGGAGGCGTGGAAGCTGTCAAGAGCGATCACGACGGCAGAGCTGAAGGGCTATGCCAAATTCGACACGCTGCAGGCGTATTACTCGATCGCGGGCCGGGATCTGGAGCGTGAGTTTGTGCCGATGTTCAAGCAAACGCGCACCGGGCTGCTGGTGTGGAGCCCCTTGGCGGGTGGTTTGCTGGGCGGAAAGTTCAGCCGCGACAACCAGAAGCCGGAAGGAACGCGACGGGCGCAGTTCGATTTTCCGATCGTGGATAAGGAACGCACCTGGCGAATTCTGGATGTCGTACGGCCCATTGCAGAGGCGCATGGGTGTTCGCCGGCACGGGTGGCGCTGGCTTGGCTGCTGCACCAGGAGGTCGTTACTTCGGTCATTATCGGGGCGAAAAGAACAGAGCAGCTGGACGATAATCTTGCGGCCGTAGAGCTGACCCTAGCTGCGGAGGAACTGCAGCAGATCGACAAGGTGAGCCAGCTACCGCCCGAGTATCCCGGCTGGATACTGCCGTTCCATGACGCGAGCCGGCTGGATCCGGGTGTGGGCTGGCCGAGCTCGAGTACGAAATAGGGAGCGCCCGGCATGCACGTGCCGCCGGGTATGGATTCCTGCATACTGGGTTCTGCCCTTCGTCGAAGGTGGCTTATCAATCAGGCGTTTCGCTTGTGGGGCGGGTGGTTTGAAGAGTGTGTTCGAGGTTTCCGGTGCCTTGCTGGCGGCCAACCTGGAAGTGATCCGAAGGGTTGCGGGGCCCACATGCGAGGTTTTGGGCGTGATCAAGGCCGATGCGTATGGCCATGGAGCGACGATCTGCGCGCGGGTGCTGGCCGCGGCAGGGCTGCGCTGGCTGGGTGTGGGCGACGTGGCGGAAGGCCGGCGGGTGCGCGAGGCGCTGCGACAGACCCTGCCCGGCGGCGATACGGACGACTCCCTTCATCTGGTAGTGATGTGCGGCTTTGACGCGGCGGAGGCCCCTGAGATTTTGGCGGCACGGCTGACGCCGGTGGTCTGGACCCTCGAGCATCTCGACGTGTTGGAGGGGGAGATGGCGCGGAGGGCGCCGGTTGCCGGGCTGGCCGGAGAGCGTCTGCGGGTGCATCTGGAGATTGACTCGGGCATGGCGCGGCAGGGCGTGGCGCCGGGACCGGAGTTGGATGGGGTGCTGTTGCGACTGCGGAGCTCGCCGTCGCTGATGTGCGAGGGCGTGTTTAGTCACTTGCAATCATCGGAGATTGCGAACTCGGTGGAAACAAAGTTGCAATGTGAGCGGTTCGCGATGGCCCTCGCCCAGGTGAAGGCGGCGGGCGTGCAGCCGGCCTTTGTGCACCTGGGCAACAGCTCCGCCATTGAGGAAGGCACGACGCTCGCGTGGATCAGGGCGGCGGCGGAAGAGGTGGGGGCGCAGCCAATGGTGCGGCCGGGACTGGCGCTCTATGGATACACGTTGCCGCTCGAAGGCGAGGCGGCGGAAGGGTCGCTGGGGAAGTTGCACCCGGTGGGGAGCTGGACGGCCCGGGTCATCGGGCTCCGGTCGATCGCCGCTGGCGAGACCGTAGGTTACGGGGCGACGTTTCGGGCGAAGCGGCCGATGTGGCTGGCCCTCTTGCCGGTGGGCTATGCGGATGGCTTCCGGCGCGAGGCCTCCAGCGGAATAGGCGATGGATGGGTGATGACCGGCGGGCTGCGGGCTTCCGTTGTGGGCAGGGTTTCCATGAATCTGACGGTGGTGGATGTGACGGATCACGTGGAACGGGGTATCCCCGTGACCGTCGGAACGGAGGCGGTGCTGCTGGGCGAGGGAGTCTCCGCGGTGGACCATGCGCGCTGGGCGGGCACGATTCCATACGAGATTCTCTGCGGTCTGCGCGGGTACAGGCGGCTCCACCCGGCCAGCGCAGGACCTGGACGGTAAACTGTAGCGATGGTTTCAGGGCTGTATGCACGGTGGATGTATGCGTGGGAGACCGCGCTGACCACACGCGATGAAAATCGCGTGCAACGCACACTGGAGTGGGGTTTCGAGCACCTGGCCGAGGTCTGTGGAAGTGGGGCGGCGGCCCGCGTGGAGCGCGGGGAAGCTACGCCGTTTGAGGCGATGGCCGAGTTGAACCGGGAGCTGGTGGCGGATCCCGGGCGGCTGTTCGGCTACGAAACGCCCACCGATTTCACGCTGGAAGAGCGGCACCCGGAGCTTTATCCCACCAATGTGCGGCCGGAAACGCTGGCTGAAGCGCGGGAGTGGGGGCGCCGGGCGACGGCCGGTGAGTTGCGCCGGGCCCAATTTCTGCGGTTTACCTCCGCTGTACGGACGCCCTACGAAGAGAACAACCGGTCCAATGCGCGCTGGTATCCGGTGGATGCGAAGCCCCGCAAGGACGGGACGCCGGGGCCGCGCCAGGCGATGGTGGTTTTGCCGCAGTGGAATGCCGATGCCGTGTCGCATAACGCGCTCTGCGAGATGTTTGCGAAGTTCGGAATCAGCAGCCTGCGGCTCTCCAAGCCGTATCACGACATACGGCGGCCGGCGGAGCTCGAGCGCTCGGACTATGCGGTGAGCGCCAATGTGGGGCGCACGATCGAGGCGGCGCGGCAGGGCGTTGCAGACATTCGCTCCTGTTGTGACTGGCTCCAGGCGCAGGGGTACGAGCAGATTGGCATCCTGGGCACAAGTTTGGGCTCTGATTATGCGTTTCTGGCAGCGGCAGTTGATCCGCGTCTGCAGGTTTGCGCGTTCAATCACGCTTCGATGTCCTTTGGCGATGTGGTCTGGGAAGGCCAAAGCACGCGCCATGTGCAGTCAGCCCTGGAGCGTGCTGGCCTGGACCAGGCCATGACGCGAGAGATTTTCGCCTGCATCAGCCCGGCGAGCTTTATGGATCAGTTTGCAGCATCGGCCAAGGCGAGCCATCGCAATACCCTGCTGGTGTACGCGACGTACGATCTCACGTTTCCGCTGGCCGGTTCGCTGGCGGTCCTGCAGGGATTCAAAGACAAGAGCATTCCGTATGTGTCCAAGGTGCTGCCTTGCGGGCACTATACGACGGGCGAAACACCTTATAAGTACATCGACGGGTGGTACCTGGGATCGTTCGTGTGGAAGCAGTTCAGGCGGCTTCGGGAGATGCGGTAGGAAAGGCGGGAAGGCCTCCCGTGCCTGCTGCGTTCAGAACAAATACGCAACAGGCGCGCGCGGAGGCCCCGTTCAGGTGGGAGCCGCCGAGGTGGTTCCGGCGGCTGGAGGCGGGATTGGTTAGTGCGCGGGATTGAGGTGGAAGAACGAGCGCAAGCCCTGAAGCATGCGAAACCTGGTTTGCTGCGCGGCGGCGAAATAGATGCAGCCGAGGCGCTTCAGCGTGAGACCTTCGATCTCGACCTCGACATAATGGTCGACCCATTCGGACTGCACTTTAGCGAGCATGTCGGGAGCGGAGGTGAGGGAGTCCGTGGAGGTGAAACGCTGGGCAATCGTGGACATGGGGAGCACCTTATAGGAATGGGTGGACTGGTGTCTTGTTGTGGTCAGACGGGGGGATGCGACCTGGATATGGGCGACTGCAATGGGGTGCGAAGAGGAACGAAACGAAAGCATTCGAGCTGCCAAGACTGTCCTCCCAGGCCCCGCGCTGCCAGCCGCGGTACCGCCGACCCGGAGAAGGCACCGTGCGAGTCGGTGCTCCCCTGAGTTCCATCCCAAGATCAACCGAAAATCGGGAGCGCGCTATACCACCTGTGGGGCGTCGGTGTCCTGTTTTGGGGCATGCGAGGCTGCGACCCGGGCTTCGCAGCGGGGTACACTTGAGCCATGTCCAATCACCTTGCCGCGCGCTTCGAATTGACCCTGGAACAGAGCGATCCGGAGATTGCCCGCGCCCTGGAAGCGGAGACCCTGCGTCAACACGAGGGGCTGGAGATGATTGCCAGCGAGAACTTTGTTTCGCGCGCCGTGCTGGAGGCTGCGGGCTCGGTTTTGACGAACAAGTATGCGGAAGGGTACCCGGGCAAGCGGTATTACGGCGGTTGTGAATACGCCGATGTCGTGGAAAATCTGGCACGGGACCGTGCCAAGGAGCTGTTCGGGGCCGAGCATGCCAACGTGCAACCGCATTCCGGATCGCAGGCCAATGCCGCGGCGTATATGGCCGTGATTCAGCCCGGCGACGGCATCCTGGGGCTGGATTTGGCACATGGTGGCCACCTGACGCACGGGCACAAGCTGAGTTTCTCCGGAAAATTGTACCGCGTGGCGAGCTACCGTGTGCGGCCGGACACGGAAACCATCGACTACGACGAGCTCGAGTCGATCGCTCTGGCGGAACAACCTAAATTGATTATTGGGGGCGGGTCAGCTTATCCGCGGCAGTTCGACTTCCCGCGCATGCGGCAGATCGCGGACAAGGTGGGCGCAAAGTTGCTGATCGATATGGCGCATTTCGCGGGTCTGGTTGCGGGCGGGGCACACCCTTCGCCCGTGCCGCACGCCCACCTGGTGACTTCCACCACGCACAAAACGCTGCGCGGCCCGCGGTCGGGACTGATCCTGACAACGGCGGAGCTGGCGGCGGCGGTGGATCGCAGTGTGTTTCCCGGGCAGCAGGGCGGCCCGCTGATGCATGTGGTGGCGGCCAAGGCGGTGGCCTTTGGAGAGGCGCTGGAACCGGAGTTCCGGCACTACGCGGCGCAGATCGTACGCAATGCCAAGGTGCTGGCGGAGGTGCTCATGGAGCGTGGCTTCCGGGTGATTTCAGGTGGCACGGATACGCACGTGGTGCTCCTGGACGTATTTGCGAAGGGCACGGGCATGCTGGGCTCTGAGGCCGAAGAGGCCCTGGGCGCAGCGGGGATCACGGTAAATAAGAACGCGATTCCGTACGATACCAACCCGCCGTTGAAGCCGTCGGGGATTCGTCTGGGAACGCCTGCGCTGACCACGCGCGGCATGGGAGAGGCGGAGATGCGTACGATCGGCGACTGGATCGCCGAGGCACTGGCGCACCGAGGCGACGCGGCTCGGCTGGAGTCGATTCGTGGGTGCGTCCGCGAACTGGCCGAAAGTTTTCCGCTTTACCGCTTTCTGCGCATGGAACAGCGGGAGGCCGTGCTGGCTCACTAGGAGCAGGGTGCCTGGCCGGTCTGCGAACTGCCGAATCGGGGCGTCAGCGTCAGCATCTGAGGATGCTCCCACCGCGTAAGAAGAGGGAAGGCATCAGAGATGGATTGGGTCGTTCTGCTGGGAATCGTGACCGGGATGCGCACGATGACGGGCATCGCGGTGGTGTGCTGGGCAGCGTGGCTGGCCTGGCTACCCGAGCGAGGCTGGGCCATGTGGACGACCTATCTTGTTTCTGCGATCGTGTTCAGTGTTTTTGCAATAGGGGAGTACGTCGGGGACACGCTGCCGAAGACTCCGAGCCGCAAAGCTGCGGGCCCGGCCCTGGCCCGGCTGGCTTTCGGAGGTCTCGTCGGTGCCTTGGCGGCATCGGCCATCCTGCAACCGGTTGCCGGCGGTGTTCTGGCGGGCATCCTTGGTGCCGCGATCGGTACCTGGGGCGGCTATCTCCTGCGCCGGTGGGGGGCAAAGCTGGCCGGGCGCGATTTGCCGGTTGCGTTGCTGGAATCGGCACTGGCGCTGGCACTCGCCGTGAGCGCGGTGTGGCAGATGCATCAGGAGATTCTTTCCGATCACGTTCGCGGCGCCCCGTAGCAGTGGAAGACGGCTCTTCAAAGCGCGCCACAATTAAGGGAACGCCCTTACCGTGGGGGCCGAACGGCTAGCGCTATGCGCGGAATGCCGGCAAAATCGTCAAGGAACCGGAGCTCGTGCCAGTCGTTGAGCAGGGTTGCAATTGCCTCACGCTGGCCGAAGCCGAACTCCAGGGCCAGAAGGCCGCCATCTCTGAGAAACAGCTTTGCCTGCGGGATAAGCCCGCGATATACGGCTAAGCCGTCCTCGCCGGCAAAGAGAGCGGTGTGCGGCTCAAAGTCGCGGACCTCTGGTTGCAGGCCGGGCAGATCCCCCAGCGGAATGTAGGGCGGGTTGGAAATGACAGCGTCTAAACGCCTACCGGTCGCTAGCAGGGGAGCCAGGGCTCCGAGCAGATCGGATTTCAGGAAACGGACCCGTGACGACAGGCCCAGGCGGCTTGCGTTGGCCTCCACCACGGCGGCCACGGCCGCCGACAAGTCCAGGGCGTAGAGGAGGGCATGGGGAAGATGTGCGGCGAGCGCCAGCGCAATCGCCCCGGAGCCGGTCCCGACATCGGCGATCTGGAGCCAGTGAGCCGTGCTGGGAGGCGGGGTGAGCTGGCTTGCCCAGGCAAGAACGTGTTCCACCAGGATTTCGGTTTCGGGACGCGGGATCAACGTTGCGGGGGAAAGTTGCAGGTCGAGACCATAGAACTCCTGGTGGCCCGTGATGTACTGCAACGGCTTGTGGGCACGGCGCGCTGCGACGCTGAGGAAGAAGGCCTCGGCGGAAGGAGAAGAAAGCGGATCGTCGGCGTGGGCTCGCAGCCAGGCGCGATCGCAGCCGAGCGCATGGGCGAGAAGAACATCGGCGTCGCGGCGATCGATGATGTCAGCGGCTTGGGCGAGTGCCTGGCGGAGGGTCATCATGGGCGGAGCGAGCCTGGGAACCGGTTTCCTTCATTGTCGCCGAAGACGCAGCGGCCGCGTGAGTCGCCGGTTCTTCAAGTAAGACCTGAAGGTGGTCGTTACCCCTCTGGTTCCCAGCCAAGGTCAGCGCGGGCTCCGGACGGGGCGCGGCTGTTCGTGTGATTTCAATCCGGGTTACCAAAGATTGGCTCCCCCAGCCCCCGAAACGCTCTAACTTGGTGATGATGAACGCTGCCGCTGTCCCGCCTGTCCTGTCGATCGACGCCCTTGAACACCGCATCGCCCCCTTGCGTGAGCGGTTGGCTTCTCATCCGCTCTACCTGAGCATTCGTACGCCCACGCATCTGCGTCTCTTCATGGAATCGCATGTGTATGCTGTGTGGGATTTTATGAGCCTGTTGAAGTCGCTGCAACGAGGGCTGACCTGTGTGGACGTGCCTTGGGTTCCGACCCGGTTTCCGGCGAGCCGCCGCTTCATCAACGAGATCGTGCTTGGGGAGGAGTCCGATGAGTACGAAGGCCGGCCAGCCAGTCACTTTGAGTTGTACCTGGAGGCCATGGAGAAGGCGGGGGCAAGCACGGCGGCCATTCGCGGCCTGATCCACGCCACATCGAGTGTTCGTGATGAGGAGCGACCCATCACCGGAGCGGCGAAGTCGTTGCAGTGGGAGTCCTGGATGGTGGTACGTGGTGTGCCGAGGCCAGCCAAACACTTCATGGAGACGACGTTTCGGGTCATTCGCGAAGGTTCTCTGCCGGCACAAGCGGCTTCTTTCACGTTTGGCCGTGAGGATACCATTCCGAGCATGTTCCGATCGCTGGTTCGCGACTTGAACCTCCAGATGGGTGGGGATCTGAGTCAGTTTGTCTGGTACCTAGAACGCCACATCGAGGTGGACGGCGATGAGCATGGACCGCTCTCGCTGCGGATGGTCGCTGATTTGTGCGGCGAAGATGCGATGGCATGGAGCAAGGCAGGTGACGCGGCGGAGGCCGCCATCAAGGCACGGCTTGCGCTTTGGGATGGCATTCTGGAGCAGATCCGGGCGGCGTAGCTTCGGAGCGAAGGCTACTGAAAAAACGGAGCCAATCGTTTGAGTGCACCGCCCGGTTCTTGCGAGAAGGTGCTACCCCTCCCCAACGTTCGATCCATCCGGGGTAAACCCCAACGAAGCGGAGTTGATGCAGTACCGCTGCCCGGTCGGATTGGGTCCGTCGGGGAAGACGTGTCCGAGATGGGAGCCGCAGGTGCCGCAGGTAGCTTCAACGCGGCGCATGCCGTAGCTGCGATCTTCGTGCAAGTGGACAGCATCCGGGGAGACAGGCTCGAAAAAGCTCGGCCAGCCGGAGCCGGATTCGAACTTGGCATCGCTTTTGAAAAGCGGAGCGTTGCAGGCGCCGCAGTGATACAGGCCGTCGGCATGATTGTTGTAGAGCGCTCCGGTGAAGGCGCGTTCGGTACCCTTTTCGCGCAGGACGTGGAACTGCTCGGGGGTGAGCAGAGCCCGCCATTCGGCATCCGTGCGCTCCACTTTTTTAGTCTCTTGGACGCCGGTAGCGCCGGCCTTTGCATTGTCTTCTGTGATGGCAGCGTCGCTCAGTGGGCCATCGGTCGGAATGGTTGGCATAACAACCTCCTTATCGGTTCTATTGGATGCCGCAGGTCCCCACGAGGACGTTCCGTGAAGAACCGTCCTGGGGGGGGGGGGCGCTGGGCGTGTCAGGAAAGTCGACTAACGGCTGCTGGCTAACGGCTGCTGGCTAACGGCTGCTATCGACGAGCGCAATGCATTCGATCTCTACGAGGGCGTCCTTGGGCAGAGCGGCTACCTGCACCGTGGAGCGTGCGGGCGGAACGACGTCGGACGGGGCGAAGTAGCGGGCGTAAACCTCGTTCATGGCGGCAAAGTCGCCCATGTTTTTCAGGAAAACCGTGGTCTTGACGACGTGAGTCATGGTGAGGCCGGCTTCATTCAGGACCGCTCGCAGGTTTTCGCAGACGCGTTCGGTCTGAGCAGTCACATCGCCAGGGAGGAAATCGCCGCTGGATGGGTCGAGGGCAACCTGGCCGGAGGTGTAAACGAAGTCGCCGACGCGAACCGCCTGGGAGTAGGGACCGATGGCGGTGGGAGCAGCGGGGGTAGAGATCACGGATTTAGACGGCATACGCCGATTTTCGCCGCCGGGACACGATCGTGTCGACTGCTGCCAGCCGCGATGACGATTTCAGAAGGGAATGCAACGCGCAACGGCGTTCGCCGCCATCAGAGTACACAAGAGGGCACGATGGGAATATTGGATTCAATTGAAGGCATGATGAGTGGCGCGCAGGGACAGGGAGGAAGCGAGCAGGGCCGGGTTGCCGGCGGCTTCTTGCAGACGGTGGGCCAACAACCCGGCGGGTTAGGTGGCGTGATGGACATGTTCCGCAATAACGGCATGGGACAGCACGTGGATAACTGGCAAACGGGGCAAAATCAACAGACTACGCCGGAACAGGTGCAGAACGGCCTGGGCGGATCAGGCATCCTGGAACAGACGGCGCAGCGGGCAGGCGTTTCACCCGAAGTGGCGAAGATGGCACTGGCCACGGTGCTGCCGATGATTATGGCGCACATGACCAATGGTGGGCAGCAGGCACCGCCGACCAATCAGGGCGAGTTCGGCGGTATGGCCGGATCTTTGCTGTCCCGGTTACTTTAACTCCCCGAGCTTCGCTGTCTGCGGGAAGAATCTCCCGTACGGTGCGCGGGTGGAAACAAGAAGGGCCGGCGATATGCCGGCCCTTCTTTACTGCTGGGAAGAAAGTTAGGCTGCGACGGCGTCCGCTTCCTTGGCCTTAGGATTGACCTTCTGCTCGGCAATCTGGGTAAGCTTTTCGTCGCCGGCCTTGGCCTCATCCAGGCTCTGCTGCAACTCCTGCACGGCGTCTTCCTTGCCGATGACCTTCGCGTAGCTGCGGAGTGAGCCGTAGGAGGAGACGCGATAGGCCTGTTGCTGGTTAAAGGCCACGATCAGAGCGGCATCGCGCACAGCGCCTTTTTCCGTGTTGGAGATCATGCCTTCGACTTCACGAATCATGGCATCGGCGATGTGATTGTCCTCGGTCTTGGAGGGCTTGCCGAGCTTTTTGTAGGCCGACTCGATGCGGTCCGCATACTTTTTGCTCTGGGTCGTGGTCTTTTCGAAGACCTCTTTTACCTCAGGCTCAGTGGTGGCGTCGGCCATCTTGCTGGCGAACTGTGAAAATTTCTGCTCGAAATCCAGCGTGTAGGACATGCCGGTGAGAAGAAGGTCATTGATGTTCTGCATTGCCATGGGAAAGCTCCTGGGTCTCGGTCGGCACTGCGTGTTTGCGGGCTCAACCGTACAGGAGATTAGGTGATGGGCAGCGGAACGTTGTTGTCTCGCTTCACGATGGTTCACCGGGGGACCTTTACCGCATGAAGCAGTGCGGGCGTGATGTTTTCAGGCTGTGAAACAGGGAGGTCAGGATCTGCGCGACTGTGTTCCCAGAAGTACTCCGGCCCGTTGCTGAGCGACGGGCCGGAGTACTTTTTGCAGGATACTTAGCTGCGCCGGCGGCGACCGCCGCCAGCACCTGCGCCGGAGCTCCGGCCACCCGAACTGCGTCCGCCGTAGCCACCGCTGCGAGGACGCCGCGGCGCCTGGGGAGCACTGTCGCCACCCGCGTCCGGCGCATCGCCATTCTTCCAGGAGCGGGTTTCCATGGCGAGGATACCGTCCATGCTGCCAACCGGCTGCTTATTGAGGTCGATGGGGGTATTGCGCTCTTCCTTGGCGAGGTCCTTGTCCGCGACGATCCACTCGAACTGAATCTTGAGTTCCTGCTCGAGCTTGCGGGCATCACGCTTTTCAAGCGGCGTGACAAAGGTCGTCGCGACGCCTTTGGCGCCGGCGCGGCCCGTGCGGCCGATGCGGTGGACGAAGTCGTCCGAGCCGTTGGGCAGGTCGTAGTTCACCACGTGCGCGATGTGCGAGACGTCGATGCCACGAGCGGCTACGTCGGTGGCGACAAGGACCCGGGCCTTGCCGTCCGAGAAGCGCTTCAGCGCCGTCGTGCGTTGCGACTGCGAGCGGTCACCGTGAATGACCTCGATTTTGTGGCCGAACTTTTCGAGCTTTTTGCCGATGCGATCCGCGCCATGCTTGGTGCGTGAGAAGACGAGGTAGCTGCCTTCCTCGGTGGTGAGCATGCGGTCAAGCTGGGCCAGCTTCTGGTCCTGCATGACCGTGATCACGCGCAGGGTGACGCGGTCCGAGGGCTTGGAGGTCTGGCCGATCTCGATGCGAACGGGATCGGTGACGTAGTCGCGCACGATGTTGCGGATGTTGGTATCGAGGGTCGCCGAGTAGCACATCGTCTGGCGGTCCTTGGGCAGGGCGCCGGTGATGCGCTTGATCGCGGGCAGGAAGCCCATGTCCAGCATGCGATCGACCTCGTCGAGGACCAGCATGTCGACTTCCTTGAGGCTCACCTTGCGGCGGTCGAGGTAGTCCTCGAGTCGGCCGGGGGTGGCCACCACGATGCGTGGACCACGGGCCAGGGCTTCAATCTGCGGATTTTCGTTTAGACCGCCGCAGACCAGCACGGCGTCGTTCTTCAGCACCGGGCAAAGCTTGTGGTAGTTTTCCAGCACCTGCATGGCGAGCTCACGGGTGGGGAGCAGGATAAGGGCGAGAACGGGATTGCGGTTGCCCTTGCCGGAGGGGGTGGAGATCTCCTCGAGCCGCTCGATCATCGGAACGAGAAAGCTGAGGGTCTTGCCCGTGCCGGTAGAGGCGGTGGCGAGAATGTCGTCACCCTCGAGCGCGTAGGGGATGGCACCGGCCTGTACGGGCGTTGGCACGGTGAAGTTTGCAGCCGCCAGACGGGCTTTGAGGGAGTCGGAGATATTGAAGTCGTTGAAGTGAAGCGCGGAAGCCTCGGCCTGGGTCACGTGACGGGTAGGCTTCTGGGGCTCAGGGTTCAGGATTGACTCCAGGGTCAGACTGGAGGTGTCGGGCCTGGACTGGGCTTGATTTCCCTGGGTATCCGGTGCCTGCCTGCTCCCGCCGGAGCGCGAACCGCCTGATTTTCCTGCATGGGAGGACTGACGTGAGGACTTGCGAGAAGACTGCCTGGAGGAGGGAACTGCTGAATTGGGCAAAAACTTTCCTTTATCGAACGCGAGTGGGGTCGGACCGCCGCTCAGACACACAGCCTTGTGCAGTGACGGGGCTGGCGTCGCGAGATCCTGGGGTTCAGCACTGCGATGAACGGTTCCGTCAAACAATTGAAGGAGGAAACAAGGCACTGCTGCTGCACGGCGAGGCGTATCCCGTTTGAACCGCCTCAAAGCCAGAGCAACCAACGTGCGGGGCCGTTTCTACATTCTGCACTTACGGCAGACGGCTCGCCCGGTGGGCGGTGGTCAACGCCCCGGTCTCTGGCCAGGCGATCCGCCTTATGAAGGCGAGTTCCTGCTCGAGGCGCGTTGCACTCAGGTGAGTGCAGAACCATAGTAGCACGGTGATTCAGGGGAATGAGACTAGATGGAATTTGTGAGGTACTGCACTGTCTCCTTACGTGTGTTTTCGCCAGAAGCCAGGGATTTGGAGGGCGTAGATGACCTTATTGACGGCAGAGATGACGCGGAGGAAGCGCCGGGCCGCCGGCAGGGGAAGCCGGAGAGCGGGGTAGGTGAAGATCCAGTACCGCGGATTGCGGCCATAAACCGCGCGTAGCTCGCTATGGGCTTCGTCCAAGCGAAGATGATCGCCGGAGGCTGCCCGGGCATCGACCAGGACAGAGGGAAACCAGCGGCGCAGGGCCATGTTCAGGATCGGCGCGGAAAGATCCGGCCGCCCGGGCAGCAAGCGCTCCACCGTGGCCGAAAGCTGGCGGCCGAAGACGCGGCCCAGCGAATAGCCGTGTGCATTGCCGACGCGGGCCGCGACAGGGCGGGTCCAGAGAACGGCCGAGCGCCGATGGTGCAGCAGCAGGGGCAGGCTCCACGAAAGTTGTACGAGATTGGTGCCGATCAGGTGTTCCGGCGGCTCATGCCGGAGCTCCTCGAGCCGCTTTTTGTTCACGATCATGCCGCTGATGAAGGTGAACATGATGTTGACCACGGTGGCGAAGGTGCGCGGGTCGGCGACGGTGTGCACCCGCCGGCCGAGCGGGTCGCCGGTCCCCTCTGCACGGAAATCTTTGCGAAAGCCGTAGCTGGTGGCGTAGATCATGTCCAGCGCCGCCGTTTCACCTCCTGGGCCGCGAAGCAGGCTGAGCACCTCCGCGACAGCACCGGGCACGATCAGGTCGTCGTCGCCGCACATCCAGAAAAAGGTTCCGGCAGCCCGGGCGAAGCAAAAGGCGAAATTGGCATCCGAGCCGATGTTGGCTGGCTGGCGATGGGCGTGAAATGTGGCGCCGGCACGCCGGAACCGCTCGGCAGCAGAAGTGACCACCGCGGGAGTGCGGTCGGGGCTGGCGTTGTCGGAGACCAGGATTTCGACCTCCGGGAGGCCGGCTACCTGCGGCTCGAGAACGCGCAGCAAGGCTTCGAGCTGGACGGCGCGATTGAAGGTGGGGATGGCGATGGTCAGCAGCGGCCGGGTGAGTACGGGGAGCGCGGTGATGAGTGCTTCCTGCTCGGTGCGAAGTTCAGCAGGCATGCCAGACCCTCCGCCAGCGCAGAAAGGTGTAGGTGCCGTAACCGAGTCCAATAAACAGCGTCCCCACAGCATACGCCACGGCGATGCCCCAGGCACCCCCATGCGGGTTCTGCCAACGGCACAGCACGTAGGCAAGCGGAGCGATATAGAGGGCCCCGGCAATGGAATTTCCCATGAATTTTTCCTGCTTGTGGGCGCGCAGGTAGAGCGCCTCGGCAAAGACGATGACATTGCCGAGCGTGCCGAGAAATAACATGCCGAGGGGTAAGGGCGGCAGCAGGCGGCTGGCCAGGGGAACGCCATGCAGCCGGATACCGCGGTAGTTGAGCCAGGCCAGGGCGCACCAGACCGCGCCGAACGCAACGACGGCCGCACCGGCGGACTGGCTCAGCGCGCGAAAGAAGGTCTGATCGAGCAGGCGATACTCCTTGCGGGCGATCATGCGGCCAAAGGGGGCGGCCTTGGTGTTCATCCAGGCGATGGCCATGGAGGAGAGTGTGCCGCAGACGTTGAGGCTCATACCCATGCGACCGGCCTCAATAGGGCTTCGGTAGTCCATCAGCAGCGGATTGAAGAGCTGTGAGGTAACGTAGCCGGCCAGCCAGGAGACGGCAATGCGCCACTGAAAGGGCCAGATTTCACGGCGCCAATCGATGCCCATGGGGCCGACGGCACGGCGCAGCAGGGGAACGAGCAACCGGCGTTTGCCCCATACGAACCAAGCGCCCAT
This sequence comes from uncultured Bryocella sp., assembly GCA_964248555.1. Taxonomy (GTDB): domain Bacteria; phylum Acidobacteriota; class Terriglobia; order Terriglobales; family Acidobacteriaceae; genus Granulicella. The sequence goes on from CAXTZL010000032.1 coordinate 14,425, forward strand.
CAGGGCCTGGCCGAAGATCATGCACCCGGGAGCAAAAAGGCCGCGGTGCAGAAGAAAGGCGCACCAGCCGAGCGAGGTTCCCATAAGCGACTGGCGCAGACGCGTGCGGGCCACCTCCGGCACATAGCCGCAACCTTCGAGGAAGGAGAACAGGGGATCGATCTGAAAGGTGCATCCGGAGGCCAGCACGACCAGCAGCCAGGGCAGCACGAAGTGCACCTGGTTGCCGCCGGGCCGGGCCGAGGCATGGCGGAAGAAGCCGATGCCGACAGGCACCAGCGTAAGGGCCATCAGGACGGCGGCAGCGGTGTACCAGCGCACGGATTTCTGCAGCAGACTGGCGAGGCGGCTGTGCGCCTCGGCGGGGCCGGTGACGACGCCGTCAAAGCCAATCTGCAGGTGCGCAGCCTCGTGCGAGGCGGTCTGCAGGATGACGACGGAAAAGCCCAGTTCAAAGACGATCTGCATCGCCACGATCGAGTAGAAGGTGTAATAGAAGCCCTGCTCGGCGGGGGTGAGAAAGCGGGCAATCAGGGTCAACGTGCCGATGCCGGCGAGGGAGGACCACGCCCGGGCGGTGACGGTGAAAACGATGGCCCGGTCCAGCCCCAGGGAGCGCTTCAGGCCTCGCAGTAAGCCGCCGCCACCCTCGGGTTTCCCTGCTTCACCGGCGGCGATGGCCGGAGCCTCGATGATCCCGGCGCCGTCGGGAACGTAGGGCACCGCGACAGGAATGAGGGGAAGCGGTGCTGACTCGGCGCGGCTGAGTTTCGATGGACCCGGTGCTTCGCCGGCCGGGGCCCCTGTGGGTGCGTTAAATTCCATGAGGGGCAATCACGGCGCACGTGCAACCGGACCGTTGGCCAGGTAGCCGCATGCTTCTGCTCCGGTCTATCTTAGCAACTTGGTACCGCCTTGTTTCGCCAGGGCTCGGAACAGCAACAGTGCCCCCCGGCTCCGTGGCGAAAGACGGTGGGTTTTACTCCATGCGGCCGGGTCGGGCCATCAGGTCGCGAATGGCATCCTTGGGCGCCTTGATCCCCTGCAAAATGGAGGCCATCTGCTGGGTGATGGGCATTTCGACGCCATAGCGCGCCGCCAGGCCAAGCGCGGCGGTTGTGGAGCGTACGCCTTCGGCCACCTTGCCGTTTAGATCTGCCAGGATCTCGGGAAGGCGGCGGCCCTGACCGAGTTCAATGCCGACGGCGCGGTTGCGGGACAGGCCACCGGTGCAGGTCAGGACCAGGTCACCCATGCCGGCCAGCCCGGCAAGGGTCTCCCGCCGTCCGCCGCAGGCCATCGCCAGCCGGGTAATCTCGGTCATACCGCGGGTGATGAGGGCGGCGGCGGAGTTGGCTCCGAGTTCCAGGCCGGTGCTGACGCCGGCAGCCAGGGCGATCACATTTTTGAGGGCTCCGCCGAGTTCGGTACCGATCACATCCTGATTACGGTAAGCGCGCAGGCTCGCGGAGGAAACATCTCCCTGCAGCTTCGTGCTCAGGAGCTCGTTTTCCGCGGCGATGGTAATGGCCGTGGGCATGGAGGCGGCGACCTCCTGAGCGAAAGACGGGCCGCCGAGCGCACCGATCGGATTCTCCGGGGCATACTCGGCCATGATCTGCGACATACGCAGGAAGGTACGTTCCTCGATGCCTTTGGAGGCGGAGACGAGGAACTGGTTCGGATTGAGCACCGGAGCAATCGCCTCGATGACCGAACGCAAGGCCTGGGAAGGCGTAACGAAGACCACGGTGTCAGCCCCTTCCACGGCTTCCGGCAGGCGCGCGGTAACTCGGACATCCATGGGCAGAACGAAGCCGGGGAGATAGCGAAGGTTTTCGCCGGAGTCGGCCAGTTCCTCGGCGTGGGCAGGGGAGTGGGCCCAGAGGGTCAGATCATGACCGCCACGGCGGGCAAGGGAGATGGCCAGGGCGGTGCCCCAGGCACCGGCGCCGAGCAGGGCGATACGACTCATAGGCGAACCTTCTTCGTGGAAACAGCGGAGGCGGCCATCTCTGGCGCGGGTGCCTGCGGGTGAGTTTCGGTGAGAGCCCGGGAGGCGGAGGAACCGAAGCGGGGCTCGCGACCTCGGATCAGGCGCGCGATGTTGGCATGGTGTTTCACGATGACGAGCAGAGCGATAAACAGAACGCCAGCGAGATAGATGGGAGACCGGTCCGGAGAGAGCCACAGGGCGAAGACCGGGAGAGTGGCTGCGGCGATGATGGAAGCCAGACTCACTATGCGGGTTGTGACCACGGTCAGGACAAAGACACCCAGGGCCGCAAGCACCACCAGGGGCAGAAGCGCGAGAAAGACCCCGAGCGCCGTTGCCACGCCCTTGCCCCCGCGGAAACGCAGCCAGACCGGAAAGACATGCCCCAAGACAGCGGCCACGGCAGCGAGAACGGCGAGGTCCGACGGCCGCGAGGGCAGTCCCGGGGCGACATGCCGCGCCAGGAGCACGGCGATGTAGCCCTTGGCCAGATCCAGAAGCAGGGTCAGAATGCCCAGGCCCTTGGCGCCTGAGCGCGCCACGTTGGTGGCGCCTATATTTCCGCTCCCCGTGGCACGAATGTCCTCCTTGCGAAAAATCCGGACAAGGAGATAACCAAAGGGGATCGAACCAAGCAGATAAGAAACTGCAAGAACCGCAAGGGACAACTTCATCGCTGATGAGTGTAGCAACTCAGTGCCTCCGCTGCGGTGTGTTTCGGAGAGGAAACCGGGAGAGCGAGATCCTGCCCGGGCACGCTAGAGCAGGTGCCGCCGCAGCATTTCCAAAGCGTGCTGGCTGGCCCAGAGGCGAACCCGCTCGCGATCGCCCATCAGGTTAAACTGCTTTACCTGCGTTCCCTCCGGCCCCGCAAGTCCGATGAATACAAGGCCTACAGGCTTGTCCGCGTCCGGTCCCGCCGATTTTCCGGGTTCCGGGGCAGAAGCTGCCGGGCCGGCAATCCCGGTGATGCTGATTGCCAAAGTCGTGCCGAGGCGCTCGCGGGTCCCTTCCGCCAGCAGGCGTGCGATGGGTTCGCTGACCGCACCGTGGGTCTGCAGATCCTCTTCGGGTACACCGGCGCACAGGGTTTTCAAGGCATTGGAGTACACCACGAAGCCGCCGGCAAAGGAGCGTGAGGCGTTCGGAACCGCCGTGAGCCGCTGCGCCAGCAGACCCCCCGTGCAGCTTTCCGCAACCGCCAGCGTGGCCTGGGCGAGTCCGAGTTGCAGCAGAACGACCTCCTCCAGCGACTCGCCGTGGGAAGAAAAAATATCCTCACCCATCTCGTGCTCGATCGCCTCGGCCACGGCAGCTACACGCGTCTCGGCCTCCATGGCGGTCGGCTTCACGCAGTTGAAGTGCAGCTGGATTTCACCCCCGCCGGCCAGGATCGTCGTTTCGACGTCAGGATATTGCTTGTAGAGCGGCGCGGTGCGAGCGTCCACCAGCGACTCCGGGATTGATGCCATCCGCAACAGACGTTTGGCCAGGTGGCGCGGGGGCAGGGAGGACGCCAACCGCGGCTTGCACTGCTCGTCAAAGAGCGGTTTGAGCTCTTTGGGTGGTCCGGGAAGCAGGATGAGGACCTTGCGATGCGGTGCACCATCCGGGCCGGGAAAGACGGTGTCAAGCCACTGGCCGGGTGCGCTGCCATTGCTGTTCTGAAGCAGTTCGGCTCCGTCCAACACCTCGGCCTGGCGTTCGTTGTTGGGCGGCATGGGGATACGGCGCTCGGCAAACCGCTTGTAGAGCGCTGTCATGGTCGCCGGGTCCTTGTGCAGCTCGATGCCGAGAGCATCGGCCACACATTGGCGGGTCAGGTCGTCCTCGGTGGGACCAAGACCCCCGGAAAATAGGACCACATCCGCTCGCGCGAGAGCGATGCGGGTCGCCTCGGTGAGCTGGTCCCGGTGATCGCCGACGATGGTCTTGAAGGCGACAGAAACGCCGAGGTCGTTCAGCCCCTGCGTGAGATAGAGGGAGTTGGTGTCCTGACGAAAGGGCGTCAGCATCTCCGAGCCGACTGCAATAATTTCAGCGATCATGTCAGTTCGCTTGGATGCGCGATGCAAGCTCAAGTGAACGGCCTGACCGCTCGCCCCTGCTCATACCAAAGCGCGTCCCTTGACGCCCAGATCCACTTGGTACAGCTTGCTTCCCGTAGCAAGCGCGGCACTGCCATCTCCCAGAAAACACAGCCCGACTAAATCGTTGCCGCTGACGACCAGCTCGGCCTCGGCGCCATCCGGGGAGATTCGCACGATCCCGCGGCGGCCACCCAGAGACCCGGCGACGTAAACCCGGCCCTCCGTATCGAGCGCCATGCCCTGCGGGCGGCCCATACCGCGATGAAAGACCCTCGCATTGCCATCCGGGTCGATGGCATAGATCGGCTGGTGCGAGCTTGTGGTCGGGGCGGTCACCAGCAGCGTGCCATCGTCGCGGAAGGCGAGATGGTACGCGGCGACTGAGGGCTCGAGCGTGGCGAAGACGAAGATCTCGGCGGCGTTGTGTCGGCCGTGCGGGCCCAGCTTGAAGATGGTCCCCGAGCGATCGCCGACGAAAAGGT
>CAXTZL010000033.1:0-18837 GCA_964248555.1 uncultured Bryocella sp.
GGTGCGGGTGGGGGTGCGGGTGGGCGGGCGACGGCGCAGGTGGCGGCGCTTTATGACTGGGGGGAGCGGACGACGGCACTGGAGCTGCTGTTGCAGCATCAGCCGGCGCGGTGGCTGCCGCCGGGGTACCGGAGCTGGAATGAATTTCTGGCGGATGTGACGGAGCGGGCGCTGGTGAGCGCGGGTGCGCCGGCGGATCTTAGCCAGTGGAGGTACGGCCGGCTGCATACGGTGCAGATTGCGCATCCGGTGTTTGGGCCGCATCCGCTGCTGGCGCGGTTGCTGGGGATTCGGGGGACGACGGGGGTGCAGCCGGCGCCTGGGGATTTCACGACGGTGAAGGCGATCGGGGCGCATTTTGGGCCGAGTGAGCGGTTTACGGCGGATTTATCGTCGGCGGATGCGGCGCTGGGGAATGTGACGACGGGCGAGTCGGAGAATGGGCGGAGTCCGTGGTACCTGGATCAGTTCGGGCCGTGGCTGGCGGGAACTACGTTTGCCCTGCCGGGGGACGGTACGGCGGCGACGCATAGGCTGCGGCTGGTGCCGGCGGGGGGTGCGTCTTGAGGGCCGAAACTGCCGGGGTTGGGGGTACGGTGGTGGCGGTTTCGTGTGCGGCGCGGCATGGGTTTGCGAAGGAGCCGCGGGGTTCGATCCGGCTGATTGCGGGCGAGGGTGTGGAGGGGGATGCTCATCGCGGAACGACGGTGCAGCATCTGTACAAGGTTCGGCGGGATCCGACGCAGCCGAACCTTTGCCAGGTGCACCTGTTCCCTGCCGAAAAGCTGGAAGAGCTGGCTGTGGCGGGATACCCGCTGGGGCCGGGTGAGATTGGGGAGAATGTGCTGACGCGAGGTGTGGACCTGCTGGCGCTGCCCCGGGGAACGCGGGTGCGGTTGGGCGCGAAGGCGGCCGTGGAGATTACGGGGCTGCGAACGCCCTGTTCGCAGATTGACGGCTACCGGAAGGGTTTGCAGGCGCTGCTTTGGGGCGAGCGGGACCCGCGCGGCAAGCGGGCGCGCCGGGCGGGGGTGATGGCCGTGGTGCTGGTTGGCGGTGAGGTGCTGGCGGGGGACGCGATGGTGCTGGAGTTGCCGCCGGAGCCGCACCGGCCGCTGGGACCGGTTTGAGCGTGTCTCAGCGAGTCAAAACTCTCATTTCGCTGCCGTGCCTGGCGCTGGTGATTGCCTTTCCGCTGTTCTGGCATGGTCCCTCGTGTGGCCATGATTTTGGGTTTCACCTGCAGAGCTGGATGGATGCCGGTGCCCAGATGCGGCACGGGGATTTGTTTCCGCGCTGGGCTGTTTCGCCGGCCTTCAATGCGGGAGAGCCCCGTTTTTTGTTTTATCCGCCGTTGTCGTGGCTGCTGGGGTCGCTGCTGTTGCTTTTGTTGCCGGCGGCGGTTGTTCCTGCGGTGTTCACGTTTTTTTGCCTGACCGGGGCGGCGGGCGGCATGTATCTGCTGTGCCGCCGCTTTGCGGGCCGGGCGGCGGCGCTGCTCGGAACGGCCGTTTACGTGGCCAATCCGTATGTTCTCTTTACGGCGTTTGAGCGTACGGCCTATGCCGAGCTGCTGGCCGCTGCGTGGATGCCGCTGCTGTTCCGGGCGGCGCTGCGCGAGACGGTGCAGCCGCTGGCGGTGGCCGTCCCACTGGCACTGCTTTGGCTCACGAACGCGCCGGCAGCGGTGATGGGCACGTATGCGCTGGTTTTGCTGGTGTTGTTGCGGCTGGTGTTAGCGCGTGTTGGCCTGGAGCGGGCTGAGATCGAGGAGCGGGATGGGAGTCAGGGCCGGTTTCAGATGGCGGCGGCCGCTGCCGGAGGGCTGGCGCTGGGGCTGGGACTAGCGGGCTTCTACCTGCTGCCGGCGGCGTGGGAGCGCCGGTATGTGCAGATTGCCATGGCGATCATTCCCAACATGCGGGTGGAGGACAACTTTCTCTTTGGACACAGCGGCTACCGGCCGCACGATGCCGTGCTGCACACGGCCAGCCTGGTGGCGGTGGAGACCATCGGGCTCCTTGCCTTGGTTTTGGCGGCGGCTTCGGTTCTGCAGGCGAGAACAAAGGTAGAGTCGCGCGACAGCGCGGAGAGGCGAACGAGAGGGTCGGTTTTGCTGTTGCTTTTCAGCTTCAGTGTGGTTGTTGTTTCCCTGCTCTGGCACTTCGCCCTGCCCGTATGGCACGTGTTGCCCGAGTTGGCTTTTCTGCAGTTTCCCTGGCGGCTGCTAAGCGTTCTGGGTTGCGTTCTGGGGCTGGCGGCAGCGCTTTGCGTACGGCGGCTGGCGATCCGCCTAGCTTGGGCATTTGTTTTGGCTTTAGGGATTGCGGGGTTTGCGACGACGGTGGCGATCCGGCCTTTACGTCAGGGGTGTGAAGCCGAGGAGCTGCCGGCGGCGCGGGTGATCCGCTTTGCCGCCCACCATGGCGTGGGGCCGACGGATGAGTACACGCCGGTCGATGCGGATAACGATCAGCTTCGCTGGGATGACCCGGGCTGGTGGCTGGCGACGACGCTCAATGCGCCGGGGCCGGGTACCGTGCCGAATCCTGCTGCGACGATTGAGGACTATGACGTGCCACCGCCACTGCGTGAGACCGTTGCCGGTTTCGCGCCGCGGCATCTGAGCCTGCACCTCGAGAAGCCGGAGGAGCTGGTGCTGAATTTGCGGGATTACCCGGCCTGGCAGGTGATGGTGAACGGGAACGCGCACCCGGAGCGGCTGGGACGGGATGACGGCCTGCTGGCGCTGGCGCTGCCGGCCGGGAACGATACCGTGGACATTCGCTGGCGCTCGCTGCCGGACGAGTGGGCCGGGGGCGTGCTGAGCGCGCTGTCTGTGGCGGTTGCCGGCTGGCTGGGGTGGATGGCGCGGCGAAGCTCCCTACCTTTCCCGTCGCGTAGAATCAGAAACTAAGCGATGCCAGTCGATGTGCAATCCATTCTGCGGTCCGGGGCCGCGCTGACCGATGAGGCGCTGGAACGCCTGCTGCCTGCCGGTATTACGGAACCCCACTCGATTCACCGGGCGATGCGTCATTCCACCTTTGCCGGAGGAAAGCGGCTGCGGCCAATCCTGGTGATTGAGGCGGCGAAGATGGCCGCGGGGCATCCTGGGGGCGACGGCGCTCCCGAAGGCGTGGCGGCACTCGGAGCGGCCATTGAAATGCTGCATACCTACTCGCTGATCCATGACGATCTGCCGGCGCTGGATAATGACGATTTGCGCCGCGGACAGCCGACCTGCCATGTGACTTTCGGTGAGGCCATCGCGATCCTGGCCGGTGACGCTTTGCAGACCCTTGCCTTTCAGACCATTGGCAACCTGCCCGCGCCGGCGGAAGCTGTTGTAGCCATTCTGCGTGAGGTTGCTACGGCGGTGGGTACCGGAATCGGCTGCCTGGGCGAACGGGATACGGGGTTGAAGCCCGGCATGATCGGGGGCCAGGTGGTGGACATCGAGTCAGAAGGCGCAAAGCCGACAGCAGAGCTGGTGGAAGCCATTCACCGGTCCAAAACCGGGGCACTGATTACGGTTTCGATCGTGGCCGGGGCCATTTATGGAACTTTTTATGGCTCTGGTGATGGGTCTTCCGATGGTTCCTTGCGGCGTGGTATGCCGGCCAGCCAACTGGCGCGGATTCGGACCTTTGGCGAGAAAGCCGGGCTGGCATTTCAGATCGTCGATGACATTCTGGACGTGACGCAAAGCTCCGAGCAGCTGGGGAAAACGGCCGGCAAGGATACGGCGACGGACAAGGCCACATGGCCGGCGGTTTTTGGCCTCGAGCGGTCGCGGGAGGATGCGGAGGAGTTGATCGCCGACGCTTTTGCCGCATTGGAGCCGTTTGGAGCCGCCGCGGATTCCCTGAAAGCGGTCGCGCGCTACCTGGTTGATCGTACCCATTAAGATTTGCACCACGGATTTGAACTACCCTGAGTTCCCCGAGCCAAACGATGCGTCTTCGCCCTCGCCACTACCTGCTGATTGCCCTCGTGCTTGCACTGGGTGTGTATAACCTCCTGCGGTCCGTACGGGCGTGGCACCGGGCTGCGACGGCGATTACGGGTTCGGGAGAGGCGCCTGCGGGTGGGCCGAGTTCGCCGGCCTGGGCCAGTTTTGACCAGGCCGCCGGTCTGCGCGATGCACCGGAGCCGCAGTTTACCCCGGCCCTGGAGGCGCTGCGGACGCAGGCGAATGCAGCCGGGGGCAATGACGGCGCCGACGTGCGCAACTGCCTGATGTGGCTGGAGTACTACCGTCACAGCGTGCCCATGGCGGGCGGCAACGCCAACAGCTGGGGTATGCTGGCGACCGGCCACGTGCACACCTGCATGACGGAACACCGCGATACGGGACGCTGAGGGATGACAGAGGCGACGTTTACGGAGGCCGATCTGCTGCATGCGCTGCGGGAGTGCTTTGTGCCGGCGCTGCGGCGGGATGTGGTCTCCGCAGGCCTGGTCCGGTCGGCGACGCTGATTCCGGATCATGACGCGCCGGGATCCGGCATTCCGGGGGTTCCGCCGCGGTTTGTGGCGCGTTTGCAGCTTTGGGAGGCCGGCGCGGAGGATGGGGTGAATGCACAGCTGCGGGCCGCCGTGGAGAATCGCTTGCTGGGACTGTATCCCCTATCCCGGGTGGAGCTGACGATGCTGCCACCCCTGTTTTCCATCCTGGGCTGAGCGGCGGTTTGCGATGAGTGCACCCATTCCGTTTGTTCCGCGCGGCGTAATCAAAAGGGCGATTCCTTCGACGGCGATTCATCCATTTGACCGGCGGCATGGCACGGACACCTCCGGGCTGCTGCCGGGGACAGAGATTGCGGAGGGGACGGGTGTTCGGCCCGCGGAGCTGACGGCCTATTACGGGGTGGCGCCGAGCATTCTGCACGGGGTGGTGGCGTTGTGGCTCCGGGAGTGTGCGCCGCCGCAAGCGATTGGGCAGACGGTCTTTCTGGATGTGGGCGCGGGAAAAGGCCGGGCCGTGCTGCTTGCGTCGCAGCATCCGTTTTTGCGGGTGGAGGGTGTGGAGCTGAATCCGCGGCTGGCGGCCATTGCTGCGGCCAACCGGGAGATTTGGGAGGCGGATGCGGAGAACGAGGCGCTTGCGCCCATTCTGCTGCGCGAGGGCGATGCGACGCGGCTGGCGCTGCCCGCGGAGGCGACGCTGGCCTACTTGTTTCATCCTTTTGAGACCAAGCTGCTGCGGCGGTTTTTGCGCCACGTGCGCAAGTCGCTGGCTGCGCGGCCGCGAACGTTCGACCTGGTGTATGTCAATGCCGAGCACGATTTTCTGCTCGATCGCGAACCGGGGCTGCGGCGGTTGTGGTTCGGCAAGGTGGCGATGTCGGCTGCGGATCACGTTGCGGATCTGGAGGCGATTGCGGAACAGCAGGAATATGGATCAACAGGTGATGAAATCTGTGGAATTTATCGATTTGTAAAAACACCTTGACAGTCGTGTGTGGGGTGGATCATAGTATGAAGTTTTTCTTTCTACACACTTCGTTGCATCTTCGAGGCTGCAATCTCGTCTACTATGCAGAAGACGGGAGATTCCAGCGAAACGCGTTCGCAGGTGATTTGCTCCGGTCCCAAGCCAGCGATTGTGACGGCTCAGTCAAGATCTGATTCCCGCCCACGCTGAAGACCCATCACCGAACAGCCAATGTGAGTTAAACGTGTGCTGCGGCGCACCTGCCCCCACGCGTTCACAGGAGAGTCCTAGATGTATGAAATTCTTTTAGCCACCGTTTTTGCAGCCACCGTGTTCGTTCCCAGCTTTATCGGCATTCGCGCCCAGACCGTGGCGCAGGAAGCCACGACACGCCGGCGTAAGCGGTAATCGATCTGCCTGCCAAGGAAGTCTGGCGGGCATGCCTGAGAAAGCGAGGCCGCGTTCCCTTCTGGGGCGCGGCCTTTTCTTTGCGTTTGAGCGCTGCGTCGGGAGTCAGTCCCGCCAGCGGATGTGGAGAAGGCGTTCGGTTTCGTTTTCTCCGGGGCTGATGGCGATCTCGGCGTCGGCACGGGCGGTGAGCGAGGGGAATCGATCTCCCCATTCGACGAGGACGAGGGCGTCGCCAGCGTCGGCAATCTCCCATACGCCGACGCGTTCGAGTTCGGCTTCGGTCTCGATGCGGTAGAGATCGAGGTGGAAGATGCGGGTTTTGGGGCCCTTGTATTCGTGGACGAGGGTGAAAGTGGGGCTGGTGACACCGTCGGCGTCGGCTGCACCGAGGGCAGAGGCCATACCTTTGACCAGGATGGTTTTGCCGGCGCCGAGATCGCCGCGCAGAATAACAAGTTTGGGCGGGAGCAGGAGTTCGGTGAGGAGTTCGCCGAGGGCGAGGGTGCCGTTGACGCTGCGGGTGCGGAGGCGTTTTTCGCGGTTGAAGGTCATGGGTGCGGTTTTCCCAGGTGGGCCGAGGAACGCTCGGCGATGGCGCCGTTGACGGCGGTGCCGGCGATCCAGGTGAGACCGTCGGCGTCGGTGACGCGGGAGCGGAAGGCGGTTTGCAGATGCGCGACCGTGTCAGTGGCGAGGACGGTGTGTTCGTCCCCGTCGAGACAGGCGAAGTCGCCGGCGAGGCCGTGGAGGAAGACTGCGGCCTCCACGGCTTCGGCGGGGGTTTCGGGATATTGCGCGAGCATGGCGGCCACGATGCCGGTGAGGATGTCGCCGGAGCCGCCCTTGGCCATGGAAGGGTTGCCGGTGGTGTTGACGGCGACCCGGCCGTCGGGGTGCGCGATCAGGGTGCGCCAGCCTTTGAGGACGAGCGTGACGCGGTGTTCGGTGGCGAAGCTGCGGGCGAGGTGGATGCGGTCTGCCTGGACGTCCTTGATCGAGCAACCGAGGAGGCGGGCCATTTCGCCGGGATGAGGGGTGAGCACGAGGAGGCGGGGGTTGCCCTTTGCGTCCTTGCCTTGCGCGGCCTGTTTCAGGAGGTCTGTGTGGCCGTCGAGGCAGTTGAGGGCATCGGCGTCGAGGACCATGGGGACAGTGACCTCCGCGAGGAGGCGGCGGACGAATTCGGGGGTGGTTCCCTCTTCGCCGAGGCCGGGACCGATGCCGATTACCGAGATCTTTTTCAGGAGCTTTCTGAGGTTTTCCGGCTCGAGGGTGTCTAGAGAGAGGCCGCCGGTGTCGCCTTCGGCTTCCTTCAAGGGCGTGGTCATCAACTCCGGCGTGATGCGGGCTACCTCGGGGAGGATGGAGGCGGGTACGGCGGCGGTGACCAGGCCGGCACCGGTGCGGAGAGCGGAGAGGCTCATCATGGAGGGCGCGCCGGATTTGCCGAAAGCGCCGCCGATGAGGAGGACGTGGCCGAATTTGCCCTTGTTGCCGTCGATACCGCGTGGTTTTTCGGCGATGGCCTTGGCAGTGCCGCCCCAGTGGAGGTCGGTTGCGCTTTCGAGGGCGGCTGGCGGGGTGCCGATGTCCGCGACGACGACCGGTCCGAAGAGCAGGCCGGGGGTGAGGTGGCCGAAGATATGCGCGGGTTTGGGTGCGGCGAAGGTGACGACGGCATCGGCGCGAAAGGGGCTGGCGGCGGCCTCGGGGTCGTCACCGTTGGCGTGGAGCGTGGGGGCGTGCGCATCCCAGCCGCTGGGGAGGTCTACGGCGATGACCGGGATCGTGGAGTTGGCGAGGAGGTCGCGTGCGGCGACGGCGAGGCCTCGTAGTGGAGGCTTGAAACCGGTGCCCACGACGGCGTCGAGGACGAGGACTGCGCCTTCGAGCGCGGCTCCCAATGCGGGTTCGTCGCCGGCCTCGAAGCCTTCGAGTCGGCTACCCGCTTTAGCCTCCGTTGCGGCGCCTTCCCAGGCTTGGAGGACGGGTCCACTCAGGTCAGCAGCGTTTCCGAGGAGCACGACCCGGACCTCACGGCCGGCCGAGGCCAGGTAGCGGGCGGCGACCATGCCGTCGCCGCCGTTATTGCCCTTGCCGCACAGGGCGACAATCAATCCGGAGGGTGGGCCGTGGCGGAGAGCGAAGCGGGCGACTGCCCTTCCTGCGTTTTCCATTAAGAGACCCATGGAAACGCCCATTTCGACCGAGTGTTTGTCGGCGTTGGCCATCTCCTGGGCCGAAAGGATCTTCATTTGCACCTCAGGCCGGTGAGATGCGCGGTGTGCGAGGAGCGATGGCGGTGGTTTCGGCGGCTTCGCAACGGTGGTGGCCGTGGAGGTTATGTGCCGCTGGTGAGGAGAGCAGATTGCTTCACTTCGTTACGGAATGACAAAGAGGAGGGGTATGGAATTGCAAAGGGAGAGAAGGGACGGAGTAGCAAAAGGGAGCAGCGACGGAGGGCCTCAACGGCCGGTGGTGGCGGGAGCTGAGGCGAGCGCGGTGGGGTGCGGGCCGAAGTAGTTGCGTTCGTACATGGCGCGGTAGAACTGGCCGGTGACATCGGCGGCGCGGGGGCCGGAGAACCCTCGGCTGCCGTCGAGGAAGGTGACGGTGACGATGCGGCCGGTGGGGGCGTCGCCGTAGCTGACGAACCAGCCAAAGTGGACGCCGTTGTTGGAGCAGGTTCCGGTTTTGCCGAAGACGGGGAACTGCTCGAAGTTGGCGTGGAGGGAGCGGGCGGTGCCGAAGTTGACCGCGCCGGCCATGCCGGGCATGATCTGCGGGATGACGTTGCTGATATCGAGCAGGCGCTTGACGCGGGGGGTGAAGTTCGCGGCGGCTTCGGGGGTGGTGGGGTGCTGGAGGTAGTAAAGGGTGCCACCGTTGGCGATGGCCGAAACGAGGGCGCCGAGTTGCAGCGGCGTCATGGAGATGGATTCGCCGAAGGAGCACATGCGGCCGACGCCGCCCTTGCTGTGCGGGAGTTCGGTGTCGGGGTAGACGCCGAGTTGTTCGCCCTGGATGCCGTAGCCGGCGAGTTCGCCGAGACCGAATTCGTTGGCGTAGTGCTTGACGCGCTCGAAGCCCATGGCGCGGCCGAGGACTTCGAAGTAGAGATTGACGCTGCGGGCCAGCGCGGTGGTGAGATCGAGCGAGTAGTGACCGCCGAGGTTGACCGGGGTGGTCGCTGTGACAAGGCCTTCCTTGAGGGCGGCGAGGGCTACGGAGACCTTGATGGTGGAACAGGGCTCGGCGCCGGCGCTGAGGGCGAGCCTCTGGTTCACCATGGCGAGGATGCGGCCGGAGGAGGGATCGATGGCCAGGACGGTGCCATTCATGTTGCCGAGCGCTTCGATGGCGGCGGCGCGCACGACGGGATCTTCACCGGCGGTGATGTCCCCGGCGGTGAGATAGGCGGGAGTCTGCACGTAGCTGCTGGCGAAGGCACGCTGGCTGGGCGAGGGAGCGACGACGGTGGGAGCGGGCGCCAGGAGACCACGGCGGGTACGGCTGGAGCGAGAGCGCACCCCGGCGCGGCTGGACAGACGAGCTACGCGATAGGCACCCGCATGCGTTGTGCCGTGTGCCACCACCGCATGCGTACCGGTCTTACGCGGGGCAGCCCGCGAAGCGGCGCGAGTCGCAACGTGACCGGACTTTGCACGCACGGCATGCCGTTTCGGAGCGGCGTCCCCGGTGCCGGTGAGCCACAACGCACTGAGCAGAAGTAAGAAAACGGAACGGAACAAGTGATCTCTCTTTTCGGCTGTTGCTGTTTTGACGCCGTTGTTGGCTGCGTGCAGGTGCTTGCCTGACGACGGCACACCCTAGTGATTGCGTCGAAGAAAGGCCGGGATATCGAGTTCTTCCGTGCTTTTCGCTCCGTTTCCCTCCCCGGCATACCCGGCGAAGGTCGGGATGCGGGGCTCTGGAAAGGGTGCCGCAGCGGGTGACTCGTGCGCCATCCCTAAGATGGGGGAGGACGAGGACTCCGGTGTCGCGTTTCGCGACGGTTCACTGGGCCAGCTGTGCAGGCTGCTGGCGCGGAGCTCGTCATTTCCCTTCTGGAAGAACTCGTCGTCGAAGACCGAGGCGGAGACGGGGAGAAGTTCAGGAGCCGCGGCGTCGGCGGCGAGGCTGATGGCCGGTTGTTGCGGATTTGCCGATGATTTGGGTGCTTCCGTCACGGTGGCAGGCGATGCGAAGCTGGCACGGGGCGGAACGATTTCGCGGCTGGCTTCGGCGATGCGGGGCTGCTCGTTGGCGTGGACGCGGACGACGGGGATGGCGGAGGAGGTATCCGCCGCGGGGTGGGGTGCGGGGGAGCTGGCCCCGACGACGGGAGTGTCGAAGGGACGATTGTTCCCGGCACTGAGCTCGCTGGCGAAGGGAGCCTGCCCCACGCGGGGCGAGATACGCGGGGTGAAGCTGGCGGAGGAGGAGGCTTCGGGTTCGGCGTTGCCGAGCATGCGCTCGCGGCGCTGCGGCTGGGCGTCGCGGAAGCCGGTGGCGATGACGGTGATTTTGACGTCGTCACCCATGTTTTCGTCCTGGACGGCACCGAAGATGATGTTGGCGTCCTCGTGGGCGGCGTCCTGGATGATGGTGGAGGCCTCGTTGACCTCCGAGAGCTTCAGGTTGCTGGAGCCGGTGATGTTGATGAGGATGCCGCGGGCGCCGTCGATGGCGCCGGATTCGAGCAGGGGCGACGCCATGGCGGCCTGGGCGGCTTCGCGGGCGCGGTCGGGGCCGGTGCGCTGCGCTGTGCCCATAACGGAGTAGCCCATGCCGGCCATGGTGGTTTTTACGTCGGCGAAGTCGCGGTTGATGACGCCGGGGATGGTGATGATGTCGGAGATGCCCTGCACGCCCTGGCGAAGGACGTCGTCGGCGATGCGGAAGCTTTCGAAAAAGCCCGCGTCCTTGGCGACGGCGAGGAGTTTTTCGTTGGGGATGACGATGAGGGTGTCGACGGATTCGAGGAGTTCCTGCATGCCGCGTTCGGCCTGCATCATGCGGCGTTTGCCTTCAAAGCCGAAGGGCCGGGTGACGACGGCGACGGTGAGCGCGCCCATTTCGGAGGCGAGCGAGGCGATAACCGGAGCGGCGCCGGTACCGGTGCCGCCGCCGAGGCCGGCGGTGACGAAGACCATGTCCGCGCCTTCGAGCGCTTCAATGATCTTGTCGGAGTCTTCGAGGGCGGCGCGGCGGCCTACGTCGGGGTTGGCGCCGGCGCCGAGGCCGGCAGTGAGCTTGACGCCGAGTTGCAGCTTGACGGGGGCATTGGAGGTTTCAAGCGCCTGGGCGTCGGTGTTGGCGGCGATGAACTCCACGCCTTCGACCTTGGCCGCGATCATGCGATTGACGGCGTTGTTGCCGCCGCCGCCGACGCCGATGACCTTGATGCGCGCGGAACGCTGCGTTTCATCGTGGTAGTGGATGCGGAGGGCGTCGTCCGGGGGAGTTTGCTGTGACATGGGGAGGCTTCTCCTGAAGGCCTGGGAGCCGATGCTTTGATTTTCAACGCAAGCGCCGCCACGTGTGCAACAACTATGGGGCAACGGCCGCCAACCCGTACCTAGGTCGATTCCGCGTGCGGGGAAAGGAGCCGAAGAGAGACTAGCGGGAAGTGTGAAAGACGAGACCGGCCCCGATGGACTCCATGCCGTGGGTGCTAGGACCGAACAGGGCACCTGCGCCGAGTTCGATCGCGCGGATGTCCATGTAGGGAAGGATGGGAACATCGACACCGATGAGGCCTTCGAATTCGATGTAGTTCTGGAGCGGGTAGAGGCTGCGGACATCGACCGAGCCGAACCTGGAGTAGCCTACGGCCACTTCCGCATAGGGGCGGATGAATTTGATCGGGGTGGCGACGCTGCCGCGGACGCCACCGAGCACGGAGTATTTCCGGATGACGTCGGCACTGGTGAGGTTTTCGAAGGTGTCTTTGCTGCTGTTCAGCACGCCGCCGCGCAGATCAACGCCGAGACGTACAGGGCCCACGCTCCGGAACTCATAGTAGGCGCCGAAGTTGGCGCCGTAGGGCTTGACTGAGACGTTCGTGCCGGTCGCCGTGCAGCCGGTTGTGGGTGCGGCTGTGGCCGTGATACAGCGGAAGCTGCTCAGGTTTTCCCCGGTGATCGTGCCATAGACGCCGAACTGGGCGGAGGCGGAACTGGATGCAGCAAGCAGAGCGACGGGGGCGAACAACGGCAGGAACTTGCGAAACAACATGGATTTTATTGTACCCATGCCGTCCCGCATCAGGCGGAGGAGCCGGTGATCCAAGGCCGTGGCGGCGCTTAGAAGCTGCCTTTGAAGAGTCCCTGGATCTTGGCTTTGAGCCCCTGCTCCTCATTGGCTTTGCGGATCTGGGTGCGGTGTGTGTAGAGCAGCATGCCGATGAGGGTGGAAAATTCGGGGCGGGCGAGCTCCGGGGGCATGCCGGGCAGGGGGACGGGGTAGCCGATGCGGGCGGGGACGCGGAGCAGGCTTTCGGCGTGGTCGAGGAGACCGGGCAGGAGCGCGCCGCCGCCGGTAAAGACGACGCCGGTCCCCATGGCTTCGAGAACGCCGCCGGCGCGGAGGTTGTCGCGCAGCATGGTAAGGAGTTCACGGGCGCGGGGCTCGAGGATTTCGGCGAGAAAGCGCTGGCGGATCATGCGCGGGGTGCCCCCGCCGAGGGTGAGGTCGCCGCCGACTTCGATTTCGTTCAGCTGCGGCACGGCGGTGACAACGCAATGGCCGTACTGGCGCTTGATCAGCTCGGCTTCTTCGACGCCGACGTGGAGCCCGACCGCGAGATCGTTGGTGAAGTGGTCGCCGCCGATGGGGAGGACGGCGGTGTGGGCGACCGCGGATTCGAAGTAGACGACGAGTTCCGTGGAGCTGGCGCCGATGTCGGCGAGGCAGACACCGAGTTCGCGCTCGTCGGGGTGAAGGACGGCTTCGGCGGAGGCGATGCCCTCGAATACGGTGTCAATGACCTCGAGGCCGGCCTTGTTGGCGCAGGTGACCACCGATTGTGCGGCGGAACCGGAGCAGGTGGAGAGGTGGAGGTTCACCTCCAGCCGGTTGCCGACCATGCCGACGGGGTCGTGAATGCCGGCCTGGTCGTCGAGGATGAACTGTTGCGGGAGGAGATGGAGGACTTCGCGGTCGGGGGCGAGGCCGACGGAGCGGGCGCGGTCAATGGCAGAGCGCACGTCCTCGCGGGTGATCTCCTTCATGCGGCTGCCCATGCTGATGCCGCCCTGCGAGTTCATGCCCTTGATGTGGGGTCCGCCGATGCCGACTACGGCGGTTTCGATAGGGGCCTTGGTGGTTTTTTCAGCGGCGAGCGCGGCCTTGTCGATGACCTCGATGGCCGGGCCGAGGTCGGAGATCATGCCGCGGCGCATGCCTTTGGAGATTTCCACGCCGTGGCCGCGATAGCGCAGACCCTCACCGGCTTCGGCGACCAGGACCGCGCTTTTGCTGCTGCCGGCATCGAGAACGGTGATGAGATTGCTCGTTTTGGGATTCATCGGGACTCGCTGGAAGTCATGGAGATTATCGCTGCACCGAATTTACACCTGGTCCTGCTGCCTGCTTCCGGTGCCCTGCCGAACACACTCTACCCTACGCTTTCCGCAGTCGATTCCTGCCCTGACGCTGCCGCATGTACCGGGGCGTATACGCCGGGAACTCAGCGATGGGTTGCCCGGGCCGATTTGGACGCGTGGCGCAAAGCGGCGAGGCGATCTGCCGCAAAGCTCGTGCGATGAGGCGGGGTGAAAGGCTTAGGCTCTGGCTTCCGGATTGCGGATGGGGCGGCCGATCCCGCAGTGGCAGGGTGCGATTCTGGTGCACCGGCGGCGGCGGCAGTGCCGGGGCCCTCGACCGAGGAGGCCCTGGTGCCGGGCTGCATTTCGAGCACGACCTGGCGTTCGTAGCGCATGTCGGCAGAAGCCAGATGGGGATACTGCGTGCGCCATTCGGGGAGGTGCTTTTCGAAGGCCTGGTAGCGGGGCAGGAAGTTCTCATCGCCAAAGTGGACGAGGATGTCGGCGCCATCGCTGGTGACGAGTGCCTTGACGTCTTCCGGGTTGGTGACATCGACCTCGGAGAGGGATTGCGTGACCCCGGAGCCGGCGGTCCCGAGGTCTGCCATGAAGCGGCGGTAGACCTCCATGCGCGCGGCGCGGATTGCGGGGCTATCGCCGGGTGCGAGGCCGGTGAGCACGGGAAAGGAGTAGTGCGGGTCGCCGGCGGAGTCGGGCGGCATGTCCAGCAGGACACCGGAGGCGTCGACCAAGCCGATTTGTGTGCCATTGCGCGTGAACGCCACGGGCGTGCGCTCGACGAGGCGCACGCGGATCTGACCCGGGAGGAGACGCATGACGGTGGCACTGGCAACCCAGGGCAGGCGTTCGAGATCGGCGCGGCGCTCGGCGAGCGGGACTTTGAAGATGTTGCGCTCGAGATCGGCAGCGAAGACGGCGAGAACGTCGGCGCGGGAGATGTGCTGGTTGCCTTCGATTGCGATGGCGGCGGAGGAGGTAATCAGGAAGCGGGGGTCGTGAAGGAGAAATTGGCGGATGCCGGCGATCGTGAGCGCGAAGATGGCGAGAACGGCGACCCCCAGGCTGCCGAGTATGACGCGTCCAGCGACACTGCGCGGCATGCCACCGTGAAGGCGCATGCCGTAGGAACCGCGCTGTGGAATATAGGCGTCAGGGTCCGCTGGCTCCGCCTGGCTTGCCGGGAAGGCGCGATGCAGGGCGCCAGCGGGGGCGGGTGAGGGCTCCTGGTATTCAGCAGGTTCGGAGACAAGGTTCTCCTCCGGCTCCAGAAGAGCCGTTGCCGCAGAGCCCCTGCGCTTATAGATCAACTTCATTTTTCCGCAGGCCCGAGCAAGGCCGCGAAGAACCGCCAGTACCCCACTATAGAGGCTGTCCCCGGGGAGCGGATATGACATTTTCGTGTGTACCGGTGGAGGAACGGAGGCGTTGCCTGCCAATGAAAAATCCGGGACGGCTCGCGATCGAGATCGCAAGCCATTCCCGGCATTTTAGGGGCCGCGTTCCGAGCGAAAGACTAGGCGTTGCCCGAAAGCGCGCTGCGATGCGACATCGGCTCACTCGGAACGATGCGGTAGCCGCGCCAGCCGTAGTAGATGACGTACAGGTAACAGAGGAACGGCAGAAAAAGCGAGCGATGGATTCCGATGTGATCGGCAAAAAAGCCCATCAGCACCGGGATGGCCGCGCCGCCGACGACGGACTGTACCAGAAGGCCCGAGCCCCGACTCGTCAGCGGACCAAGTTCGGCCACGGCCAGGGTGAAGATGGTGGGGAACATGATGGAGTTAAACAGCCCGACCAGGATGATGGTCACCACCGCGAATCTGCCGGTGCCCAGGAGTGAGCACAGCACCAGAACACTCGCTCCGACGCCGGCCCAGGCCAGAACGGCGTTTGGGGCAACCTTCTGCATGAGCCATGAACCGACGAAGCGCCCTACCATCATACCGGCCCAGAAAAGTGCGACCAGCTTGGCCCCTTTTTCCAGCGGCAGACCGGCGATGGTGGGATCGTTCAGGTACTTGACCATGAAGCTGCCGACGGAGATTTCGGCACCGACGTAGATGAAGATCGCGAGCGCGCCGAGGTAAAGATGTGAATGATTCCAGACACTGTCCTGCCGGGCGTTTGGTTCGGCTGGGCGGAAGTCCTGCGTCACTTCCAGCCGAGGGAAGCGGTAAAGGGCAACGGCCAGCGCAAGAACGATCAGGATGCCGGCCAGCACCAGGTAGGGCAGCTTTACGCTGGCTGCCTGTTGCACACGGCTGGCCAAGAGCGCCGATCCCTGCAGTTTGGGGGAACTTTGGGCGGCTGCGGCCCCGCCAAGGATCAGGATGCTCCCCACGTAGGGGGCTACGGTGTCGCCCATCGTGTTGAAGGCCTGCGTAAGGTTCAGGCGGCTTGACGCGGTCTCCGCCGGGCCAAGGATCGTCACATACGGATTGGCGGCTACCTGCAGCAGAGTGATGCCGGCTGCGAGCACGACCTGCGCCCCCAGAAAGAAGGGATACGAAGCTGCGGAGGCGGCAGGAAAGAACAATAGCGCCCCTGTGGCCATGGTGATCAGCCCAACGACCATCGTCTTCTTGTACCCGATCCGTTCCACCAGCTTGCCGGCGGGCTGGGCGAAAACGAAGTACGATCCGAAAAAAAACAGCTGGATTAACGAAGCGCGGGTGTAGTTGAGGTTGAAAACCGTCTGGAGATGCGGAATCAGCGCATCGTTCAGCACGGTACAAAAGCCCCAAATGAAAAACAGCGTGGTCATCATAGCCATGGCGCTGTAGTTTGTGGTCCCCGGGCTGCTGCTGGAGCGGGGGGTGTTGCCTACGCTAGTCATTGCCATGCGTTGAATCGATCACTTTCTGCGCAGCGTACGGCGAACGTCCGCTCACGCGGGCTGCCGGTCGAGATGACGGGCCGTGCTCTCCGTTGAATCGTCCCCGATGCTACATGATTGGACCTGTGTTTGACTGCTGCAATTGCCAGGCTGCAACGTTACGTTCGTACACCCAACCGTTCCAGCAGAAGCGGGCCGGCCTGGGAGACGCTGCCGGCGCCGAGGGTGAGGATCATGTCGCCTTCGCGGGCGTCGGCGGCGAGGCGCTCGACGGCTTCGGCCACCGAGGGGGCGTAGGCGACGCGGCCGCCCCCTTGTGCCCTGCCCCCTTCGGCGATGCGCGCGGCGAGGGATTCGCCGGTGATGCCTTCGATGGGCTGTTCGCTGGCGGCGTAGATGTCGAGGATCTGCAGGGCGTCGGCGTCGCCGAAGGCGGTGGCGAAGTCGTCCATCAGGTCGCGGGTGCGGGTGTAGCGGTGGGGCTGAAAGAGCACGAGGACGCGGCCGTAGCCGCATTCGCGCGCGGCCTGCAGGGTGGCGCGGACCTCCGTGGGGTGGTGGCCGTAGTCGTCGATCACGGTGACGCCGCGGGCGGTGCCGCGGGTCTGGAAGCGGCGGTCGACCCCGCGGAAGCTGCGCAGGCCGGTGGCGATGGCCTCCGGCGTGAGGCCGAGTTGCACGCCGATGGCGACGGCGGCGGTGGCGTTCAGCAGATTGTGGCGGCCGGGGACGTGGAGGTGAAACGGCCCGAGAACAAGGCCGCGAAAGTTGACCTCGAAGGTGGCGTGGCTGCCGCTTTCCGCGCGAAGGATGCGGAGGCGGAAATCGGCCTCGGGCGACTCGCCATAGGTGTAGACACGGGGGGTGACGCGGGGCAGGATGGCTTTGAGGGCGGGGTTGTCGATGCAGGCGGTGACGGCGCCGTAGAAGGGGATCTCGTCCATGAACTCGACGAAGGCGTCTTCGACGTCCGCCATGTCGCGATAGGCCTCCATGTGCTCGCGGTCGAGGTTGGTGACGACGGCCATGATGGGCGAGAGGCGGAGAAAGCTGCGATCGCTCTCGTCGGCTTCGGCGACCAGGTATTGTGACTTGCCAAGACGGGCGTTGGAGCCCATGGCGTCGACGCGGCCGCCGACGACGACGGTGGGGTCGAGCTCACCGCCGGCGAGGACCGCGGCGACCATGCTGGTGGTGGTGGTTTTGCCGTGCATGCCGGCGACGGCGATGCCGTATTTGAGGCGCATGAGCTCGGCGAGCATTTCGGCGCGCATGATGATGGGAATTTTGCGGGCGCGGGCTTCGAGGACCTCGGGGTTGTCGCGGGCGACGGCGGAGCTGGTGACGACGACGTCGGTGGCCGCCGCGTTTTCGGCGGCGTGGCCGATGTAGACCGTGGCGCCGAGGCGTTCGAGGCGTTCGGTGGTCGGTGAGGAGCGCAGGTCGGAGCCGGAGACCGGGTAGCCCATCGTGAGCAGGATTTCAGCGATGCCGCTCATGCCGATGCCCCCAATGCCGATGAAGTGGACGCGCTGGGACGGGGCGAACATGGCGTGCGGAGACGGGGTCATCGTGCTTCTATTGTGCCTGCGACATGCCCTGCAACACATCTCGCTGCTCACCGCTCTGCTCAGACCCAGAGGGGATCGTCTATGATGCTTCTATGCGTGATGCGCGAGCATTGAGGAGCTGAATTTGAGAACGACTCTTACAATTGATGACGACATCCTGTCTGCAGTGCGTGAACTCGCAACGATAGAACGGTGCAGCATTGGAGAGATGGTCTCGAGCCTTGCAAGGAAGGCGTTACATACCGCCTCGTCCAAGACAGAGACCAGGAACGGCATCCCCATGCTCCCCAATCGCCATGACGCTCCCCCTGTTACCTCGGAGATGGTGAAGCAGTTAGCGGATGAATTGCTGTAGTGCGCTACCTTCTGGACGTCAACGTTCTCATCGCCCTTATCGATGCCGCTCACGTGCGGAACCATGAGGCGCAGGCGTGGTTTGAGACCACAGGACGGAAGGCCTGGGCTACCTGTCCGTTGACGGAGAATGGCGTGATGCGGATCGTGGGACATCCTAACTACCCAAGGTCGCCCGGAGCGCCCGCAGCCGTGGCGGAGACACTACGCTTACTTTGCCAGCTGCCAGGGCATGAATTCTGGCCTGATAGCCTCTCGATGCTGGACGCACCAGGGGTACAGTCGGGTTATCTTTCAAGCCACACCCAAGTGACCGACACCTATCTTCTGGCGCTAGCCCGCGCTCATGAGGGATAAGTGGCGACGTTTGACCGGCAGCTTGTTACGAACGCTGTTGCAGGCGGGAAACTGGCTTTGTGCTTGATTGGTTGAGGCTGGCGAGCCTTCGCCTTGACGCTCTACTTATGAGTTCTGTTTGCGAAGATTCCACCAGGCTTGCAGATCCATCTCAGGAGTAGAAACTCCAGGCAGCCTGCCGCGATGCCGAGGCTCCAGCCCTTCCACCCGTGCATTCCACTCCCGAGATCAGGCAAAAGGAACAGAGTTGCCAGGAGAACAAGAATCGCAAATGCCTGGAAAAGAACCCGAAGC
>CAXTZL010000034.1:0-18832 GCA_964248555.1 uncultured Bryocella sp.
TGGCCGGGGTGCAACCCGCGCCCGTGCAGTTGAAGAACGGAAACGAGTCGCAGGTGGCGATGCATGTGTTGGAAGGCAGCCGCGAGCAGATCGAGGCGCAGCTGCGGACGTCGGTCGAGGCGTTTTTTGACCTGTATCCGGAGATCTAGGCCCTTGGCTGCCACTTCTGAGGGAGGGAGCGCCTCCTTTTGAAGGTTGTGTCGCGATTCGGGACATGGGTGCCCCCAAAGTCGTGTGATGGGCCGTTTCCCTGTCCCATAAGTCGGTCGGGGCTAAGGTTCTGCGGGATTCTGCCGAAACAGTGCATGGAGGCAGTGGCTGCCATGCGATTGGGACGGTACGGTTTTGCAGTTCTTCTGTTCGGTGCGACGGTGAGTGGGAGAGGCGTACTGGCGCAGAGTGCGACGGCGGCTCCCGCTCCCCCGGTGGGGTTGGCGGGGGAGTTCTCGTCCCTGGCTGGGCGGGCGGCGACCATTTTTGTGGGACAAGTGATCTCGATTGAACGCCACGGTGGCGCAACCGAGATCGTATTCAACGTGGAACAGGCGGTGCTGGGATCGCCGGGTTCGCCGGGTTCGCAGTACACGCTGCGCGAGTGGGCCGGGCTGTGGCCGCAGGGCCAGTTTCGGTACACCGTGGGCCAGAGGGCCCTGGTGTTTCTGAACGGCGCCAGTGCGGCTGGGTTTGGGTCGCCGGTGGACGGTGCCGAGGGTGTGGTTCCGGTGATCGTGCAGGGTGCGAACGCGCCCGCGTTGCTGGATGTGCGGCGGCTGAGCGCGGCGCTGCAGCGCAGCGTGGGGACGCCGCTGGCAACCGAGGCCGAGGGAGCGATCCGGCTCAGCGACGCGCTGCCACTGATTGCTGCGGGTCTGCGGGCCAGCGCGGGCCGGCTGCCCCGTCCGGAGCCGGTCCGCCTGCCTATGCCTGTGCACAGCGGTGTGGGCGGCGGGGTATTCAGGGTGTGACGGGAGCCGGGTCTGCCGCTGCCGGAAGTGGGGGCATGCTGCTACCGGAGATGCCGGCTGCTGCATCAGGCGCCGCTGCCAATGAGGGTGCAACGCCCGACGGGGAGTCGAAACCGCTTTTGCGGGCGGCGGCGACGACGCGCATCGTTGCGGGGGGTGTGCATGAGGCGCGCTAACTCTTTCACCTTGCTGCGGTTTTTGCTGGTGCACGTCGCGCTGTCCGAGCGGGTTCGTTTCGTGGTGGGATTGTTGAGCGGAGTTCTGCTGCTGAGTTTGATTGCGCCGCCGGCCCTGGCGAGCGGACCGCGCTTTGTCTCGGGAGCGGGGATCTGGATCAGTGCGGGACAGGCGGAGACCTGGTCGACTTCGCAACTGCTGTATTTCACTGATCCCGGATCGTTGGCGGCAGGCGTTTCCCACGCGCAAGCGGATGCCATGGTTGCCGCTGCGGCAGCGGTCTGGAATGTGCCGACCTCCAGCCTGATGTTGGCGCAGGGTGGCCAGCTTGCGGAGCATGTGAGCACCGCAAACACGTACCTTGGCAGTACGGGGGTGGTTTTTCCGGCCGATGTTCAGCCGGGAAACGAGGCGGTGATGCCGGTGGCGGTGATCTATGACGTAGACGGCAGTCTGACGGATCTGCTGCTGGGCGCGGGTGCGAGTAACCCGGTGGCGTGCCGGCAGAACGGCGTGACGGAGAGCGTGGACGACGTTCAGCAGGACGGGCATATTCACCACGCCCTGTTGTTGCTGAATGGGCGCTGCGTGGGTACGGCGCCGGAGCAG
This sequence comes from uncultured Bryocella sp., assembly GCA_964248555.1. GTDB lineage: Bacteria > Acidobacteriota > Terriglobia > Terriglobales > Acidobacteriaceae > Granulicella. The sequence goes on from CAXTZL010000034.1 coordinate 1,752, forward strand.
ATGACGCAGATGCAATACCAGTTGACGCGGGCGTTTGGACGGGTGCTAGGGCTGGCCTGGTCGCAGCTGAACGACAATGTCTTCACAGCCGCTACGGCGGTGACGCTGGACCAGGAAAACTACTGGCCCGTGATGCATCCGCTGGATGTGCTGTGTGGGCCTTACACGTACCAGTGCATGCAAAACCCGTTCACCCTGCGTGCGGATGACCTTAGCTCGTTGAGTGAGCTTTACCCGGTGAGTTCGAGCAATCTGACAAAGGGCAAACGGCTGAGCAGCACGGACACGGTGTATGCCTGGGGCGTGCTGAGCTTTCCCTCCGGCCAGGGTATGGACTGGGTGAACGTGACGGCTCGCCGGCAGCATGCGGGGGTGATGGAGACCTGGGAGGTGGTGTCTGCGACCACAGGTTTTGGATATCAGGAGGCTCTCGCAAATCCGGTGACGCAGGTGCAGGCATCACCGGCAGGATCTCCTGATGGCGGTCTGGAGGGGTATTACCAGTTCCAGGCAGTGCCGATCGATGGTCTTTCTGATCTTTATTTCACGACGGAGCCGATCAATCCTCTTTATACGGGGGCTTATGCGCTGGCGCCGTACGTACGGCCAGCGGTGACGCCTTCCGGCTCACCGCAGACAACGGTGGATGAATCAGCGATTGGAACTTCGTTTGGCGACCCGACGCTGACGGCCGGTGATGGGGCCCTCCCTGGCTCGGACGCGAGTCAGGGGACGGAAGCCTCGCCGGCAGCCCCCGATGCCAGCGGTTTTGTGCCGGGCGTTCTCGGCGGGTGGGGTCAGAGCTCCTGGTGGGGTATCGCCGTCCGGGCGCACCGTACGTGGACGCTGGAAGCGACGGCGACCGATGAAGCGGGTTCCGCCTCGGTGAACAAGGCGCTGCCCATAGTAGGGGTTTGGCGGGGTGCCGATGCGCTCGGCATTCTGCCGACGGTGGCGGCGCAGGGCGTTGCTTTCAACTCGCTGGTATTCGGGATGACGCAGCTGCATGTCAGCGGGCAGTCGACCGACACCGCGGTGCGTTTTGTGGTGGGCGACCAATTTGGGGTGGGCCGGCCCGATTTCAGCTATAAGTTACGCATTCTGTATGCGGATACGGTGTCGCCGACGACCGTGGGGCAGGGCGGGGGCATTGTGACCGTCCTTGGGTCGGGGTTTCAGGCGGGGAATGTCGTGAGGGTGAATGGGGCGGCAGCGGTGGTTCAGAGCCTTTCCGCGACGCAGATCGTTGTGCTGGTGCCTTCGCGGGCGGCTGTTGGTGCTTCCTTCAACAAGGCGGTAACGGTGACTGTCTCGGATCTGGCGACGGGCGGCAGCACCGCGATGACAGGAGCCCTGACCTACACCAATGGAGCTGATCTGTTGCAGTTGGTTTCCGCTCCGGCGAGTCTTGGGAGCGGGAGCCTGGCGGCGGTGCCCTTTGCGGTGCAGGTGCTCGCGGCAGATGGGGTGACGCCCCTGGCAGGAGCGACGGTAAGTCTGGGTGTGACGACGGGGACGGCACAGCTAACGGTATGTGGCACGGCTCCAAATTGCTGGGTCACCAGCGACAGCAATGGCCGCGTGCAGAGCACGGTGCTTGGGGTCGCGGCAGGGACGGCTTTGCTGAGCGCCACGGAAATCAGCGGGGGAGCGAGCGTTGGGGTCACGCTGACAGATGCTGATCCGGTGCGGACAGCCGCATTTTCCGCTGCAACCGCTTATGTTGCAGCAGGGGGAACGGGTGGCAGCTGGACCCTGCAGCTTCGTGCGACGCAGAGCGGGACGGCGGCGACAGGGGTGCCTGTGGTCTGGTCAGCAGGTGCGGGGCTTAGCCTTGCCGATGCCGGAGCGGCGACCGGAGCTGACGGGGTGGCGACGGTGATGGTCAATGTAGGGAGTATCACCGCAGGAGCGACGACCGTCACGGGATGCGTTTGGGGGAAGGTGTGTGCCACGTGGACGCTGAACAGCGTGGATTCTTCCCAATGGCAGGTGACTCTGGTAAATGGCGCGGGGCAGAGCGTGCCGCAGGGCACTTCGCTGGTGCCGGTTGGGGTGCAGGTGACGGATGCGGCCGGACATGCTCTTGGGGGAGCGCCGCTGACCGTATTTCAACGGGTCCTCGGATGGGAGGGGCTGTGCCCGGCTTCCGGAGCGTGTTCGGCATCGCCGGTTCTGTCGAGTTCGCAGACGGCTGTTGCTTCAGATTCTGGAGGGGCCGTCTCGGTACAGCCGCTGCAGGTCTCGGGGCTGCCGCAGACGCTGCAGATCGCGTTTTCTTGGGGCAGCGGTGGGTTTTTGACCTGCACACTGATCACGCTGCCGTCCGCTTCCGCGGGGTATTGACCGCATGCCGTAGGTGAGTTCCCGGGTAAATGGCTGTGGCCATCGAAACCTTTTTGTGGGAGGGCTCGATGGCCACGACGGTGTCTTTCCTGCGGTGATGCAAGCTGGCTATACGGGCTCCACCGGAACCAGCGGCATCGCCGGGTCTGATGGGGCGGGCCGGCGCCGTATGGCGGCGTAACCAAAGCAGGCAATGTAGAGGAAGCAGATTGCGGGCACGATGAAGGCAGGCTGCAGGCCGATGCGGTCTGCGATTCTGCCCTGCAACTCCGGCAGGAGGGCGCCCCCGAGGATGGAGGCGATTAGCAGGCTGGAGCCTTTGCTGGTGAGGGGGCCGAGATCCTGGATGCCGAGGGCGAAGATGGAGGGAAACAGAACGGAGTCGCAGAGACCGATGGCGAGCAGGGTCCACATGGGAACGGAGCGGGGCAGAATCAGGTTGTGATGGAAGCCGAACAGGTCGACGCTGCGGGTGTAGACCTGGCCGGTGCCGAGGGTATGCATGCTGATGAAAAGCAGAACGACCGCGGCAGTGGCGGCGATGCCGATCACAAGCCCGGTGCGTACGCGCTGCAAAATGGCGGAACCGAGGAAGCGACCTACCATGAGGCCACCCCAGTACACGGGAAGGAAATAGGCCGCGGTTTGTTCCGGTAGACCGGCGATCTGGGGCAGGCCCATGTAGCTGACAGCCAGTGATCCGATGGAGACCTCGGCGCCGACGTAGGTGAAGATGCCGAGAGCGGCAAAAAGCAGCCAGGGGTGACGCCAGATGCTGTCAGGGCGGTTGAGGGCTTCGGCGAAGGCGCCGGGACGGAAGTCCTGGGTGTGCTGTGAGACGCCGGTCTGGGTTTTGAGCTTGATCAGGCCGAGGGCGAGGGCGATGAGCAGCAACATGAGCGCGAGGCCGATATAGGGCAGCCGCACGGAGGAGGCCTGCGTGGCGCGGTAGGCCTGGCGCGCTGCCGCGGAGAGGGAGTGCAGCCTTGTCGGATTGACTTGCGTGACGCCATGGAGAATGAAGGCGGCGCCGAGAAACGGTGCGATGAAGGTGCCCACGGAGTTGAAGGCCTGGGCCAGATTGAGGCGGCTCGAGGCAGTTGCCGGTGGCCCGATGACAGTGACATAGGGGTTGATGGCGACCTGGACGACGGTCATGCCGGCCGCAAGAATGATGAGGGCGGTGATAAAGACACCAAAGCTGGCGACGTAGGAGGCGGGAACGAAGGCGCCCGCTCCGATGGCCATGGTGACGAGACCGGCAATCATGGCGCGCTTGTAGCCGAAGCGCTCGACGATGAGGCCGCCCGGATAGCTGAAGACGAAGTAGGAGCTGAAGAAGGCGAATTGCACCAGCATGGCTTCGGCGTAGTTGAGCTCGAAGATGGATTTCAGGTGCGGAATGATGATGTCGTTCAGGCAGGTGAGGAAGCCGACCATGAAGAACAAGGAGGTGGCCACTGCCATGGCCCGGGTGTCTGTCTGGCGGACGACGCCCTCATCGTAGCCGGGTGCGCTAATGTTTCGGACAAAAACCGCCAATGTGGAGCTCCTTGGATCCCTGACGTGCCGCAGGGAAACCTCTGGTGAAACGCCTTCCAAGAGTAGCTGTTCCCGGGCGCTTTCGGGGGCCGAGTGAAGGGAAACTTCGGTTCACCCTTTCGGGTGGATGAAGGCTGATTTTGCTTTGGCTGCGGTCGGCCGCTTTGGGAGGCATCTGAGAGAGACACAGGAGAGGAACGTCATGGAGTCTGTCGCTTCCGTTCTGCGCGCCTTGTTTGGGTATTTTTTTCTTGTTTTTATCGTCCGCATTGTGGGACGGCGGCCCGGCAAGCAGTTGACGCCGTTTGAGTTCATCCTGATTTTCTTCCTGGGTGGGCTGATGCTGACGGCCATTGTGACGAATGAGGCGTCGCTGACGAACGCGTTTTGCCAAATTATGGCGATTGCCTTCGCACATTATGCGCTGGTGCTGGCGCGCAGCCGTTCAGACGCCGTAGCCAAGGTGCTGGACGGAACGCCGCTCATTCTGCTGGAGGGAGGGCATTGGAGGGTGCAGACGATGCGCCTGATGCGGCTGAAGGATGACGACGTGATGGAGCGGGCACGCGATCAGGGTTTGCGCGAGCTTGGCGAAATTGAAACGGCGGTGCTGGAGAGGAATGGGGAGATCAGCATTATTCCAAAGGAAGACGACTGAAACGTCTTGTGCTGGATTGCATCCGTTCGAGGCGTCGAGGATGCATTGTCTGCCGTGTACTGCAAGCGCGCTAACGGGAGGATGGAATGGCAGCAGTTTCTGAGCAGGAGCAGGCGAAACCGGTTGGCGACACCGTGGCCAAGGTGGATGGTGCTGTGGCCGTGGGCGAGGATCTCGGATTTCAACGCCGCTGGTGGAGATTTGAACGGGTGGTCTGGAGTTTTTTTGGCCTGGTGTTGCTTGCAGACCTAAGTGGGCTGCTGGGCAAGGGGCCGCTGGCGAATGCGGAAAGGCGAACCGCGGATGGGAAATTACAGGTGAAGTATGAGCGTGTGGAACGAGAAAATACGCCATCCATTATGACCATTTTGCCCGGTGCGGCGGCGCTGCACGATGGCAAGTTCCAGTTTTTCGTAAGCGACATGGTGCTGAAGCAGCTTGGTGCACAGCGTGTGATCCCACAGCCCGAGGCCTCCGTTCTGGGCAACGGGGGCGTGACGTATACGTTTGCGGCTACGTCGATGCCGGTGACCATACAGATTGAATTGAGGCCGTCCTCCATCGGGCTGCACCATTTCACGATGGCGACAACGGGTGGGGATGAGATCAAGGCTTCGACCTTTGTTCTTCCATGAGGATTTCGGGCACGCTTCTGCGGTGCAAAGGGCCGACTGGAATGGAGGGGTTTTTATGGGCACGATTCTGCACGCCGTAGCGGGGTATTTCTTTTTGATGATCGTGGTACGCGTGCTGGCGCGGCGTCCGGGTGGGCAGTTGACGCTGGGTGACTTTGTGTTGGTGTTCCTGATGGGTGGCGTGATTATCTTGTCCACCGTGGGCACTGATCGTTCGCTGACCAACTGCACGTGCGCGGTGATCACGGTGGGTTTGCTGCACCGCACGGTTTCGTGGGTGAAGACGCGGTCGCCACGCATTGGAGCCTTTGTGGACGGGACGCCGCTGCTGTTGATGCGGGATGGCGAGTGGCAAGAAGATACGGCTACGCGCATGCATGTCGGAAAAGCCGATCTCGAGGCGGCCAGCCGGCTGAAGGGAATCGAGAGCGTTGATGAGGTGGCTTATGCGGTGCTGGAGCGGAATGGCGGGATCAGCGTGATCGAACGCGAGGATGACGGCGACGAAAAGAGCGGCAAAGAATAGGGCAGGCAGAATGCAGAAACAGCGGGTTGGGATTGCGGAGCAGAGGGCGTGCGAGGGTATGCATCACGTTCTGGGTCAATCCCCTGAGGCAAGTTTCGAGGTGGATTTGCGATGAAGACGACCGGCGAGAAGGCCGCTGAGGGCGAACAAATCAGCACGGACATTCCGCAGCGGATGGACCGTTTGCCGTGGTCGCGATGGCATGCACGGATCATTACGGCACTGGGAACGTCGTGGCTGCTGGATGGGCTTGAGGTCACACTGGTAGGCTCGCTTTCCGGGATTCTAGAAAGCAAGTCGGGGCTCCATCTGAGCGATACGCAGGTGACGGGGGCGGCGACGACCTACCTGATCGGTGCGGTCTTTGGCGCGCTGCTGTTTGGGTATCTTACCGACCGGCTGGGCCGGCGAAAGCTGTTTCTTGTGACCCTGGCCACGTACTCGCTGGCCACCGTGGCGAGTGCGTTTTCCTGGGGGTTCGGTTCGTTTGCGGTGTTTCGCTTCTTCACGGGGGTTGGCATTGGAGGAGAGTATGCGGCGATTAATTCCGCTGTGGATGAGTTGATTCCAGGCAAGGTGCGGGGCACGGTGGACCTGGTGGTGAACGGAACGTTCTGGGTGGGTGCCAGCGTGGGGGCGCTGGTGGCCATGTTTCTGCTGCACGGGCATGGTATCCCAATCGACCGGGGATGGCGGTACGCCTTTGGGATAGGCGGTGCCCTGGGAACCGTGGTGCTGGTGCTGCGGTTGTTTGTGCCGGAAAGTCCGCGCTGGCTGATGCTGCGCGGCAGGGAGCAGGAGGCCGACCGCATTGTGAGTGACATGGAACGGCGGGCCACGCACGGCAAACCGGAGTCGCTGCCCGCTCCCGAGGGAGAGCTGAAGCTGACTGTGCGGGACCACACACCGTTGCGGGAGATCTTTGGCAATATGGTGGGCGAGAATCGCAGCCGATCGATTCTGGCCCTGGTGCTGATGGCAGCGCAGGCGTTTTTCTTCAATGCGGTGTTTTTTTCGTACGGATTGATTGTGAAGAAGTTTTACGGCGTGCCGAACCGGGATCTGCCGCAGCACCTTTTGCCGTTTGCGATTGCGAGTTTTTTTGGGCCGTTGCTGCTGGGGCCTTTGTTCGACAAGATTGGGCGCAAGCCGATGATCACGGCAACGTATGGGATAGCGGGTCTGCTGTTGCTGGTGACGTTGTTTCCGTTCGGCATGGGGCGGTTGGGACCACGCGGTATGGGCATTCTGTTTTCTATGATTTTCTTTGTGGCCTCGTCGGCGGCGAGTGCGGCGTATCTGACGGTAAGCGAGATTTTTCCGCTGGAGATGCGGGCGCTTGCCATTGCGATTTTTTATGCAATTGGCACGCTGGTGGGTGGGGCGGGTGCTCCGCTGTTGTTTGGATTTTTGATCAATACGGGATCGCGCTGGGCGGTAGCCGGAGGATATGGGCTGGGTGCGGCGCTGATGCTGGCGGGCGCAGTGTGCGAGTGGCGCATTGGGGTGGAGGCGGCCGGTCAGTCGCTGGAGGCGATCTCCAAGCCGCTGCAGAGCCGGTAAGGCCACCGTACGGGCGGGGTGGGGACCATTCCCCTGGTCAAAATCGCGGTCTCTCCTGTTCGATGTGCTTTGAAGGAATTGCGCCAGCAGGGAACAGAGCGGAACAACCTTCATCCTGCTCTGCATCCTACCCAAATACCAAGGTCATGCTCAGGGAGTCCGTAGCTGCGGATGTTATGCGGTGAGGGAGGATCCGAGGCAAGCGGAATCAGCAGAAATCGCCCACTAGAGGCGGTCCGGGAGGTGTTATGAGTATTGCGATTGCAACAGAAAAGGTTTCCGAGGAAAAGGCGTGGGTAGCCGATGGGGCAGAGGGCGAGCGTTTCTCTCGCGTACACCGGATGCCGTTTGGGGCGGAGGTGCAGCCTGACGGTTGCGTTCGCTTTCGCTTCTTCGCGCCGAACGCGGCGGAGCTTGCGGTGGTCGTCGAGGGACGGGATGCGCCTCTTGCGATGGAGGCGTGTGGCGACGGCTGGCATGAGCTGCTGACGGATGGGGCGCGTGCGGGGTCACGGTACCGGTACCGGTTGCCGGATGGCACCCAGGTTGCGGATCCGGCGTCCCGCTTTCAGCCGCTGGACGTGAATGGACCGAGCGAGGTGATTGCGTCGGGGCGGTACACGTGGAAGGACGGTGCGTGGGAGGGCCGTGAGTGGAAGGAGGCCGTGATCTATGAGCTGCATATCGGCACCTTTACGCCGGAGGGTACCTTTCTCGCGGCTATTGAGAAGCTGGATCATTTGGCGGGGCTGGGCGTGACGGCGATCGAGATCATGCCTGTGGGTGATTTCCCCGGTGAGCGTGGATGGGGTTATGACGGTGTGCTGCTGTATGCGCCGGATTCGAGCTATGGCCGGCCGGAGGACTTGAAGGCCCTGGTGGAGGCCGCGCATGCGCGTGGGCTGATGGTGCTGCTGGATGTGGTTTATAACCACTTCGGACCCGAGGGCAATATGCTGCCTTCGTATTTTCCGAACCTGTTAACCAAGCGGCACAAGACAAGCTGGGGCGATGCGGTCAATTTCGATGGCGAGCAGAGTGAGATTGTTCGCGAGCTTGTGATTCACAACGCTCTGTACTGGATTGAAGAGTTTCACCTGGATGGTTTGCGGCTGGACGCGGTGCACGCCATTATCGACGAGAGCCCGAAGCATATTCTTGCGGAGCTTGCCGAGTGTGTGAAGGCTTTGCCCACCGGATATCCGGTCCATCTGGTGCTGGAGAATGAGAAGAACGAGGCGTTCCGGTTGTCGCGCGATGCGAGGGAGCTGCCCGAGCATTTTACCGCGCAGTGGAACGACGACATGCACCACGTGTTGCACACGGCGGGTACGCACGAGGACGTGGGCTATTACAAGGACTATGAGGGGCATACCACACTGCTGGGACGTGCGCTTGCGGAAGGGTTTGCGTTTCAGGGACAGGCATCGGTGTGCACGGGCAAGAACCGTGGTGAGTCCTGTGCTCATCTGCCTCCGGGTGCGTTTATTGCTTTTATCCAGAATCACGATCAGATCGGGAACCGGGCTTTTGGGGAACGGATCACGGAGATCACAAAGCCCGAGGCGATGCGGGCGTTGATTGCAACGTATCTGCTGTTGCCGCAGACGCCGATGCTTTTCATGGGAGAAGAGTGGGGAGCCTCGCAGCCCTTTCCTTACTTCTGCGATTTTCATGGCGAGTTGGCGGAGCAGGTGCGGGAGGGACGCAAGAACGAATCTGCGGAGTTCCCGGAGTTCAAGGATCCGGCAAAACGGGACAGCATTCCGGATCCTTTGGCGAAGGCGACCTTTGATTCCGCGAAGCTTGACTGGAGCGAACCGGGACAGGGCGGGCATGCCGAGGTGTTGGCACGTTATAAAGCCATGCTGAAGGTTCGCCGCGAGGCCGTGATGCCGCTGCTGGATTCCATTGTGGGCAATGCCGGCAGCTTTGAGGTGCTTGGCTCGAGTGCAGTGGTTGTTTCGTGGGCAGCGGGGAACCAGGGCACGCTGTGGCTTTATGCCAACCTGTGTGACTACGAGAAGGACGACTTTCCCGAAACGCGCGGGCGCATCTTATGGCATGAAGGCCCGCAGCCTGAAGGGAGCCGCTATTTCCCCTGGACGGTGCGATGGGCCCTGGAGCAAGCCGCCCAGGCCTAGGGAGAAAACCGCACGTGAGTTCGGCAACCAACGAAAGCACCGCACGGGAAGCAGAGCAGCATCATTCTGGCCAGCCTTTTGGGGCGGAGTATGCGGACGGGGCGGGAACGCTCTTCCGCTTTTTCGCGCCAGCGGCTCATTCTGTGCGGTTGGCGGTTGAGGGACGTGAACCGCTGGCGATGCAGGCGGATGGGCATGGCTGGCATGAGATCCGCGTTGCCGATGCCGGGCCTGGAACGCTGTATCGCCTGGTGCTGCCGGACGGGATGGACGTGCCTGATCCGGCATCGCGTTTTCAGCCACGGGATGTTGCCGGGCCGAGTGAGGTGATCGATCCGGCGAGTTATGCCTGGAAGGAAAGCGCGTGGCGGGGCCGGCCATGGGCGGAGACGGTGCTGTATGAGTTGCATGTCGGCTCGTTTACGCCGGAGGGAACGTTTCGGGCGGCGGCTGAAAAGCTGGATGCCTTGGTGGAGTTGGGTGTGACGGCGATCGAGTTGATGTCGATTGCGGATTTTGCGGGGACGCGTAACTGGGGCTATGACGCGGTGTTGTGGTATGCGCCGGATTCGGCGTATGGGCGGCCGGAGGATCTGAAGGATCTTGTGCAGGCGGCGCACGAGCGCGGGCTTAGCGTGATTTTGGATGTGGTTTATAACCACTTCGGGCCGGAGGGAAATTACCTGCCAGTCTATTTTCCGCAGATTTTCTCGAAGGATCACCAGACGGGCTGGGGTCCGGCGCTGAATTTTGACGGCGGATGCAGTCACGAAGCGCGCGAGTTCGTTTTGCAGAATGCGATGTTCTGGCTGGAAGAGTACAAGATGGACGGGCTGCGGCTGGATGCGGCGCACGCCATTATCGACAACGGGCCGAAGCATATTTTGGATGAGCTGGCGGAGCGGGTGCATGCCTTTGCGGGTGAGCGAGTGCGCCATGTTCACCTGATCCGCGAGGATGAAGACAACATTGCGGGCAAGCTGGTGCGCGAGGGCGATGGCTGCCTGACGTGCTATACGGCGCAGTGGAATCACGATATCGATCACCTGTTGGGCGCGGGGTTTATGGGTGGTTTCGACGATCGGAAGGCCGACGACAAGGGAGAAACGGAGCGGCTGGGCAAGGCGCTGGCTGAGGGTTTTGTGATTGCGGCGGAGGAGAAGGGGAAGGATTTCGAGGCGGGATGTCATGTGCCGCCGAATGCGTTTATCTCATTTTTGCAGAGCCATGACCTGGTGGGGAATCGCATCTTTGGCGAGCGTGTGACGAGCCTGCTGCCGACCGAGGTGGTGCGTGCGATGGTGAGCGTGGCGTTGCTGTTGCCGCAGGCGCCGATGCTTTTCATGGGAGAGGAGTGGGGTGCGAGTGCGCCGTTTCCCTACTTCTGCGACTTTCATGGGGACCTTGGCAAGGCGGTGCAGAAAGGTCGTTGTGAGCAGATCAGCAAGCTGCCGGGGGTGTCGCAGGAGGACCTCAAGAATGCACCTGACCCGCAGGCGGAAGATACATTTCGTTCCGCGCAGTTGCGCTGGGAGGAGCGTGGTGAGGCCGGCCACTCAGCGTGGCTGGAGTTATACACGGGCCTGTTGCGTACGCGGCGGGAACGGACCGTGCCGCTGCTGCGCGGCCTGAGTGGGCGGTGCGGGCACTACGAGGTGCTTGGGCCCGGCGGATTACGGATCACCTGGAAGCTTGCCGGTGGCGTGGGTCTGTCGCTTGCTGCGAACCTGTGGCACGAGCCGCGCGGTGGCTTCGGTGAAGCGACGGGTGAGGTGATCTGGCTGGAGGGCTTTGCAGGGACGGGGGATGAACTGCCTGCCTGGAGTGTGCGATGGAGCGTAGAGCCGGCTGAATAGCGTTGCGGCTGGATCGGGCCTGCTGTGGTCAGCACTTGGCGCTTGGCCAGCACTCGGCTCTGGGTTAGAGCTTAGCCCTGGGTCAGCATTCGGCTTGGGGAGCCGCGTATGCCTGCATTCATCAGGGCGGCATAAATCGAAAGCAGGCCTGTATACCTTGGATAGGTCTCGTCATCTGAGCCTGTGAGGTTGTTTGGCATGTCGATTTTTGCACTGCTCAGCTTGCTGGTGACTATCGGCGCGTTGTTCAGCTTTTTGAGTTTTCGGGTGTTGCGGTTGCCGACGTCGATCGGCACCATGATTTTGTCGTTGGTGGCCGCAGCCGCGCTCGTGCTTTCGAGCAGCTACGTACCGTGGGTGCATGCGGAGGCGAAGTATGTGGTGGGCGGCATTGATTTCAATGCGGTGGTGCTGCACGGGATGCTTTCCCTGCTGCTGTTTGCGGGGGCGCTGCAGTTGGATTTGCGGGAGCTGAGCCGGGAGAAGCTTCCGGTGACGACGCTTTCGATCGGGGCCACGGCCCTTTCGACAATTTTTGTTGCGGTGCTGTTTAAGTATGGTTTGCAGCTGATCGATGTACATATCAGCACGATGAGCGCGCTGTTGTTTGGCGCCTTGATTTCACCGACGGATCCGATTGCGGTGCTGGAGATGCTGCAGCGTGTGGGGGCGCCGGCGGCGCTGAAGACGCAGCTGGCGGGTGAGTCGCTATTCAACGATGGCGTGGGGGCGGTGATTTTTCTTGCGCTGGTGACGGCGTCGGCGGGAGGCTCGGTGCCCTCGGTGGGTGGCTTTCTGCTGTCGTTGACGCTGAAGGCGGGAGGCGCGATTTTGCTGGGTGCCGGGCTGGGTTACCTGACCTATCGCGTGCTGCTGCTGGTGAATGGATATCGTGTGGAGGTGCTGTTGACGCTGGCGCTGGCGATGGGCGGCTATGCGCTGGCGGATGCGCTGGGCGTTTCGGCACCGCTTGAGGTGGTGACGGCGGGGCTGCTGGTGAGCGGGCGGGCGCGGCACTTTGCGATGAGCGCGGAATCGCGGGAGCACGTCGAGCGGTTCTGGGAGCTTGCGGACGACATGCTGAACGTGGTGCTGTTTCTTCTGCTGGGGCTGGAGTTGCTGGTGTTGCCGTTGCAGAAGAGATACCTGGCTGCGGGACTGCTGGCGATTCCCATTGTGCTGCTGGCGCGGTGGATGAGCGTGGTGATTCCGGTGAGGGTGCTGAGCCTGTTCCACAAGCACGTGCCGGGCACGGTGGCCGTGTTGACGTGGGGTGGGCTGCGTGGCGCACTGGCTGTTGCCCTGGCCTTGTCGGTGCCCTATGGGCAGGGACTTGAGCGCAATATGCTGCTGGTAACGACTTATGTTGTGGTGGTGTTTTCGATCCTGGTGCAGGGGCTTACGATTTCCCCCCTGCTGCGGCGGCTGCATTTGAGTGAGGTGCAGGAGCCTGAGCATCAGAGCGCGTAGAGGAGCGCTTGCGATGCAGACGATTACGCTGGAAGAACATTTTGTGACGAAGGATTTCCTGAAGGCGACCCATGCCGAGGGTGAGAGTGCGCCGCTACCGCTGCAGATGATGCGCGAAAAGCTGCTGGATGTGGGCGCGGGACGGATTGCGGCGATGGATGAGGCGGGGATCGATGTGCAGGTACTGTCGCTGGCGGCGCTGGGGATTGAGAAGCTGGCACCGGCGCAGCAGACGGCAGTGATGCGCGGGATGCATGACGAGATTGCCGCTGCCGTGAAGGCGAATCCGACACGGTTTCGTGCGCTCGCGACACCGGGGCTGAAGGAGCCGGCGGAGGCCGTGAAGGAGTTGCAGCGCTGCGTCACGGAGCTGGGTTTTGTAGGCGCGATGTTCGATGGGACTTCAGATGGCAAATTTCTGGATGCGCCGGAGTTCTTTCCGGTGCTGGAGGCGGCAGAAGCGCTGGGTGTTCCGGTGTATGTGCATCCGGCGCCTCCGCCCGAAGCGGTGGCGGAGGTGTATTACAGCGGCCTGCCGGGAGATCTGGGGCGCCTGCTGTCGATTGCTGGTTGGGGATGGCATGCGGAGACCGGGCTGCATACCCTGCGGCTGATTGTGTCCGGCGTGATGGACCGTTTGCCTGCGTTGAAGGTGATTATCGGGCACATGGGCGAGGGTTTGCCCTATGCACTGGCTCGCTCGAGCGGGATTTTGTCACCGGTGGCAAAGCTGAAGCGCAGTGTGGCCGAGACCTTCAAGGATCAGTTCTATGTGACAAGCAGCGGGTATTTCACGAAGCCGCCGTTTGACTGCGCGCGCGAGGTGTTTGGGTTCGAGCACATGATGTATTCGGTGGATTATCCCTTCAGTCCGAATACGCACGGCGTGGAGTTTTTGAAGGCATTGGCGTTGAGTTCGGAGGAAGAGGCGGCTTTTCGTGGAGGCCATGCGAGGGCCTTGCTGGGGGTATAGCAGAGCTGGCGTCCGGGGGGCTCCGTGCATCCAAGGGAGGCATGAGTGAGCCTCTGGTTCTGCAAACGTCTGGTGTGGAATTTAGTTACCGTGAGTTTGGCCCGCGTGATGGCCAGCCCGTTTTGTTGCTGCATGGATTTCCGTATGCGGCTGCTGGTTGGGATCAGTTGGCGGAGTTGATCCAGCCTGCAAAGCGTAAGCTGCGTCTGATTGTCCCCTCGATGCGTGGGTATGGAGGGACGACGGTTCGGCAGGACAACCTGGTTTCAGGCCAGGAAGCGGCGCTGACCGACGACATGCTGGTGCTGACGAATGCGCTGAACATCGACCGGTTCCTGGTAATCGGCCATGACTGGGGGGCGCGGACCGGGTTCGATCTTTCCCTGCTGGTGCCGGAGCGGGTGATGGGGCATCTGGCGCTAGCGAGCCCGTATGTGATGTATGGCGGGCGTCCGCTGCCACCCAAGCAGGTTCATCAGTACTGGTATCAGTGGTATTTCCAGACGGCGCAGGGTGAGAAGGGTCTGCGCGAGAATGCGCATGAACTTTGCGAGTTGATCTGGAAGATTTGGTCGCCGACCTGGAAGTTTTCCACGAAGGAGTTCGAGGAGACGGCGGCTTACTGGAAGAACCCGCAGTTTGCGACGATTGTTCTGGATTCGTATCGCAATCGGTGGGGGAACTCGCTGGGCAAGCCGGCGTATGCGGCGCAGCAGGCGGAGTTGAATGTTACGCCGAAGCCGAAGATCTCTGTTCCGACGATCTTCGGATATGGAACGGATGATGGCTGCGTGGCGCCGGAGGCTTCGGAGGAGGAGAAGAAATACTTCTCTGGCTTCTATGAACGGGTCGCGATCAAGGGTGTGGGGCATTGTCCGCACCAGGAAGATCCAAAGGCGGTACTGAGGCTGTTTGAGCGTTTGCTGAAGAAGGTGCGTTAGGCGAACGGCAGTCAGGTCTTTTTGCCGAGTTCTTCGAAGAGGGTGTCGCGATGTTCCGTGGCGTAGGCCTCGAGTGTGTCGAGGCTTGCGTTGTAGAACAGCGCGGCACCGGCGACGAAGGCAAGCATGAGGATGAGGCCGATCCAGTTTTTGTCGAGGTAGGTGGAAAACAGTTCGCTGCCGAGCCCGAAGGCTGTGCAGGCCAGCATGATGCCGATCGAAATGTAGGCGCTTAGGGGCGATTGTGTTTTTTTCATGGTGCGGCCGGGGTTGACTTTGCGGGGCGCGGCGAGGGAGCGGCGGTTGCCGACGAGCATGAGCAGGAGAAACGTGCCGAGTGCCCAGAGCAGGACGAAAAGGCAATCGCCCGGTGTTGGGCGGCCGGCTACGTAGGCTGTGATCGCGAGCACGAGAACGGCTTCGGCAAAGGCGATGGCGAGGGTAAAAAGGTTTTTGGCCAGGAAGACGTCGCGCAGCCGAACCGGGGCCATGAAGTAGAACTGGGCGCCGGTGCCTTCAAGGCCGAGTGCGTTGAAGCCCATGGGGGCGACGCCGAGAAGGGCATAGGCTACGGCGGCCAGCAGGACCCAATGGGCTCCGAAACCGCTGCGCGAGGACATGCGGCCCGCGAAGAGAAACACCATGACCGCGGGAGCGACCAGGCCATAGAACAGGCCGGTGTTGCGGCGCATGACGAGCAACTCTTTGCCGAGCAGGGGCGCGAGTGTCGGAGGTAGCCAGCCGGAGTTGGCGACGATGTCTTTTCGGGGCAGGGAAGCTGGCGCTGCGATGGTGCGTGATCGCTTTGCGGCGGATGCGGGCTTCGTGAGTGCGGCGGTCTCGCTGAGGTTTTCCCCACGGAACTCGCTGCGCATGCGCAGGGTGTACACGGCGAGAAACAGCGCGGCGAAGGCAGCGCAGAGCAGGGTGCGGAGGAGGTAGCCGACAGGGTGACCGGCGGCTGCCAGGCGAAGAGATTCAGCAGTGAGATCGGGCGGAAGCCAGGCGAGGACCGGGTGGGCGCGATGGGCGAGGGTGAGGAGGAAAGACGCGTTGGCGGTGTTGGCGGCGGCGCGGTGATGGCGCACCCCCTGCCGAAAGCCGGGATTATAACGGGCGTTGAGGGCCTGGACGCCGAGCGAGGCAAGAAAAATGAAAGCGGTGAAGACCTCGCGGGCGCGGCGGGTGGAGAGCCAGCGGTCTATCCAGGCAAAGATCATGCGGGTAAACAGGATATTGGCCAGGCCGAAGACGGCGAGGGCCAGCAGCGCGGGGAGGAACAGGCGCGGCGCGGCGAGGGTGACGCCCGCGACGACGGCCACGCACATCAGGCTGACGACGATGTTGGCCGGAGCGAGCAGGCCGAAAAGGAGCCGCACGAGGACGAAACGGCGGAGCGGCATGGGAAAGCGGATCAACTCGACAGGGTCAAAGGTGGTTCCGGGCTGGCCGAGGTTGATATTGAGCAGCTGCGCAATGGCAAAAGCGGCCCAGAGGATCCAGGCGATGCTGCCCAGGGTGCCGTTGTGGGTGAAGGTGTAGCCGAAGAAGCCTGCTGCCAGCGTGGGGAAGATCGCGAAAGCGGCAAATAGCGGAAGCACGAGGATGCGGGCGATGAGTTCGCCGGCCCCGCCCTTGCGGCGAAAGCCGTTGACAAGGATGCGCCAGCGCAGCCAGGCGATGGCGCGCAGTTGGGCTGCGGTGTGGGGTGTGCGGGTGTCGGTCGAGGTGGCGCTCAGCTGAGCCAAGGGAGCTCGCCTTCGGAGGTTTGGACGGGGGTGTCATTGCCGACGACGGAGAGGAAGATTTGTTCGAGGGTAAGTTTGCTGGCGCCGTTGCTTTGGGCGGTGCCGGATTCGGGGTCTGCGCTGGCGCCGCGTGCGGCGACGCCGGCCCGGAGCTCTTCGAGCGAACCCTGTGCGACGATGTGGCCGCGGTTGATGATGGCGACATGGGTGCAGAGGCGTTCTACGATTTCGAGCACGTGGGAGGTGAGAAAAACGGTGGCGCCGCGGGCGATCATCCCCTGCAGCATGGATTTGAGGAGGCCGGCGGCGATGGCGTCGACGCCCTCAAAGGGCTCGTCGAGGAAGAGCAGCCTGGGGCCGTGAATGACGGCGGCAGCCAGGGCGAGTTTTTTGCCCATGCCGTGGGAAAAGTCAGTGATGAGCTTTCTTCGCTCGTTGGCGAGGCCCATGAACTCGAGCAGTTCGGCACTGCGGCTGGCGGCGGTTGGTTTGTCCAGGCCGTACATGCGGCCGACGAACTGGAGGTATTCGGGGGCGGTGAGGCGGCCGAAGAGGGCCATGCCCTCGGGGACGACGCCGATGTGGCGTTTGACCTCGACGGCGTGGGAGAGGAGGTCTTCGCCGAAGATGCGGATGCTGCCGGCGGTGGGGGAGAGCAGGCCGGTGAGCATTTTGATGG